>JAZUJK010000008.1:0-98082 GCA_045642705.1 Acutalibacteraceae bacterium
GCATTTACGCCTAGTGCGATAGAACTTGCTGAGTCGGCTGATGTTGACCTTTGGGATGAAGCCACACTTGAAAATTTGCTGTATAAAGTTGTGAATCATGTTGTTTGATTGAATGTATTAAATGAGCCCGTCGCTTTACTACTGCGACGGGCTTTTGCTTTGAGTCATTTATCGGACACCACTGATAGTAAAATAATAGTGCGGTGGTAGAACTTTTGGTGACCATTCGTTGGATTATTCGTTGCCACTCGTAGTGGACGAATGGTACGTTTTTGTAGTATAATATTGATTACAATATTTAAAGGGGAACTAATATGGACAACAGAGAACGTGACGAACTTCATAGAGCAATATGGGCCATTGCAGATGATTTGAGAGGATCTGTAGATGGCTGGGACTTTAAGTCTTATATTTTAGGCTTTATGTTCTATCGCTATATTTCTGAAAATCTAACAAACTATATCAATGCTAATGAGCAACAATTAAATCCTAACTTTGACTATGCAAAGCTTTCGGATGATGAGGCAATAGCTGCAAAGGCCGATTTGATTAATACTAAAGGTTTCTTTATTTTGCCATCAGAGTTGTTTGTTAATATTCGTAAAGTTGCTGATAAAGATGACAACTTAAATGAAACTCTTGAGCGAGTTTTTAGAAATATCGAAGATTCTGCAAAAGGTTCAGAAAGTGAAGCAGACTTCTCCGGACTATTTGATGATATCGATGTAAATAGTAATAAACTTGGTGCGACTGTTGCCAAACGTAATGATAAGCTTGTTAAGATCCTTAATGGCATTGGTGATTTGAAACTAGGTAATTACCAAGATAATCAAATAGATGCCTTTGGTGATGCATATGAGTATCTTATGACTATGTATGCTTCTAATGCAGGTAAGAGTGGCGGTGAATTCTATACACCACAGGATGTATCCGAATTGCTTACACGACTTGCTACAGTTGGTAAGACAGAAGTAAACAAAGTCTATGACCCAGCATGCGGTTCTGGTTCTCTTCTCCTTAAATCAGCAAAAATACTAGGTAAAGATAAAGTCCGTCAAGGTTTCTATGGCCAAGAGATTAATATTACAACATACAACCTTTGTCGTATAAATATGTTCCTTCATGATATTGACTACGACAAGTTCAATATTGCTTGTGAAGATACTCTTATTAGCCCACAGCACTGGGATGATGAGCCATTTGAAGTAATTGTTTCAAATCCTCCTTATTCAATTAAGTGGGAGGGTGATGAAAACCCACTTCTCATAAATGATCCACGTTTTGCACCTGCAGGTGTATTAGCTCCAAAGTCAAAGGCAGATCTTGCATTTATTATGCATAGTCTTTCTTGGCTTGCAACAAATGGTACGGCATCTATTGTATGTTTCCCAGGTATTATGTACCGTGGTGGTGCAGAGCAAAAGATTAGAAAGTATCTTGTTGATAACAACTTCGTAGATTGTGTTATTCAGTTGCCTGATAATCTCTTCTTTGGTACTTCTATTGCAACTTGCATTATGGTACTTAAGAAGAATAAGTCAGATAACAAGATTCTCTTCATTGATGCATCTAAAGAGTGCATTAAGGTTACTAACAACAACAGACTTTCTGATGAGAATATCAAGAATATAGTTGATATCTTTACAAATCGTGAAGATAAAGATTATGTTTCAAAACTTGTTGATTATAGTGAAGTAGAAGAAAACTCTTATAACCTTTCTGTTTCAACATATGTTGAACAAGAAGATACAAGAGAAAAGATTGATATTGTTGAACTTAATAATCAAATTAAAGAAATTGTCGCTCGTGAAGAAACCTTAAGAAAAGCAATTGAAGAGATAATTGCAGAAATTGAGGTGTAACGTATGAGCAAATTAGTCGAATTACTTCAGAAATTATGCCCTGATGGTGTGGAATATAAAAACATCAGTGAAATCTGTGAAACAATTACCGACTACACTGCAGCTGGTTCGTTCGCAGATGTTGCAAAGAATGTCAAATATATTAATAAGAGAGTAGGATATGCACAACTAATAAGAACTACTGATTTAAAAAGTAAATTTGAAAATCCAGAAAAGTTTATTTATGTTGATGAACATGCATTTAATTATCTTTGGAGAGTTAATTTGAATGTTGAGGGCTTAGTATTACCTAATGTTGGTAATTGCGGAGAGGTGTATTATGTGACGCCGGAGATACTTCCGCATACAAATAATGTTTTAGGACCAAATGCAATTTGGGTAAGAAGCAGCTCGGTGGATAATAGATTTTTATTTCATGTTTTTTCTGCAGCTGAATTTCAGAAAAAATTAGCAAAAATCATATCTCCGACGGGTCAAACAAAATTCAATAAAACAAACTTCAAGGCGTTAACTATCCCCGTACCTCCGTTGGAGGTACAACGTGAAATAGTCCGTATATTGGACTCTTTCACGTTACTTACAGCGGAGCTTACAGCGGAGCTTACAGCTAGAAAACAACAGTATGAATATTATAGGGATGAATTATTAAAACCTAATATTGATATTCCTATGGTTAAGTTAAAGGATATTGCTACTTCTATTTATAGAGGTGCTGGGATAAAGCGAGATCAAGTAACCGAAACGGGTATTCCGTGCGTTAGATATGGTGAAATTTATACTACATATAACACTTGGTTTGATAAGTGCGTTTCTTATACAAAAGAAGAGTATGTGCCTAATCCTAAATATTTTGAATATGGGGACATTTTGTTTGCTATTACTGGCGAAAGTGTTGAAGATATTGCAAAATCTATAGCTTATGTAGGACATGACAAATGTCTTGCTGGCGGAGATATTGTAGTAATGAAACATAATCAAAATCCTCGTTATCTTGCTCATGTTCTTAACACTTCATTGGCAAGAGAACAAAAGAGTAAGGGTAAAGTTAAAAGTAAAGTAGTTCATTCAAATGTTCCATCTATTGAACAGATAGTAATACCTTTACCTTCACTTGATGTACAAGAACGGTATGCTAATGTACTTGATAATTTTGAAAAAATATGTAATGACTTAAATATTGGACTTCCAGCAGAATTTGACGCTAGACAAAAGCAATATGAGTATTATCGTGATTTGCTTCTTGACTTTGCTGACAGTTCACAAACTGTTAATGTAGAGAGAGAGAGAGAGAGAGAGAGAGAGAGAGAGAGAGAGCAGGCGTCGCTCGGATGAGCGAAATTAAGTTGTTGCAGTATGTATTTGGATTTGCTCCTGTTAAATTAGGGGAAATTGCAACAATTATTCGTGGCGGTAACTTCCAAAAGAAAGATTTTGTTGAAGAAGGATGTCCTTGTATTCATTATGGCCAAATGTATACTCACTTTGGTGTTTATACAAAAACCGTTTTGACACATCTCTCTAAAGAGATTTTTGATAAATCAAAACTTGCTAAGACAAATGATATAATAATGGCTGTTACAAGCGAAAATGTTGAAGATGTTTGCAGCTGCGTTGCTTGGCTTGGTGACGAGGATATAGCAGTTAGTGGTCATACGGCTATTATTCAACATAACCAAAATGCAAAATATCTTTCATATTACTTCCATTCAGGTATGTTCTTTGAGCAAAAGAAAAAATATGCTCATGGAACAAAGGTTATTGAAATAACACCAAGTAGTTTGAACGATATTGTAATACTGTTGCCATCATTAGACGAACAAGAAAGAATAGTATCTATTCTTGATAAATTTGACGGTCTTTGCAATGATATTGCAGTTGGTTTGCCTGCTGAAATAGAAGCAAGACAAAAGCAGTATGAATACTACAGGGATAAATTATTAAGCTTTAAGGAAATTATATGAAAGAATGGTTGATTGAATCACAAAAATACCCCAAAGAAATTGTAGAATTTATAAATTCAACTTTTGATCTTTTTGAGATTAGAGGCCAAATTAATAATGAAAATGGTATTTCATTTGTTATTCATTCAAATGAATCTAATCACTCTATTCCGCATTTACATGCTAAATATGGAGAGTTTGAAATTTCTATAGCAATTGATGATGCGAAAGTAATTTGCGGAAATTTGCCTAAATCAAAAGAAAAATATGCAGTTAATTGGGTAAAATACAATAGAGAAAAATTGTTAAACGAGTGGAATGAAATTACTATTTCTGCTATATCATCTACGACTTGTTCTAAATTATGTATTATTCCTTGAGGTGATTAATATTTCACATACAAACAATCTTAAGAAGAAACAACATTATGTTGCACAAGTGTATTTGAGAAATTTTTCTTTAGATAAAAAGAATATTTATTTTTTAGAACTAAGTGATTTTTATATTCCTAAGAAGACAGTTCCTATCAAGAGCCAATGCTATGAAAAAAATCTTTATGAAATGTTTAATGAAAAAGGTGAACGTATTAATCCTAATTATTTAGAAAATATTCTGGCAGTTTTAGAGAGAAAATATGGTCCTATCATTAATTCTCTTTCTACTAAACTAGATAAAGGGATTTTGCCTGAAAATGATGTGATATCTGATGAGGATCGTTTGCTTTTATTTTCTTTTATTGCTATTCAAATATTGAGGTCGCCAAGAACTTTAAATACTTCAAATGAGTTTTTAAAAGAAACCTTAGGCATTGAAGACTATTTAGCCAAAAACACTTCGCTTTCGTTGTGCTTGCCATTCTTTAGTGAATTGAATGAAGGTAGCATTTTGTTTAATTATGTAATTAACCCTTTGCTTGATATGAAATTAAATTTGGCTGTTGCTGAAAATAATTTTACTTTCTTTACTTCTGATTTTCCTGTATTTGTTTTGAAGGAAAAAGATGATAGTCGGGAATACGACAAGGTAATTTTTCCATTGACAAATAAACTTTGCTTAATGTTGTATGGAAATTCATATAAAGAGGATAAAATTGATAATAAAGTGATAGTAATTAACAAAGATCTTTTTGACGAAATTAATTGGTCTATTGCATATTCGGCTAATAGAAAAATATATTTTGATGGTAGTTTGTCTAAAGAACAATTATTTGAAATTAAAAGAGCAAGGATCAATTTTAAGGAGTTGACTGTATGAGTCAATATAACATTGTACTTTCAACAGCTGAAAGTACAGTTGTAACTGAATATGAACCACAGGGTAAGCGATCAGATGCTTATCAGTCAGAGGCTGAACTTGAAAAGGAGTTTATACGACTTTTGCAAGAACAGTCTTATGAGTATATCCAGATTCATCAAGAAGATGATTTGATTGCTAACTTGCGTTCTAAACTTGAACTTCTAAATAACTATCAGTTCTCTGATGATGAATGGAAGAGATTCTTTAATGATTCTATTGCTAATTCGAATGAGCATATAGTTGAAAAAACTCGTAAGATTCAAGAGGACCATGTTCAAGTACTTAAAAGAGATGATGGATCTTCTAAAAATATCTATTTGATTGATAAGAAGAATATTCATAACAACTCTTTGCAAGTTATTAATCAGTATGAAGTTTCTGCGGACTCTGGTGCAAAGCATGATAACAGATATGATGTTACCGTGCTTGTTAATGGTTTGCCTCTTGTTCACATTGAACTCAAGCGTAGAGGAGTGGCTATTAGAGAAGCTTTTAACCAGATTGAAAGATATCAAAGAGATAGTTTTTGGGCTAATTCAGGACTCTATGAGTATGTTCAAATCTTTGTTATCTCTAATGGTACTAATACCAAGTATTATTCGAATAGTACACGCTATAATGCAGTAAAAGAGAAGGGCACTGGTAAGGTTAAAAAGGAGAAGACTTCTAATAGTTTCGAATTTACTTCTTTTTGGGCTGATGCTAATAACAAGATTATTCCTGACCTAGTTGACTTTACAAAGACATTCTTCTCCAAGCATTCAATTCTTAATATCTTAACTAAGTACTGTATTTTCACTTCTGAAAATATGCTTCTTGTTATGCGACCATATCAGATTGTTGCAACAGAGCGTATTTTGAACAGAATTGAAATTGCTAATAACTACAAGAAATATGGCAAGGTTGAAGGTGGCGGATATATCTGGCACACAACTGGTTCAGGTAAAACATTAACTTCATTTAAAACAGCACGTCTTGCTGCAAACTTGCCTTATATTGATAAAGTATTGTTTGTTGTTGATAGAAAAGACTTGGACTATCAGACAATGAAAGAGTATGACAGATTTGAAAAGGGTGCTGCAAATAGCAATACTTCAACTGCTATACTCAAACGTCAATTAGAGGATTCTAATTGTAAGATTATTATCACTACAATCCAGAAACTATCTACATTTATTAAAGGCAATCCTGATCATGATGTATATCAATCTCGTGTTGTAATTATCTTTGATGAGTGTCATCGTAGCCAATTTGGTGATATGCATGTGGCAATAACTAAAAAGTTTAAGAAATATCATCTCTTTGGATTTACTGGTACACCAATCTTTGCTTTAAATGCTGGTGGTAGTAAAAATGTAAATCTCCAAACAACCGAACAGGCATTTGGAGATCAGCTTCATGCATATACTATTGTTGATGCTATTAACGATAAGAACGTACTTCCATTCCGTGTTGATTATATCAAGACAATGGACAAGGAAGTGGATATCGATGATAAAGAAGTCTTTGATATTGATAGAGAACAGGCATTTATGGCACCAGAGCGTATCACTTTGGTAACCAAGTATATTCTTGATCACTACAATCAAAAGACTTATCACAATGAAAAGCAATTTGCTTATAACAAGCTTGTAAATATTGCAGAAGTAGCATCTGCAAAACGTGAAGTTTCTGAAGAAAAGAAAAAGCAGTATATTAATGGATTTAACTCAATCTTTGCTGTTGCATCAATTGAAGCTGCTAAACTCTATTACAATGAGTTTAAAAAGCAGATGGCTGCTGATTCAACAAAGAAACTCAATATTGCAATCATTTATAGCTATGGTGCTAATGAAGAAGAGTCAGATGGTATCATTGACGAAGAGAATTCAGAGGATACAATCAATCTTGATCAAAGTTCGAGAGACTTCTTAGAAGAAGCAATCAAAGACTATAACGAAATGTTCAAAACAAATTATGATACATCAGGAGATAAGTTCCAAAACTACTATAAAGATGTATCACTTCGTATGAAGAATAAAGAACTTGATATGCTCATCGTAGTAAATATGTTCTTGACTGGTTTTGATGCTACAACACTTAATACTCTTTGGGTTGATAAAAACTTAAAGATGCATGGCCTTATTCAGGCTTATTCACGTACAAACCGTATTCTTAACTCTATTAAGACATTCGGTAACATTGTATGCTTTAGACCGTTACAGAAGCGTACAGACGATGCTATTGCATTGTTTGGTGATAAAGAAGCAGGTGGAATAGTTCTTCTTAAGAGTTTTAAGGATTATTACTTTGGTTACGATGATGACAAGGGTAAGATTGTACCTGGCTATGTAACTCAAGTAGAAGAACTTAATGATTTGTTCCCACTTTCAGAGCCACAAATAATTGGGGAAGATAATCAAAAGAAGTTTATTGCTTTATTTGGCTCTATCCTTAGGACTAGAAATATCCTTATTTCATTTGATGAGTTTGAAGGTAAGGATTTATTTAGTGAACGTGACTTCCAAGATTATTGCGGTAGATATCAAGATTTACGTGATGAATGGAAGAAAAAGAGGGAAAAGGGAGAACTTGAAAACATCGTTGATGATGTTGTATTCGAAGTCGAACTTTTAAAACAAGTTGAGATTAACATTGATTATATTCTTATGCTTGTTAAGAAGTATCATGATTCCCACTTGTCTGATAAAGAAATTCTTATTACCATTCAAAAGGCTGTAGATGCATCACCTGAATTGCGTAGTAAAAAGGCTCTTATTGAAAGCTTTATTGATGGTATTAATGAAGTAGATGATATTCTTCTTGAATGGAAGACATTCGTTGCAGAACAAAAAGAAAAAGAACTTGCATCTATCATTAAAGAAGAAAACTTGAATGAAGAAGCAACAAGAAAGTTCGTTGAGAACTCATTCCGTGATGGTGTTCTTAAGACTACTGGTACTGATGTTGATAAATTGCTTCCAGCTGTATCAATGTTTGGCGGTAGTAATAGAACTGACAAGAAACAGAATGTAGTAAACAAACTCCTGAACTTCTTTGATAGGTTCTTTGGCATAGGATAAATGAAAAGCACCCACAGTTTTTACTGTGAGTGCTTTGCTTTTTATATTGTAAATTAATACATGCCACCTTGAGCCATAGCAGCCTGTGCAGCAGCAGCGGCAGCGGCGTCAGCAGCTGGATCAGGGATTTCAGTAACGAGTGATTCTGTTGTGAGAACCATAGCTGCAACAGATGCTGCATTCTGGAGAGCAGAACGAGTTACTTTGGTTGGGTCGAGGATACCTGCTTTGAACATGTCAACGTATTCCTCATTTGCGAAATCAAATCCATAGCCTGTCTTCTTGGACTTGATAATTGCATCGATGATAACTGAACCTTCGAGACCAGCATTTGCTGCAATCTGTCTTACTGGTTCTTCGATACCCTTGAGGACAATCTTGATACCAGTCTTGATATCTGTGTCTTCTTCTTTGTTTAGAAGTTCATGTACAGCTGGGATTGCATTGATGAGAGCAACGCCACCACCTGCAACTGTACCTTCTTCTACAGCTGCCTTAGTTGCTGCAAGAGCATCTTCGATACGGAGTTTCTTTTCCTTCATTTCAGTCTCTGTTGCTGCACCAACATGGATAACTGCAACGCCACCTGAAAGTTTAGCAAGACGCTCCTGGAGCTTTTCACGGTCATAATCAGATGTTGTAATTTCAATCTGTGACTTAATCTGACCGATACGAGCCTTGATATCCTTAGTATCACCGATACCGTTTACGATGGTTGTATAATCCTTGCCAACTTCAACCTTCTGAGCACGACCAAGCATTTCAACAGTTGCTTCTGGAAGCTCAAGACCAAGGTCAGATGTGATTACTGTACCGCCAGTGAGGATAGCGATATCCTGGAGCATTTCCTTACGACGCTCGCCAAAGCCTGGGGCCTTAACTGCAACGCAAGTGAATGTGCCACGGAGCTTGTTGAGAAGGATAGTAGTGAGTGCTTCGCCCTCGATATCCTCAGCAATGATAAGGAGCTTCTTGCCCATCTTGAGAACTTGCTCAAGAAGTGGGAGAATTTCCTGAATGTTAGAAATCTTCTTGTCTGTGATCAAGATGTATGCGTCTTCGATTTCAGCAATCATCTTGTCTGTGTCTGTAACCATGTAAGGGGAGATATAGCCACGATCGAACTGCATACCTTCAACAACATCACATGTTGTATCAGCAGTCTTGGCTTCTTCAATTGTGATAACACCATCAGCTGTTACCTTATCCATTGCATCTGCAATGAGCTTACCGATGAATTCATCGCCAGAAGATACAGTTGCAACTCTTGCAATATCAGCAGAGTTCTTAACTGGCTTAGAGTTCTTCTTAACAGTATCAACTGCTGTATCAACTGCGAGCTGGATACCTTTCTTAACAACCATAGGGTTAGCACCAGCAGCAACATTCTTCATGCCCTCACGAACGAGAGCCTGAGCGAGAAGGGTAGCGGTTGTAGTACCGTCACCAGCAACATCGTTTGTTTTTACTGATACTTCACGAACGAGCTGAGCACCCATATTTTCAAATGGCTCTTCAAGCTCAATTTCCTTAGCGATTGTTACACCATCATTAGTGATGAGTGGTCCGCCGTACTTTCTATCAAGTACCACGTTACGACCCTTAGGGCCAAGTGTGATTTTAACAGTATTAGAAAGCTTGTCTATACCTGTTTGAAGAGCCTTACGAGCTTCCTCACCATAGATAATTTGCTTTGCCATTGTTATTATCTCCTTAAATTTATTCTACTATTGCGAGAATGTCTGATTGACGAATGATTGTATATTCAATATCATCGAGTTTGATTTCAGAACCTGCATACTTGGATGCAACAACCTTGTCACCAGGTTTTACAAACATTTTAATCTCAACACCATCAACCATACCGCCAGGGCCTACTGCAACGACCTCGGCAATCTGTGGCTTCTCCTGAGAAGCAGCTGCTAAAATAATGCCACTTTTAGTAGTTTCTTCTACCTCTGTAGCCTTGATAACTACATGATCAAGAACTGGCTTAAGTTTCATTTTTTGCGCCTCCATAAAAATATTACCTATATATTATACAAAAGATTTAGAATTTGTCCACAATATGATATAATATACGAGCAATTTGTGCAAAAGGAGAGAAATGATGTTATTAAAAGTTAGAAAATTTCTAGCGTCAGATATCTTTATGTTAATAATGCTACTTCTAGCATGTCTAATTATCATCACAGACCAGATGGTAGCAACTCCAGCATATTATGGCTTTACAATTATTTATGGATTTATAATTAGTGCAATTCTAATACTTACAGACGACATATTATCTGTATTTGGTCCTATATTATTACTGATTTCTTTTGTAATTCAATATAAGGATTCCTATGATGGATTTATTGTATATCTATGGGGTGCACCGATTATTGCTTTTGCAATACTTTTCCACTTTATAGCATATAGAAAAAAGTGTAAGAAAGTAAGAATTAGAGACCTTGACCTCTTCGTACCTATGTGCTTTGCCACGGCCGCTGTACTCCTTGGCGGCGTTGGCATTATGACATTCTCTGAGTATACTTATAAACTCAATTTGTCATATATGTTTACATTGGGACCACTTGTAATTTTAGTTTATATTTTACTATCCAAGAGGATAGGAGAGGGACAAAATTATACTGAGCATTTGGACGAGAGAATATCCAAGATTTTAACCTATGTATCAATCTTCATAATATTTGCGATATTCGAATATTATGGTGAGCATATAAATGAGTTCCTAGCAGATCCTGATATTCTTCCTTTCCAGTGGAGAAATAATGCAAGTACACTGCTAATTCTCTTTATGCCATTTTCTTTCTATCTGTCAAGGAAGAAAAATTTCGCATATATAATTGTACCTTTCCTTGATGTTATAGCATTCGTATTGTCGGGTTCGCGCGGCGGACTGATATTTGGCCTCGCAGAATTCGCAATGCTAATAATTTATTCTGCAGTAATTGATAAGAAACATAGAAAAGTACTTATTGGAATTACTGCGGCAGGAGCGCTTGCTGCAGTGGCCATTCTAATCAAATTCTGGCCTATGTTCTCTTATACAATAGATAGATTTACATCATATACTGAAAACTTCCGCAGAATTGGCCTCTGGAAGCGCTCGCTCGTCGACTTCCGCGCGAACCCTATAACAGGACGTGGAATAGGCTATATGGGCAACAGAGATTTGCATCCATCCAAGATTGGCCAACTATGTTGGTATCATTCATCGATTCCACAGGTAATAGGAAGCTTTGGTATTATTGGTATATTCTGTTTCCTATATCAATTTATTGCTCGTATTGAATTCTTTAAAAAGAGGAGTGGCAATGGCTTCTCAACAGCAGTATTTTGGTCATATATCGGACTAGAGATGATGTCTCTTGTAAATCCTGGTATTTTTGCTCCAGCATACCTTGTAATAATCACTATTTTCTTTGTTTTCGCTGAACAATGTAAAATGCCAACAAAACTTTAATTTTTAAGCCCTGTCTTATAATTGACAGGGCTTATTATTTATGTTAAAATTTTTATGAACTGATTCATAAAGAGGTGAATTTCATGCCTAAAATTATTGAAAATTTGGAAGAAAGACTAATTGAAGAAGCAAGCAAAGAACTGTTTGAAAAAGGCTATGCTGATATGACAATTCGTACAATTGCTCAGAATTGCGGAATAGCAGTTGGAACAGTTTATAACTACTACAAGTCAAAAGATGAACTAGTAGGTCAGGTTATGCTTCGAGATTGGCAAAAAATTATGGCTGATGTCAAGCATCAATGTGAATCCTCAATAGATATATTTGAGGGATTTAAATTTATGTTTGATGGAATTTCAACTTTCTCAGAAAAATATGATCCAGTATGGACACAGTATGGTAAATATACAAGCGTTCGTCGTGAGGCACCAATCCAGTTCGATTGGCTCATTACTCAGCTGGCAGATATCCTATATGAAGTTTTGGAAAGATGTCACAATGAAAAGGACCATTACATCTCTGAATTTCTTGCTGAAATTCTACTCAATGCGGCAACAAAACAAGACTTTGAGTATGATAATTTGTCTAGAGTATTAAAGCGAATGTTTGGTTAATTTAAAACAACATTTTGGAGGTTACACAAATGAAAGTAGTTCTCGCTGGCGCATTTGGTAAACTTGGCTCTGATATTTTAAGAGCACTCGTAAACGCAGGTCATGATGTTCTTGCAGCAGATATGGTAATTAAGGAACTTGATGGACTTGATCCAAATGCTTACAAAACAAGACAAATTGATGTTACTGACGTAGATAACATCAAGGGACTCTGCGACGGTGCAGATGTTGTTATTACAACAGTAGGTCTCACAGGCGCTTCAACTAAGGTCAATAACTATGATATTGACTTCGCAGGTAACTTAAACCTCGTTAATGAAGCAAAGGCTGCTGGTGTAAATCACTTTGTTTACATCTCAGTTATCAATGCTGACAAGGGCGATGGAATTCCAATGGTACATTCCAAGTATCTCCTTGAAGCAGAACTCAAGAACAGTGGCATGAATTATGTAATTCATCGTCCAACTGGATATTTCTATGATATCGCACACGTTTTCTGGCCAATGATTTTAAAGGGCGAGATTCAGCTTCTAAAGGGCGAGCCTAAGAAGGCAAACGTTATCGATACTAAGGACTTCGCTAAGTTCATTGTTGACACAATGCTTGAAGAAAATGTTACTTATAGCGTAGGTGGTAGAGAGACATACACATATCAGGAGATCGGCCAGATGTTCTGGGAGGCTGCTGGTAACACTGGTGCTGTTCCAATCAAGTACTCACCAGCATGGATGTTCTCAGTACTTGCAATGCTTCCTAAGATCAAGGCTGAAGGTAAGTCTGATGTTATGAAGTTCTCTAAGTTCACACTTTCTAATGACTGCTATGGTGATCATGAAGTAGATGGTCTCTCATTCAAGCAGTACATCTTTGATAAGTCATATGCTCCAGTTATTGAAGCAGAGCTTGCTGCAAAAGCAGCTGCCGCAGCTAAGGAGGGTAAATAATGTATTATCTTGTACTATTTATTTTTTCTCTCATTTTCTGTTGCGTAGGTTTTAAAGAGTTTGTATGGTTCATGTCTGTAGGTTATGGCCTTTCAGTATGTGGAATCGGTATTGCAAACCTTATCGTATTACTTACAGGTGGTAGCCTTGGCGGACTTGAGTTCGTACAGCTTTCTGGCCTTCCACTCTATATCACACTTGCACAGTGCGTACTCTTTATCTGCTATGGTATCCGTCTCGGTGGATTCCTTCTTATTCGTGAACTCAAGAATGCAGCTTACAAGAAGACATTGCAGGATGCAGCTGGTGCAGAGCCTCCAATCTTCGTTAAGGTTGTTATGTGGCTCCTTATGGGCGCTCTCTATCTTGCTCAGACATCAGGTCTCAACTATCGTATCCACAACGATTCAGGTGCTGTAATCGTTCCAATCATTGGTATTGTAATCGCTCTCTGTGGTGTTATTATCGAAGCTACTGCTGATAAGCAGAAGGGTGCACAGAAGAAGGAAGATCCTAACATGGTTGCTACCAAAGGTCTTTTCAAACTCGTTCGTTGCCCTAACTACTTCGGTGAAGTAACATTCTGGACAGGTACATTTATCTCTGGTATTACATCATATCATAGCTTTGCACAGTGGCTCATCGCTATTATCGGTTATATCGCAATCGTTTATATCATGTTCAACGGCTGCCAGAGACTCGATAAGAGACAGTCAATGAGACTTGCTGGCAATCCTAAGTTCGAGGAATATGCAACTAAGACTCCTATCCTCATCCCATTCATTCCATGGTATTATCACATGGATCCTAAGAAGGCAGCAATCGAAGCTAAGATTGCTCACGCTGAAAAGCTTGCTAAGAAGATGTAAGGTGATTATATGCAATTCTTTGATACAGTAACTGTATTTACAGGAGATTACAATGTCCTTATGGCAATTGTAGATTTCCTACCAGTATTGTTCTATTTCCTTGCTGCATGGCAAGTAGCATCTGATTTATATGCTCGCATTAGCAAGACGGCTTATGGCCTTCTTGCTGGTGGTGCACTTATGTGCTTCATAGGTGGTGCATTTAAAGCACTCTGGAAATTACTTTTCTGCTTTGGCATCAACTATCCAGCATTTTTCACATCATTCTTCCCAATGCAGGGACCTGGCTTCTGCCTCTATTTTGCTGGTCTCATTATTGCTATGAATCAGCTAAAGAAGGGTAAGAGCGAGAATTCTCTTAATGTAATAACAGCAACAACTGTTACATCATCAGTTCCACTCTTATCTCTACAGTCAATAGGCAGTATCGGTAGCCTTGTATGCCTTATTATTCTCGGCTTTAAGGGCAAGAATAAACTCGCAGGTATCTATTTCATCCTATCAATAGTATTCCTATTTGGTATGGTAGGCCTCAGTGTTACACTTGATTCAACTCTTGCTTGGGCTAACTGGGTAGAGCAGGGTGTAAATACAATCGGCCAAGTATTCTTCTTCCTCGGTGCAAGATCAATGCACAAGAGTGGATATTAATAATTGGAGAAAAATATGGATATACTTGAAATGGCTAAGAAATATTTTGATGTCCGTGAACTGGATGTTCCAGCGGATTTCAAGTCAATGAAGAATTCTAAGATGAATACTTCAATTGAGCAGTATTATATCGACGGTCTCGGAAACATGACATTCCAGCATGCAAAAGGCATGATGGGACTTATGAAAATGGAAATGATGTGTATCACACCAATTGAACGTGATCTACCACTCTTTTCATTTGATGTAATTGATGTTATGGGCAAATATACATTGATTATTGAGTTGTATGATGTAATGCTCGAGAAAGATAATGCTCTTAATGACAAATTGCTTGCTATTAAATCTGAGTTTTTAGACCTACCTGACGATGATAGAGGAACACATTGGTATGATGGTATCAAGATGTCCTCATCAGTATCTAAGAAGGGTAAGAAGAAGGCTATAATGGCTGGTTGTAATGAGATTTATCAGCGCTATATTGCAGAATATTTCTCATATGCAGCAGGTCTTGAAACTGTTGATGCTGATGCAAAATGCAAAGCATCTAATGAATATGTAGAGGGACTTCTCATGAATGGTGGTCCATCGACAGACATATTCGTTGATATGCTTGGCAAGGAAAAGACAACAGAATATTTCAAAAAGTACATTTTTGGTACTGAAAGATAAATAAAAAGAGCAGATAACGAAATGTTATCTGCTCTTATTTTATTCTTCGATATCCTGTTTTATCTGTTCAATAAAGACTTTTTCAACACGTCTTTCATATGCCTCGATGATTGTAACATGAATATTTTCATAGTCGAATGATTCATCTGGCTGTGGATAGTGCTCAAGCATTTCAATACACCATCCACCGACTGTTTCACTTTCGAATTCACTCTCTGGAAGTTCAAGTTCCTCAAAGAGGTCATCGAGCATCATGTCACCGTCAACTTCAAAATCATCATCGCGTTCAACGATTTCTTCTTCAACTTCATCGCTTTCATCCCAGATCTCACCGACAAGTTCCTCCAAAACGTCCTCAAGAGTTACTATACCGTGAGTTCCGCCATATTCATTAGTAACGATAGCGAGATGTTGCTTATTAGTTTTAAGCACTTCTAGGACATCAGGGAGCTTCATAGTTTTATATACGAAGCAAGGCTCCATAAGAAGGCTCTTTAAATTAAACTTATCACCATCGGATAGGGAACGAAGCAGGTGATTGACATGTAGAACACCTATAATATTGTCGATATCATCTTGGTATACTGGAATTCTTGTATGCTGAGCATTTTGAATGAATTTCAGAATCTCTTTTTGATCATCTTCAATATCTATTGCATCCATATCAACACGTGATGTCATAACATCAGATGCTGATGTCTCAGTGAAATCAATTGTGGCTTGAACAAGTTCTGAACTATCTGAACTTAGGACTCCTTCATCCTCAGCTGTCTCGATAATTGATTGAAATTCCTCAACAGCTTCATCATCGTCGTCCTCATCCTTTTTCTCAGGGCCTGTAATTAGATTTACAAATTTTACGGTAAGCCATACAAGAGGATAGAGGAGAGTCATAAGAACTCTGATAGGAAGCGCATTTCTCATTGCAATTGTATTTGGCTTTTTCTTGGATGAAATCTTAGGAATAGTTTCACCAAAGATTATGATAAGAACTGTTATTACAATTGTTCCAAGCCATGTAAGACTATCGTCTCCAAATATTAGCTGAATTAGAACTGCCATAAGAGAGGAGGCAGCGATATTAACAAGGTTATTACCAATAAGGATTGTGCTAAGTGCATCATCATATCTATTGGATATTGCGAGAGCACGTACGGCGCTCTTCTTGCCACTTTCAGCCTCGTGCTCGAGTCTTACCTGTGAGGCTGCTGAAAAACTCATCTCAGATGATGAGAAGAAGTTTGATAGGAACACACAGATTAGTATTCCAATTGATACAAGAACTACTGCGAGTATATTCATTCTGCCTCACCACCTTCCTCGGCAGGGGCATTGTCTTCCTCGTCATAAATCTCACCGACGAGTTCCTCTAAAATGTCCTCGATAGTTACAATTCCATAAGTGCCGCCAAAGTCATCTTTAACAATAGCAAGTGTTACTTTGCTCGCTGACATCTTTTCAAGAAGTTCATCAATCATAACACCTTGACTTGTAAAGAAAGGCTTGTCCATTAGGCGCTTAACATTTGGATATTTCTTAGTTCTTAGATATTGCTTTAAGTACCTTCTTATCTGAAGGACACCAAGTATTTCATCCTTGTCTCCATCATATACAGGGAGTCTAGAATGTGTGGAGTCATTGATTGTTTTAAATATCTCTTCTGGCTCCTTGGAGAGATCAATTCCTTCGATATTTACGCGTGGTGTAGAAATTGTTTCAACAGTTACATCTTCAAATTGAAGGGCGGAGGAGATAAGATCACTCTGTTCCTCATCAATGACACCGCTTTCTTCTAGGTCCTCGATGATATCATATAATTCATCCTCGGTAACTGTTATTTCTTTTTCTGCTTTTGTCAGCTTGCCAGCAATATTGCCGATGCCTGATAAAAGCTTGGATAGTGGGCTTAATACCTTCATAAAAATAATTAAAGGCCCCGAGCATATCAAGATACAACTTTCGCTGTTCTTCTTTGCAAAACTCTTTGGTAACATCTCACCAAAGAAAAATACAACCAATGTAGTAATGATTGTACTTAGAGATACCGCGGTTAAGCCCCATATTCTTGTAACGAAAATAGTTACAATTGAGGCGATAGAGATATGTACAATATTGGTGCATATCAATAGAGTGGTGATTGCCTTGTCGAAATTATCAAGTGCATATAGAACTCTTTTGGCTCTATTATCACCATGCTCAAGTACGAGCTTGATTCTATTTCTAGAAACGCTCGATAACGCGGTCTCTGTTACTGCAAATAATGCTGCAAGACCTAATAAAATTATGATTATTACAAGTGACCCTCGACTGTCTGCGTCCATTAAGGATCGTACACTCCTTTCGATATAAACCGAATAATATAGTGAATAAATTATACTTAAATAATTAATAGTTGTCAAATTACTATAGTTATCATAAAATACTTAAAGTACTAAAGAAGGAGGGATTTAATGAAGAGCTTTACGATTGACAAGAATTCTAGCAATCAGCGTCTTGATAAATTCATTACCAAGAATTTGCCAATGCTTCCGCAGTCACTGATGTATAAATATATCAGAACCAAGCGAATCAAAGTCAATGGCAAACGCGCTGAGATATCAACTCGTCTCGCAGAAGGCGACATCGTTGATATGTATATTAATGATGAATTCTTTGAAAAAGCAGATCCTCATTATGACTTCCTAAAAGCAAGTACAGAACTAGACATTCTGTATGAGGATGAGAACATTCTCATCCTCGATAAAAAAGTGGGACTGTTGTCCCACCCAGACGATACCGAGTATGTCAATACGCTGATATCGCGCGTAAAGCATTATCTATATGATAAGGGAGAGTATAATCCGGAAGATGAACTCTGCTTTACGCCTGCGCTCATTAACCGTATTGACCGCAACACAGGCGGTATCGTCATGGCCGCTAAGAACGCGGAGACGCTGCGTATCATGAATCAAAAGGTCAAGGACAGAGAGATTAATAAATTCTATCTCTGCGTCTGCCACGGCGTTCCTAGCAAGAAGGAGGACCTCCTCGTCGATTATCTAATTAAGGACGAGGATAAGAATCAAGTAAAAGTATTTGATAGACAAGTACCAGGAAGTAAGGAGATTAAGACACTCTATAAGGTACTAAAAACTGGCAAAAATATGTCTTTACTTGAGGTTGAACTCCTAACTGGCCGTACACATCAGATAAGAGCGCATCTTGCATTTATAGGTTGCCCGCTCGTAGGCGACGGCAAGTATGGTAGCAATGCACTCAATAAAAAACTAGGTTATAAGAAACAATTCCTATATTCATATAAATTGCAATTTGATTTCACAACTGATGCAGGCATACTTGAATATTTGAATGGAAAAGAATTCATAGCAGATGATGTATGGTTTGCAAAAGAATTTCCAAATTTCTAAAAAAATAAGACCCAGCCAATCGGCTGGGCCATTTCTTTAATTACATAAGTAGAAGCATTGCATAAGAGCCAAGGAATGATCTTGCCATCTGAGATGCAAATAATCTATCAAGAAGTTTAGGGAATGGACCAAATTTTGTAAATGGGAAAATCTTCTCAATAAGGCCTCTTACAAAACCTATCATAACTTCTGTTAATGTCTTTTCATTCTTGTCATATTTATATTCAATATTTTCCATATCAGTGCCTCCTTAATACTGTCCGTAAACATGTACAAATTCATTTACAGCCTTAAGATTATCTACATTGACATCACCAGGAGCAAGTAGAACCTTATCAGTTGCAAAGATATAGCCACCGTCAACGCCAACGTTGTCGACAAGTTTCTTAGCATAATCAATGCATTCTTTCTTGCCGCAGTCACGGAGCATAGCAATTGGCATACCGCCCATAAGTGAATGTCTGTCGCCAAAGATCTTCTTGGCTTCGAAAATACTATCATTCTCTGTAACGAAAGTAACTGAATGCTCAGGTACACGCTCGTTTAGCATCTTGAGCTTGTTTTCGCCCCATTCACCCTCAAGTACTGTGAACATGTGGCCACCGCAATCCTGAATATATTTTGCCATATTTACAAAATCATCAAGATAGAGCTCCTCAAACTGATCATCGCGAAGGAATGGAGGAATGTGACAAGGATTAAGAATCCATGGGAAACTCTTGAGCTTAGGATCTCCGCCTTTTGCAACGGAATTTACAACATAATCAAGAAGCCATGGCACATCCTTAATATGAGGTGGCATAGTCATCATAAAATGAGTCATTTTAATGAGGTCATAGCAATAATCTGCAGCAGCAGTTTTAGCAAGAATAACATCATCCTTATGACGTCTTACATCCATAACAGTTCCTTTAAATCCACGGAGGAAGTCAAAGAACAAGTCAAGAGGCATTTCAGCAGAGCCACCAACTACAACTGGCATGCCAAGGAATTTCTCAAAATAGAAATTACCAGCAAGAAGGGAACCACCAAACTCAAGGAATGGGGAGATGGAACTAAAGAATGATTTTAGCTGCTCATCATTGTTGCTGTCATATTTTGGGAACTTACGTGGAATGAATTCATTTAGAATCCACATTACTGGGTCTTTTGCAAATTCTGGATAATCCTCAGGTGTCATTGGACAATCTTCTTTGTGTTGAAGTGTTACACCATCATCGGATGCAAAGAATACTTCAGAACCAAGAGTTCTTCCCATTTTTACCGAGTGCGTGAGATAAGGAACATATGCGCAGTCAAAGTAGATATCCTTATAAATCTCACCATAGGAAGTAACATGCTTAATAATGTGTCCTTCGGTTTCTTTGATTGTTGTTCCTGCATAGGCGAGAGCGTAACTCTCAATGAAGGAACAGATAGGGACTCTGTCAGGAACCTTATTCTGTGATGCATCAAGCATACGTTTGATACGAGAATCATACAGTTCCTTGTTTTGCTTGAAATCTGTCATAATTATTCTCCTCAATATTTTCCATATGTGTGCACGAACTCATTTACTGCTGCAAGATTCTCTGCCTCAGCGTCCGATGGGGCAATAAGAACCTTGTCAGTTGAAAATACATAACCACCGCCTGGTGCAAGATCATCAAGAACATACTTTGCAAATTCAATACAATCATGTTTCGTTGAATCACGAAGCATAGCTTGAGGCATTCCGCCCATAACGGAGTTATTGGTTGCAATTTCTTTAATCTGGAGGATTCTCTCAATAGGGCCAATAAATGTGACAGAATTATCTGGCAACTCATCGAAATGATTGATATTTTCGCCCCAGTCACCCTCGCAGAAAGTCATCATATGACCACCATTTCGGCTGAGATATTCAACCATTTTCTTATAGGTTGGCCAATAAAATCTATCAAATTGTTTCTGATTTAAGAAAGGTGGCATATGACAAGGATTAAATATCCATGGGAAATCCTTAAATTCATAATTTTTTCTACGGATTACACCATTTATTAAATTCTTGGCGGCCCAAGGCACGCCAGCAGACGTGGTGCCCATCATAAGATGCGTCATACGCATAAGGTCGACGCAATAGTCGAGGAGCGAGTTTATAGCTGCCTCGACATCATCTGGGCGACGTCTAATATCAGTAATTGTTGGCTTAAAACCACGTAGATAGTCAAATAGCATGTCTGCTGGCATCTCTGCAGAGCCGCCAACAACAACAGGTATATCAAGTACTTTATAGAAATATGTATAACCGCCCATCATTGTGAGTGCAAACTCAACAAATGGACGAAGTGAGCTTATGAATGCTTTGTGCTGTTCCTTATTGTCGCTGTCATAGCGAGCATATTTACGAGGGATGAATTCATCAAGAATAAATGCTACAGGATCACGTGTGAGACTTTCATAGTCATCATCTGTCATAGGACAGAACTCTCGGTGCTGAACTGTTACACCGTCATCGGATACAAAGAATACATCTGAGCCGAGACCCCAACTGAGATTGAGAGCATGAGACATATGTGGCATAAAGGCACAATCAAAATAAATATCGTCATAGATTTTACCATATGCCTTAATATGAGAATAAATGCTACTGTTAGCCTCTTCAACAGTTGAATCAGCATAGGCGAGAGCATAGGTCTCAAGTAGGCCACAAATCGGAACTCTATCCGGTATTATGCCTCTGGTAACATCAGTCATTCTTTTGAGTTTTTCATCGTACAACTTTTTATTTAGCACAATATCACCACTCTTTTACTAAATATACCATAATTTTACTAAATGTATGACAAAATTAAATATACAAAAATATATTTAATTCTATTTTAGCACGGTTTATTTCGAAGAACCGTTTATTTAATTGAACAATTAATCATTTGCAATTTTTTTTTAAATGTTTTATAATTTTCAAAACTAAATATTTTGGTAAGTGAGGCACAGCATATTCCGGAAGCAGGTTAGATTCCTGCACTGTTTCTCAGCAACCGTGTAACTATACGAAAGCGTTTAGCATGAAAAATGCAGTCACTGGGGAGTTCGCTCCATGGGAAGGCAACGCAAGTAGGTTTTAAAAGTTAAGTCGGGAGACCTGTCGAGCTTACAACATTTACGCAAGCCATCTGAGGTATGGCAGGCGTGTTTTTTGTTGCAGAAAAAGGAAAGGAGGAAATAAATGAATTCGCGTTTTTCAACATACAACCCACTTATTAATTTCATATTTTTTATTGCGGCAGTAATTCTTGGAATGATATTCCAGCATCCACTATTTCTTGCAATTTCACTTGTTTCTTCCATCCTTTTCTATATTACCATTTGCGGAAAGTCTGCTTTTAAACTCATTGCTATGCTAATTCCAATTTTCGCATTGGTTACTATTACAAACCCACTTGTAAGCACAGGCGGTGAGACTGTACTATTCACATATTTTGGTCGAAATTTCACACTTGAAGCATTGGTATATGGCCTGATTTTCGCGACTATGCTGTCATCAATGATTATCTGGTTTGCATCGTATAATCAGATAATGACATCGGATAAGTTCGTATATATTTTCGGCCCAATAATTCCTGCGATTTCTCTTATATTTACAATGGTACTCAGATTTGTACCAAATTATCGCGATAAAGCAAAGCAAATTAGTACAGCGCGAATGTGTATCGGTAAGTATGGCGCCGAGACACGGCGTATTGATAAGCTCTCCAATGCAACAGCAGTTTTATCATCGCTCACGACCTGGGCG
This sequence comes from Acutalibacteraceae bacterium, assembly GCA_045642705.1. Classification (GTDB taxonomy): domain Bacteria; phylum Bacillota; class Clostridia; order Oscillospirales; family Acutalibacteraceae; genus UBA1227. Next base: position 22,541 of record JAZUJK010000008.1, read on the forward strand.
TTCGAGAGCGGAATTACAACTGCGAACAGCATGAAGAGTAGGGGCTATGGAAGCGCTAAGAGAACCAATTATTCAATATATAAATTTAGAACAGCAGATATTCTTCTATCAGTTCTAATGATTTTACTGTTTGCAATAACAATTATCGCCAGTGTTAATGGCGGAATGGATATTGAAGTAATACCTAAAATTATAATGTCCGATTGGGACAATACTTATACGATTATCGGCGCAATTTCATATACTATTTTGCTTTTGACGCCAACAATAATTAATGTACGGGAGGTGATACTATGGCAGACTTTGAAATCCAAGATCTAAGCTTTTCTTATGCAACAAATCCTGACAAGATAGCCTTGTCCAATATAAATCTTACAATTGAGCATGGCGAATATGTCACTCTATGCGGCAAAAGCGGCAGTGGTAAATCCACATTGCTTCGCCACCTTAAAACTGTTTTAACACCTGCAGGTAAAAGAAGTGGCAAGATTCTATTTAACGATAGGGAACTCAGTCAACTATCTGACTATGAACAAGCCAGTTTCATAGGCTATGTTATGCAGAATCCAGACAGCCAAATTGTTACAGAAAAGGTATGGCACGAACTTGCATTTGGTCTAGAGAGTATAGGAGTTGATCCTAAGACTATAAGACTCCGTGTTGCTGAGATGGCCTCATATTTTGGAATTCAAGGATGGTTCGATAAGAATGTATCAGAACTATCAGGTGGTCAAAAGCAACTTCTAAATCTCGCATCTATTATGGCGATGCAACCGTCCGTACTCATCCTTGATGAACCGACATCTCAGCTGGACCCAATTGCTGCTGCGGACTTCCTAAGTACAGTTCGCAAAATCAATTTGGAACTCGGTACAACAATAATTATTACTGAGCACAGGCTAGAGGATGTTCTCTATGCATCAGATAAGGTTGTAGTACTTGATCATGGCAAGCTAATCGCTTGTGATACACCACGTGCAATAGGTGAATATCTCAAGAATACAAACGATGAGATGTTTGTCGCAATGCCTACACCTGTTCAGGTCTATTATTCACTCGATTCTAGATATACAGATGGATATAAAGTACCACTTACAGTTCGTGAAGGCGCAAATATGTTAACCGAGATGATAGGTTACACAGACAAGCTGATTTCCAAGGTTGATGTTAAGAATAGAGAATCAACAAGAGATTATGCTCTTGAACTTCGTGACCTATGGTATCGCTATACCAGAGATGGTAATGATATTCTAAGAGGCACATCTCTCAAGGTTGAGAAGGGTACAATTCATGCTATCGTAGGCGGAAATGGTACTGGCAAATCAACCACTCTACGTGCAATCTGCGGTATCTGTAAGCCTTATCGTGGTGAGATATTAATAAACGGACAGAAAGCATCAAAATATAAAAAAGGTGAATTATGGAAGCACCTCTCAATGCTTCCACAGGACCCACAGAGCCTCTTTGTAAAAGAGACTGTAAAAGATGAACTTCTAGAGATGGACAAGGATATAGACGATGTAGCAGAAATGTGTGATATCAAATATCTCTATGATCAGCATCCATTTGATTTATCAGGTGGTGAACAGCAGAGAGTTGCACTTGCAAAAGTGCTTCTAAATCATCCTGATATATTGCTTCTTGATGAGCCAACCAAGGGTCTCGACAATTTCTTCAAGATTAAATTTGCCGAGATTTTGAACAAACTCAGAGACAGCGGTATCACAATAGTTCTCGTCTCTCATGATGTAGAATTCTGTGCAAAATATGCTGATTATTGTTCAATGTTCTTCTCAGGAGATGTTGTTATGACCAACACTCCAAATGAGTTCTTCTCAGCTAATAGTTTCTATACTACAGCTGCCAATAGAATGTCACGACACCTATTTATTAATGCTATAAATATTGAGGATGTAACGAATTTATGTCTAAGAAATCTATCGCAATAACAGTGATTTCAATGCTACTTATCGTAGTAATGGTATTAATCACTTGGAAATTTAAAGTACATTATTATCTGACTTCAACTGCAATAATAATTCTCTCTATGATTCCGATGTTTTCACGCTTTGAAAACATGGAGAAAGATGCACGGCATCTAGTTATAATTGCTGTTATGTCGGCTATTGCTGTTGCGTCCAGAGTTGTATTTATGCCGCTTCCATCTATCAAGCCAGTAATTGCAATTATTATGATTGCGGGGTTCGCATTTGGCCCATCATCCGGTTTCTTATGTGGCTCAATCACGGCTTTTGTATCGAACTTTTTCTTCTCACAGGGTTCATGGACTCCGTGGCAGATGTTCGCATGGGGAGTAGGTGGACTGATTGCGGGCTTGCTTGCTCGCTTTAAATATACAAATGGAACAAATAGAATTATTTCTGCAATACTAGGTTTTCTCGTAACATTCCTAATTGTTGGTCCTATTCTTGATACCAGTTCAGTGCTCACAATGCTCGCACATCCAACTATCAAGAAAGCAATTCCAATATATATTGCCGGTGTTCCGGTTAATTTAACACTTGCAATATCAACAGCTGTAACGCTATTGATACTTGCAGGTCCAATGCTGAAAAAACTTGATCGAATCAAGTTAAAATATGATATTTAGATAGGAGAAAAAATATGAAAAAGTTTATTTCAATCGTACTTGCACTTGCAATGATTTTTGCTTTTGCAGCATGTGCAAAAGAAGCACCTAAGGCTGATGCTCCAGCAAATGAATCAAAAGATTATTCATTCTCATTCACAATCGTTAATGACAATGGTAAGTTTGCTGTAAAAGACAAGGATCAGACAAAAGCAACTGATATTGACTATGCTCTTGACGGTCATACAGTAGGCGAAGTACTTGCTGCAGCTGGCGTTATCGCAGGTGACACATCAGAATATGGTCTCTATGTTAAGACAGTATCTGGTATCACTCTTGACTATGATGCTGATGGTTATTGGTGGCAGTTCAATATTGGTGAAGACATGGCTCAGACAGCTGTTGATCAGACACCAATTAAGGATGGAGAAGTTTATACATTTATCGCAGCAAAAAGCTAAGGATAAAACGTATTAATACGAATTGACAAATTTTACAAAATCATAGGACTCGAATATTAAAATTTATTGTATTTTTTTTATTGAATGTAATTAATAAGTGGAGTATAATTTCACTGTTATTTTTTCAATAAAGGAGTCCTATTGATGGATCAGTATGAAAGAAGAGTAGGTACAGTTTCACGTGGTATTCGTTGCCCAATCATTCGTGAGGGTGACAACCTTGCAGAAATTGTTGCTACAGCGGTTATAGAAGCAGCACAGGTTGAAGGATTTGAACTTCGTGATCGTGATGTAATCTCAATCACAGAGTCAATCGTTGCAAGATCACAGGGCAATTATTGCTCAGTAGATAATATTGCTGCTGATGTTAAAGCTAAACTCGGTGGTGAGACAGTTGGTGTTATTTTCCCAATTCTCTCACGTAACCGTTTTGCAATTTGTCTTCGCGGTATAGCTCGTGGATGCAAGAAGATTGTTTTGATGCTTTCTTATCCATCTGATGAGGTTGGTAATAGCCTTGTATCACTCGACAAGATTGATGCAGCTGGTATAAATCCATACTCAGATGTACTTTCACTCGAAAAGTACAGAGAGCTCTTTGGCGAGAACAAGCACGAGTTCACAGGCGTTGATTATGTTGAATATTATTCAAACCTCATTAAAGAAGAGGGCGCTGATGTAGAAGTCGTATTTGCAAATCAGGCTAAGACAATTCTTAATTACACTGATTGCATCATCAACTGCGACATCCATACAAGAGCACGCACTAAGAGAATTCTTCGTGATGCTGGTGCCAAGGTTGTATGCGGACTTGATGATATTATGAATGCTCCAGTAGACGGTAGCGGTTGCAACGAGAAGTATGGTCTTCTCGGTTCTAACAAGTCAACAGAGGATAAGATCAAACTCTTCCCACGTGAGTGCAAGGATCTCGTACTCGACGTACAGGACAGAATACTCAAGGCTACTGGCAAGCATGTTGAAGTAATGGTTTATGGCGATGGCGCTTTCAAGGATCCTCAGGGTAAGATTTGGGAACTTGCAGATCCAGTTGTATCACCAGCATTTACTGATGGCCTTATCGGTACACCAAATGAGTTAAAGCTCAAGTATCTTGCTGATAACGACTTTAAGGATCTCAGTGGTGAGGAACTCAAGAAAGCAATTTCTGAGAGCATTAAATCCAAGGGCGATAACCTCGTTGGTAATATGGCTTCTCAGGGAACAACTCCTCGTCAGTTAACAGACCTTATCGGTTCTCTCTGTGACCTCACATCAGGTTCTGGAGATAAGGGAACACCAGTTGTTCTCGTACAAGGTTATTTCGATAACTATACTAACTGATAATTACAATATGCCCGGCCATTTGGTCGGGCATTTCTTCATAAAAGGAGGTGCGAGATATGGATAAATTTGTACTAAAATCTAAATATAAACCAACTGGAGATCAGCCAGAGGCTATACGCGATTTAGTTGCAAGTATCAAGGCCGGAAACAAGGAACAAACATTGCTCGGTGTTACAGGCTCTGGTAAGACATTTACAATGGCAAATGTCATCGCAGAGATAAATAAGCCTACACTTGTTCTTGCCCATAACAAGACTCTCGCAGCTCAGCTATGTTCAGAATTTCGCGAGATGTTTCCAGACAATGCTGTGGAATATTTCGTTTCTTACTATGATTATTACCAGCCGGAGGCATATGTACCAACGACTGATACATATATAGAAAAAGATTCATCTATCAATGATGAAATTGATAAACTGCGTCACTCTGCAACATTCTCTCTATCTGAGAGACGCGATGTAATTATTGTTGCATCCGTATCTTGTATCTATTCAATAGGTGACCCAGAATTCTATAGAAATATGGTTATTTCACTTCGTCCGGGAATGGAATATCCACGTGATGAATTACTTCGTAAACTTGTTGAGATACAATATGAGAGAAATGATGTCAATTTCATACGTGATAAGTTCCGAGTACGTGGTGACACGGTAGAAGTATATCCAGCAGGATATAGCGAAACAGCTGTTAGAATTGAATTCTTTGGCGATGAAATTGATAGAATAACTGAGATACATCCACTTACAGGTAAAATCAAGAGTGAACTATCACATCTTGCAATCTATCCTGCATCTCACTATGTTGTTGCAGCAGACCAGATGGAGGATGCAATCTCAGAAATCATGCAGGAATGCTTTGAGAGAGTTGCTTTCTTTGAATCAGAAGGTAAGTTGATTGAGGCGCAGCGGATACGCCAACGTACGGAGTACGATATGGAGATGCTCCGCGAAACAGGCATGTGTAGCGGAATAGAGAACTATTCAAGAGTTCTCTCACGTCGTGCACCCGGCTCGACACCGTATACGCTGCTTGACTTCTTCCCAGATGATTGGTTGCTATTTATCGATGAGTCACATGTTACACTTCCACAGGTACATGGTATGTGGGGCGGTGACCATGCGAGAAAAACCAATCTTGTTGATTTTGGATTTAGACTTCCATCTGCATTTGATAATAGACCTCTCAATTTTGATGAGTTCTATAACCATATAAATCAGGTTGTATTCACGTCCGCAACACCTGGTGAGTTTGAGAGGGAAAAGAGTTCTGTCATAACCGAACAGCTAATTAGACCAACTGGTCTTCTTGATCCTCTAATCACTGTAAAGCCAGTTGAGGGACAGATTGATGATCTCGTCTCACAGATCAATATCCGCGTCGAGAAGAAGGAGAGAGTTCTCATCACAACTCTCACTAAAAAGATGGCAGAGGACCTCACAGCCTACTTTGAGAACTATGGAATCAAGGTTCGTTATATGCACCATGATGTTGATACGATTGAGCGTATGCAAATCATTCGTGACCTGCGTCTCGGTGAGTTTGATGTACTTGTTGGTATCAACTTGCTACGTGAGGGACTTGATATACCAGAGGTATCACTTGTAGCTATTCTTGATGCTGATAAAGAGGGATTTCTCCGTTCAGAGACATCACTTGTTCAGACAATTGGTCGTGCAGCACGTAATGCAAATGGTGAAGTTATAATGTATGCTGATTCTGTTACTCCATCTATGGAGCGCGCTATCGTTGAAACTAACAGACGTCGTGAAATTCAGCAACGCTATAATGAAGAGCATGGTATTGTTCCTAAAACAATTATTAAGGATGTTAGAGATGTCATAGAGATAACATCCAAAGTAGATAAAGAGAAGTCCAAGTCTGGTAAGCGCATGAGCAAGGCTGAAAAGATTGCCGCAATCAATGAACTTACCCGCGCAATGCGTGCAGCTGCACGTGTTCTTGACTTCGAACTCGCGGCCCATTACAGGGATGAAATCAAAGCTCTCGAAGAAAATTCTTAATTGAATCAAACCATGGATGTCAAGCCCTTGCCGGTTATCCGACAGGGGCTTTAGTTTATATTTTCGAACCATTCAATTGTTTTTATTAAATTGTATAAATCTATATTTTAGTGTATAGTTTATTTATAAAATTTATACAAAGGTTGTGTGCAAATGTCTATAAAAAATGGTTATTTTGTCAAAACAATTGCTACATTAATCTCATTATTTATTTTTGTGGGATTGTTGCCTTTAAATAAGGCTCATGCAGAAGCAGGAGAAGTATATGTTAAGGATTTCTCATATTCAATCAATAAAGATGAAGGAGATCCCAATATAGGCGATTTTCATTTGAATAAATCTGATAGTACACATAATCCTCACTGGATTGGCGATTCTGGATTCACAAATGATGATGATGCAAACTTAGAAAAACTAAAAGCATTAGATGGTGTAGTTCTTTTCTCGGATACTGCAAAAGCTTATGATTTTGGTATTAAAGTAGCTAATGACAATTGGGCTGGTGCAATTGCAACAAATATTAAAAGCATAGATACTAGTTTTGTGCTTTCAGATGGAACAACGAAACCTGTTAAGATTGATTTTAAGAATACAACAAATTGGAAAATGTATCTTGAAATTGTAGATAAGAATAATAAATTTGCGACATTTAAAATTGATGAGGTTAAAATTCCAACGTCGCCAAATCCTTTTACATTGAACAAATTGACGCTTGTTGGTGGTAGTGTTACAGATCAAATGACTATCGGTATTCTCGATTCTAGTAGATCTGGTGAACCGAATTTAAAAAATGCTGTAACAATAAATGAAAAAAACTATCCTGCTGGATATGTAGGTGTTTCGGTTGGAAAAGGTAATGAATGGAATGATTCATATCTTGAAAACTTAAATCAATATACAACTTATTTTGTTAAAAATGTGAATGTTGAAGGCGTTGGTACACAGACAGTAATTTTGAAGCTTGATGTTGTAATAGATATTAACTGTGCTGGATGCCTTACATATAATGTTTCTGATTGTATATTGGCTAATACCTATAGAATTGATATTAAGGATTCATCTGTAAATTATGATGCATCGACAGATCCAAGTACAGTAAAGTGCAATATAACTGGTGATTTTTCAGATAGCAAGGTCATTACTCTTGATTCAAATGGAGCAGGTACAGCTTCTACTATGTTGAATCTCGACCCTACAAAAGATAGTTATTCATTAACACTCAAAGAAACTCCAATAGAAGGCGTTAATACTACTCCTAGCAATGGTTATACTATCAATCTTGAATCTAAAAATATTATTCAAGGTGTAAGTGATTACAAATTGTGGACTGCTACAGTAAATGGTGCAAAATATGACAGCCATATGACAGCTGAATTCGTAAATACTTACGGCTTACCTGATCTTACTGATGCGGACGTTTCAGCTTCGAATAGTCCTACATATAATGGTGAACAAATTGATCTTAATGATTTTGGTATCTCTGTAGCTCTTGATGGAACTGATATTCCAACAAATACATTAAAATATCATTTCTATACGGATGTTGATTGTAAAAATGAAGTTTTAGATATCAGTAATAATCCATGTACACCAACAGATGCAGGCGTATATTATGTCACATTTACTGGAGAAAATTACGCTGGAGAGTCAAGTCCTATTGTTGTTACTATAAAAAAACAATCTCTAATGAAACCAGAAGTAAATAGCGATAAGTTTGTTTACGATGGAACAGAAAAAGAGCTTGATATTAATCTTAATGGTGCAGATTCAGCATTATTTAATATTGTTGGAAACACTGCAACTGATATAGGTAGTTATTCTGCGTGTGTAACTCTTGCCGATGATAAGAACTATTGTTGGGCTGGGGATGATGCAAGTTCAACAAGCCCTTCTGAACCAATTATGATTGATTGGACAATAGAAGAACCTTCAAAACCAAACTATGAGATTATTTACGGAAACGATGCTGAAATCAGTATAGCAAATGATTCTGAAGGATTGTTTACAAGTAACGCACCATTTGCTAAATTTAAAGAAGTTCGAGTTGATGGAAAACTTGTAGATCCAAAGTACTACACAGTGGAAGAAGGTTCTACTAAGGTTTATCTGTCTGCTGAGTTCTTAAAGTCCCTTACATTGGGTAAGCATACTATTACAATCGTTTCTACCGACGGTCAAGCATCTACTAACTTTACAGTTTATGATGTTGAAGATGAAATATTAGCAGATACTGATGGTTATTCAAATTCTGCTCTTTTGAGCTTGATAATGATTGGATCACTTACAGCTTCTTCTGCTATTTATATTCGACGTAAAAAAGTATAATTTTGAAAGCCCTTGATGTTCACTCATCAAGGGCTATTTAATTTCATTGATATACTTTTAAAATAGATATATAATATTTTAATGCAATTTCTAGAAAAAGGAAAAATGTATTTATGGCTTCAAAAGACATAGTTATCAAAGGTGCTCGTGAGCACAATTTGCAAAATGTGGATTTAACTATTCCGCGCGATAAGATGGTAGTATTTACTGGACTTTCGGGTTCCGGTAAGTCTTCTCTTGCCTTTGATACAATCTATGCTGAAGGTCAGCGTAGATATATGGAGAGCTTGTCTGCTTACGCAAGACAGTTCTTGGGCCTTATGGAAAAGCCAAAGGTTGATCAAATTGATGGACTTAGTCCTGCGATTTCAATTGACCAAAAAACAACATCCAAGAATCCTAGATCAACAGTTGGTACTGTAACTGAGATATATGACTATTTGAGACTTCTATATGCTCGAATTGGTATTCCTCATTGCCCAGTTTGTGGCAAGGAGATTATAGCGCAGACAGTTGATCAGATAGTTGACCAAGTTCTATCTCTTGATGAGGGAACTAAGATACAGATTATGGCTCCAATTGCCAGAGGTAAGAAGGGCGAATATGTACACGAACTTGAAAATGCAGCAAAGCAAGGTTTTGTTCGTGCACGAATTGATGGGGAAGTACATGACCTATCCGAAAAGATTAAACTTAACAAGAATATTAAGCACAATATTGCGATTATCATTGATAGAATTGTAATAAAAGATGGAATTAGAGCTCGTCTTGCTGATTCTATTGAGACAGCATCAAAACTCACAGAAGGCATAGTTCTTGTTGACGTAATCGGTGGCAAGGAAATGGAGTTTTCACAATCATTTGCTTGCCCAGAGCATAGCATTTCAGTTGATGAATTACAGCCAAGAATGTTTAGTTTTAATAACCCATTTGGCGCCTGCCAACGATGCTCAGGCCTCGGAGAATATACTGCAATTGATGAGGATTTACTCATTAAAGATAAGTCTATGACCGTCAGAGAAGGTGCTATACAAGCGCCTGGTTGGACCAAGGTAGAGGGCGGCACAATGGCCGAAATGTTCTATGATGGTATTGCACGCCACTATGGTTTCTCTATTGACGTTCCAGTAAAGGATATGAAAAAGGAAGACCTTGATAAAATCCTTTATGGTACAAATGGTGAAAAGATACACTACGTTCATGAGGGCAAGCACAGCCACTCTGAATGGGATGGTAGATTTGAAGGAATTATTCCAAATTTGTTACGTAAATACTCAGAGACAAATTCAGAGTGGTCACGTCGTCAGATAGAGGAGTTTATGACTGTTCACGCATGTGATGACTGTCATGGAAAACGACTCAATCCGATTTCACTTGCAGTAACTGTGGGTGGACTCAATATTGATGAACTTACCCACTTGTCTATTAAGGATGAACTCAAATTCTTTGAAGAATTGTCTTTGACATCAAGAGAATTTGCGATAGCAGAACTTATTTTGAAAGAAATTAAATCAAGACTCAAATTCCTATGTTCTGTTGGTCTCGATTATCTCAATCTCTCAAGAAAAGCTGGCACATTATCAGGTGGCGAATCACAGAGAATCCGCCTTGCAACTCAGATTGGATCTTCCCTCATGGGAGTCCTATATATACTTGATGAGCCATCAATTGGTCTTCATCAAAAGGACAATGATAAGCTCATTGAGACGCTTCACGGCCTGCGCGACCTCGGAAATACTCTAATTGTTGTTGAGCATGATGAGGATACAATGCGCGCAGCAGATTATATTGTAGATATCGGCCCAGGTGCCGGAGTAGGCGGAGGACAAGTTGTCGCCGCCGGCACACCAGAGGAAATTATGGCTTGTAAGAAATCAATTACTGGCCAATATCTATCTGGTGCGCGCAGCATTCCTGTGCCAGAGAAACGCAGACCAGGTAATGGTAACTTCCTGACCGTCCACGGCGCCGCTGAGCACAATTTAAAGAATGTTGATGTATCAATTCCACTTGGTACATTTACCTGCGTTACAGGCGTTTCTGGCTCAGGTAAATCATCTCTAGTAAATGAGATTATTCACAAGACTCTTGCAAGAGACCTAAATCGCGCTAAGGAATTCCCAGGAAAATGCGACTATATTGAGGGTCTTGAATATCTCGATAAATGTATTGCAATCGACCAGTCTCCAATTGGCCGTATGCCATCTTCCAATCCTGCAACATATACCAATCTGTTTAATGATATTCGAACTCTTTTCGCATCAACACAGGATGCCAAGATAAGGGGATATCAGCCTGGTAGATTCTCATTTAACGTAAAAGGCGGTAGATGTGAAGCTTGTAAGGGCGATGGTATTGTCAAGATTGAGATGCATTTCCTAGCTGATGTCTATGTACCTTGTGAAGTATGCGGTGGTTCAAGATATAATCGTGAGACACTTGAAGTGAAATATAAGGGCAAGAACATCGCTGATGTACTTGCTATGTCAGTCGACGAAGCAGTCGACTTCTTCTCCGCTGTGCCACGCATCTATAACCGCCTCAAGACATTGCAGGATGTTGGCCTCGGCTATGTTGCCCTTGGCCAGTCTGCAACAACGCTCTCAGGCGGCGAGGCTCAGCGAGTAAAACTTGCGACAGAGCTGTCTAAACGCTCCACCGGTCGCACATTCTACATCCTAGATGAGCCTACAACAGGTCTACATTCAGCTGATGTTAAGAAGCTGCTAGAAGTACTTCAAAAGCTCGTAGATACAGGAAATACTGTTCTTGTAATCGAGCACAATTTAGATGTTATCAAGTCTGCTGACTACATAATCGACCTAGGTCCAGAAGGTGGAGACAATGGTGGAGAAATAATAACAACTGGCACACCAGAAGAGGTTGCAAAGTGTAAGAAATCATACACAGGTCAGTACTTGAAAAAATACCTTAAATAATATAAAATATTAAAAGCATTATTTTTGTGAGGAGAAAAGATATGTTAGCATGGCTCTTTGGTGCTGAAAAATCATATATGAAAGCACTATCATTTAATTTACTTACATTCACATTGTTATGCCTCTTTGGAACATTCCTATATGGCTTCCTTGTAGGCTTGCCAATGCTTGTTTTAAAACTCACAGGAAACGATAAATAATTTAAGGCCCAACCATCTCTGGTTGGGCTTATATGCTTTTTTTAGGGTACTAGGAGAACAATATGAGAACTCATCCAAAATTTTCACAGCAGGAGCTGGAATATCTAAGATTGCTTGCAGAGGATTATCCTAATTCCGATGCTGCAATAACTGAAATTATCAACTTACAAGCAATACTCAACTTGCCTAAAGGAACTGAGCATTTTATGTCAGATATCCATGGTGAGTATGAGGCTTTTGCCCATATCATGCGCAGTGCATCAGGCGCAATAAAGGAGAAAATTGACTTCCTTTATGCCTTTACACTAAGCGAAAAGGACAGAGCAGAACTTGCAACTCTTGTATATTATCCTGTTGAAAAGACTGAGGAAATTACCAAAGATATGAGCGATGCTGAAAAGGATGAGTGGTATCGCACAAATCTCAATTATTTGATTGAACTCTGTCACCTTGTATCCACAAAATATACGAGATCTAAGGTTCGTAAAGCACTTCCAGAGGCTTATGCCTATGTAATTGATGAGCTCTTAAATACAGACTTTACAGTTCATGATAAGAAGGAATATTACGACAATGTAATCTCTTCAATTATCGCAATGGGTAAAGCACCTGATTTCATTCGTGTTATATGCTTTGTTATCCAGCGCCTCATCGTTGACCATCTACATATCGTTGGCGATATATTCGATAGAGGACCTAGAGCTGATATTGTTCTATCTGACCTTCGTCATCATCACAATGTCGATATTCAGTGGGGTAACCACGATATCGTTTGGATGGGCGCTGCATCAGGTTCTCGTGTATGCATAGCAACAGTACTTGCAAATTCAATTAGATATAACAATCTACATGTCATTGAAAACGGCTATGGCATTAGCCTCAGACCTCTTGCTGTACTCGCAAATGACATATATGAGAATTCAAATACAGATAGATATGTTGCCAACATCGATGATACAGAAGATGGTGGCAAGAATATGACCGAGCGCGAGCAACAGCAATGGGGTAGAATGGCTAAGGCCATAACTATCATCATGCTAAAACTCGAGGGTCAGGCAATACTTCGCCATCCTGGATTTGAAATGGATGATAGATTGCTTCTTGATAAGATCGATTATGACAAGGGAACTGTCACAATCGATGGCAATGAATATGAACTTCTCGATAAGGATTTCCCAACAATTGATAGGGCTAATCCATTTGTACTTTCTCCATATGAAGAGGAAGTAATGAATGAACTAAAGGCCAGTTTCCTCGGCTCAGAAAAGCTTCAATCACATATCAAATTCCTATTTTCCAAGGGTTCAATTTATCGTTGCTATAACGGCAATTTGCTCTTCCATGGAGCAGTCCCAATGGACGAGGAAGGCAACTTTAAAAAGTTTGTTTTTGATGGTACAGAATACTATGGTAAGTCACTCTTTGATTACTGTGTTGACCAGGCAAGAAATGGTTATTTCGGTGATGAGGGCACTGAGGAAAAACAGACTGGTAAAGACTTTATGTGGTGGCTCTGGTGTGGCAAGTTTTCACCGCTCTTTGCGCGCGATAAGATTACCACTTTTGAGCGTCGCTTGATTGCTGATAACAGCACTTGGAAAGAGACAAAAGATCCTTATTATCAGGTCGTTGAAACAGCTGCTGGATGCGAACTTATACTCAATGAATTTGGTCTCGGTGGACCTCATTCACACATAATAAATGGACATACACCAGTCAAGGCCGGTAAGGGTGAGAATCCTGTAAAGGGTGAAGGAAAACTCATTGATATTGATGGTGGTTTCTGCCGTGCTTATCAGAAGACAACAGGCATTGCAGGATACACACTTATCTATAATTCATATATCATGCGTCTGTCCTCACATGAACCATTTACATCCAAGGAAGATGCCATCAAGAACAATAGAGATATTCTATCAGCATCTGTTGTTTTTGAACGCCTTGACAAGCGTATCAAGGTAGGCGAGACAGATAAGGGAGCTCTTCTCAAGAGTAATATAAACAGACTTATGAGACTCCTCGATGCATATAAACTTGGTGCTATTCCAGAGAAAAAATAAATTAGATAGACAAACGGCAGGGTGTAAACTCTGCCGTTTATTATTTATATTGTTAATTTGATTGTTTTGTTGTATAATTAATTGTTATTTTTATCTAAAAATGTAATTAATTTATGTTAATAAGGAGGTGTAGTAATGGCTAGAAAGAAATGGTCTCTCGGCGAACTGAATAAAGCACGTGCAGCAGAGATTGCTGAAAAATTCTCTCTTGATCCTTTTGCTGCACTCCTAATTTCAAAACGAATATCAAATGACGAGGAGATTAGTAGTTTCCTCGGACACGATGATTCTCTCTGTGATCCATTCCTACTTCCAGATATGGAACTTGCAGTTGAAAGAATCAATGATGCAATCTTCGACTATGAAAAGATATGTGTCTATGGCGACTATGATTGCGACGGTGTTACATCAACCGCGCTACTTTATTCATATCTCGATATCCAGGGCGCAAATGTAATATACATGCTACCTGACAGAATAGAGAATGGTTATGGTCTCACTCGCAATATCATCGACAAGATGAAAGCTGAGGGCGTAAATCTAATTGTTACAGTCGACAATGGCGTTGCTGCAATAGAGGAAGCTGAGTATATTAGAGAACTCGGTATGGACCTCGTCGTGACGGATCATCATTTACCAGGTGATAAGTTGCCTAACTGCGTGGCAGTCGTAGATCCACACCGTCTCGACTCTGATTGTCCATACAGAGATTATGCCGGCGTAGGCGTGGCATTCAAACTATGCTGTGCAATTGAGGGCGATGATGAACCAATTATCAATGGCTTCTCTGACCTCGTTGCAATCGGTACAATAGCAGATATTGTTCCACTGACAGGTGAGAATAGACAGCTTGTTAAATTAGGACTCTCAGTTCTAAATAGCGACTATAGAAAGCCATCCATTGATGCACTTCTCTATGTTGCTGGCCTCGGCGATAAACAAATCGCATCATCCAATATATCATTTGCTATCGGCCCTCGCATCAATGCGGCTGGTAGAATGGGCAGTGCCAATATGGCACTGGAACTGCTCTTGTCAGACGATCCAGCAACAGTTGCTGAGATGGCTGACAACCTCAACAAAATCAACAATGACAGACATGCAGCAGAGGGCAAGATTTTAGATGAGTGCCTAAGCCTCATTGAGAAGAATCCTAAGATTATTTATTCGCCGGTAATTGTAATCTATGGCAAGGGCTGGCATGAAGGAGTTCTTGGTATTGTAGCCTCCAAACTTCTTGATAGATATTGCAAACCTGTAATTGTTCTATCAGATAAAGATGGCATCTCCAAGGGTTCAGCTCGTAGTATTGAGGGCTTCTCAATGTTTGAGGCTCTTAGCGCTTGTAGTGATAAGCTCATTGTCTATGGAGGACACGCACAAGCTGCGGGTCTCACACTAAAGACTGAGGATATACCAGAATTTATTGCATCAATGAGAGAGTATGCATACAAAATGCCGACATTCTATCCAACTATCAATGTCGACTGCAAGATAAATACTGACAGCATCAATGTTTCTCTTCTTGATGCTGTAAAAACACTTGAGCCTTTTGGCGCAGAAAATTCATCACCACTCTTTGGCATATACAATTTGGTTGTAAACAATGTTACAGAGATTGGTGACAAGAAACAGCACTTACGTATTTTCGCGCACAAGGAAGGAAAACAAAATGAGATCACTCTCATTTATTTCAATACATCACGCAGCAAATTCCAATATAGACAGAATGAAAAATTTGATGCGATTGTAACTCTTGAAAAAAATGAATGGAATGGTGCAACAAGAGTCTCTATCATTGTTAAGGACACAAGGCCTGCTGATATTGATGACGATATGATGGTTAATGCCGAGAAGGCATTTGACCTTGTTATGATTGGCAAGATAGATAGTAAATTGTCTGCCTATGCAACACCTGACAGACCACTCTTTGCAAGAATTTATAAATTCCTAAAATCAAGGGATGATATTTCAAGTTCTTCCTATGAATACATTTTTAGCAATGTAGCAGAGGAAGGCGATAACATCTGTCGCATTCGCATTGCGCTTGTTGCTATGGAAGAACTTGGTCTCATCAAGATAAATAGTGATGGAATTATCGAAACTCCAATCACAAATGATAAGAAAGATTTAAACTCCGCACCAATTATGATGCGGCTCAAGGAGGTGAGCACAATTGGATAACTATGATGATAAATTTGGTGAGTTAAAGCCACTTCTTAACAATCAATATACTGAGGAAGAAGTAGAAAAGATTATAGAGGCATATAAATTTGCCAAGAACGCGCATGAGGGTCAATGCAGATATTCAGGAGAGCCATATATCATGCATCCTGTAGCAGTTGCTAAGATACTTCTCGAACTCGGTATGGATTATGAGTCTCTGATTGCTGCTCTTCTTCATGATACAGTTGAGGACACAGAGACAGGTCTCGACAATATCAAAGAACTCTTTGGTGAGGATGTTGCCAATCTTGTAGATGGAGTTACCAAACTTGGTAAGGTACCTCTTGAGACTTGGGAGGAGAGACAGGCAGAAAACATTCGCAAGATGTTCATTGCCATGTCCCAGGATATCCGTGTCGTAATTATCAAGCTTGCTGACCGTCTTCACAATATGAGAACTCTCGAATTTATGAGACCTCAGAAGCAACGTGACAAGTCACTTGAGACAATAGAAATCTATGCACCAATTGCTCACAGACTTGGTATTCGTACAGTAAAAGAGGAACTCGAGGACCTCGCAATCAGATATCTTGATCCTGTTGGATATAGAGAAATCGAGGAACTCACCAATAGAAATGTCAAGATTCATCCAACATTCCTTGATGATACAATTCATGACATAAATGATAGAGTTACTGCTCTTATTCCTAATGCAACAGTTGATGGACGCCGCAAGAGCGTACATGGCATCTGGCGTAAGATGTACATCCTCGGTCGTGAGTTTGATGAAATCTATGATGTATATGCAATTCGTATCATAGTTGATGAACTGGTAGACTGTTACAATGCTCTCGGTATCATCCATGATATGTATCACTCACTTCCTGGACGATTCAAGGATTATATCAGTAATCCTAAATCCAACATGTATCAGTCACTTCATTCGACTGTTATTAGTCCGGAAGGAATTCCTTTTGAAGTTCAGATTAGAACACGTGAGATGCACCATACTGCAGAGTATGGTATCGCAGCTCACTGGAAATACAAGCTCGGTGTAAATGGCACAGACAAGTTCGAAGATAGAATTGCCTATATTCGCCAGCTTATCGAAACGCAGCAGGAGAGCGCAGAGGACGCTGAGGATTTCGTCAAGACAATCAAGTCCGACTTTGTCCCTGATGACGTTTTCGTATTTACGCCAAAGGGCGATGTTATCAACATCCCTTATGGATCAACAGTTATCGACTTTGCCTATGCAATACATACACAGGTAGGTCACAAGATGACCGGTGCCAAGGTAGACGGTAGAATAGTTCCTATCGACTATGTTGTAAAAACTGGTCAGATTATCGAGATTCTACGCTCAAGTGACCCAGAGAAGGGACCATCACGTGATTGGCTCAATATTGTTACGACATCAGGTGCTAGAACCAAGATTCGTGGTTGGTTCAAGCGTGAGCGTCGCGAAGAGAATATTGAGCGAGGAAAGGCTGAGTTCGAGAAGGAACTCAGACGTAATAGCATCCGCCTCTTTGATGAGGAGCTTGAAGACTTCGTACTAAAACTTTCCAAGAGGAAAGGTTATGAAGATGATATTGATGAGTTCTATGCAGCAATAGGCTACGGCAGTGTCTCACTCGAGAAACTCATGCCATTCATGAAAGATGAATACAGCAAGATTCTCAAGGCATCCGAGAAACCTAAGGATGAAATTGTTGTAACAAAGCCACTTGCGAGAACAAGTTCCGAAGGCATTATAGTTGAGGGCATAGACAATTGTCTTGTCAAATTGTCCAAGTGCTGTAATCCACTTCCTGGTGATGAAATCATTGGATTTGTCACACGTGGACACGGTGTGTCCGTACACAAGCGCGACTGCGCAAATGTGCCTATAAACATCCAATCCGCAGCAGAGCCTGAACGTTGGATTAATGTCTACTGGGACAAGAATGTAAAAGAAGAATTCAATGCCACAATGAACATTTATTGCATCTCAAGAATTGGTCTTATGGCTGAGATATCAACTGTACTTGCCAATATGCATGTTGATATCCGCGCTATTGCGACACGTGAGTCCAAGGACGGAGATAGTGTTCTTACAATGACTATCGCAGTCAATGGTATTGAGCATCTCAATAATGTTATTAAATATCTCCGCAAGATAGATGGAATATTAAGTATCGAAAGAACCGGTGTATAAATGAAGATTGAAAGACTTGAAATTGGATCACTTAGAACCAATACCTATGTAATCGTTGATGAGTTGTCAGGTCTCGGTGCCGTAATTGACCCAGCATTATATATACAACCACTTGTTGATGCCATTGAGAATTCTGGCATGACCAAATTACAATATATTATTTTGACTCATGGTCATTCAGACCATATTCTCGGTGTATATGACCTAAAGCAAAAATATCCTGATGCTACTATTGTCATAGGCACAGATGATGAGATATGTCTCACAAGTACAGCTTGCTCACTGGCTGATGATCTCGGTATAGAGCAACATCCTCTTCACGCTGACAAATGTGTTGACGATGATGATACATTTATATTTGGCTCTGAGACTGTAAAAGTTATTAGCACACCAGGTCATACACCTGGTAGCGTATGCTATCTCATTGGAAATATTATGTTCTCAGGTGACACATTATTCTGCAGAACATGTGGTAGAACTGATCTCTTCCGTGGCAATCTTGTCAATATGAATGAATCAATTCTAAAGCTCGGTCATCTACCAGGTGACTATATTGTCTATCCAGGACATGGTCCTATGACATCACTTGCTGTTGAGCGTAGAACTAATAGATTTATGAGGAAGATTGAATGGTCCTAAATATTGTCGGTAGGGACTATGCTTATGAACTTGAAAAACTATCATCAGCATTTTTCCCAGAGGAACATATATATGTCATCATAAACGGCAAATTAAAGGATGGCAGCGAGCCAGATAGCGAAGTAATAGACAACGATAAGACATTTATCACTGTCGATTCATCTGATATAAACTGCATTAGTGTTACATCAGGCGATATATCTCTATCTGACTCTGGACAATTTAATTTGGAGTCACTTGCAAGTAGTAAGGACAGTTTAGAACTACACTGTGCAGAACTTCTCTACAAGTTGCTCTGTAAGATAACTGGTCTCGACCTCGGTTGGGGCATTCTAACGGGCATTAGACCATCCAAGCTTCTTATCCGACTTATGAATGAAAAGGGCAGAGAAGAGGGCATAGAGTACTTCAGAGACGCCTTTCTAGTATCAGAGAAGAAGACTGAACTTGCGCTATCTGTAGCTGACGCTGAACGTGAGATTATGGTATCCTCAACCGATGATGCATTCAGTCTATATGTCTCAATTCCATTTTGCCCAACCCGTTGTTCATATTGTTCTTTTGTATCATCAGCAGTCAGCAAGACCTCTGCTAAAAAGATTATTGAGCCTTACTTTGATAATCTAATAAGAGAGATTGAATATACAGCTGATATTGCAGATAAGACAAATTTAAAAATGCTCTCTGCATATATCGGTGGCGGAACGCCATCGACACTTAGCAGCGAGCAAATTACAGTTTTACTTGATACAATAAACAGTCGATTTGATATGTCGAGATGTAGCGAATTTACATTCGAAGCAGGTCGACCTGATACAATCACGAGGGATAAGCTTGAAGCAATTCTACGTGGCGGTGTCGATAGAATCAGCATCAATCCTCAGACCATGTCTGATGAGGTGCTATCGGCCGTAGGCCGTATGCATACTGCTGCTGATGTCATTGATATTTATGACACCGCCCGCAATGTTGGTTTTACCAATATCAATATGGACCTCATCGCAGGTCTCCCAGGTGATACTTTGGAAGGCTTCTGTAATAGCCTTGATAGAGTGATTGAACTCGGACCAGAATGTATCACAATTCATGCATTGGCTTATAAGAGATCATCTGATTTATCCTATGAGGATGGCTTGTTCTCTGCAACACGCAATACATCTCATATGATTGATTATGCCAATGAAACACTCTATAAATATGGCTACAAGCCTTATTATATGTACCGCCAAGCGAAATCTGTAGGAAACCTAGAAAACGTTGGCTGGTGCAAGGATGGTTATCTCTCCAAGTATAATATCTATATGATGGAGGAGTGCCATACGATTCTCAGTTGTGGCGCAGGTGCTGTAACTAAGCTACGTGACCCAAAGAGTGGAAACATAGACAGGATATTCAATTTTAAATATCCTTATGAATATAATGACCGCTTTATTGAACAAATAGAGCGAAAGAAAGCAGTATTGGATTTTTATGGACGACATTAATTACATCAAGATTATCAACTCAGAGATAATCAGAAATCCAATTGAATACGTTAGCAAATGTGAGCGTCGCTATGCGTCAACACTAGAGGACATTGTCAAGAAAGTGGTTGCTGCACCAGGCGATAACAAGATCATTATGCTCTCAGGTCCTAGTTCATCTGGCAAGACAACAGGCGCTAATAAAATGGCGCGTCTCATTGCACAGATGGGCTATGAAGCCAATGTAATTTCACTCGATGACTTCTATATCAATCGTGATGATATTCCAGTTGGCAAGGATGGCCAGAGGGATTTTGAAGCAGTATATGCGCTTGATCTCACACTTATACAGACAACAATCAAGAATCTCCTAGAAAATGGAGAGACAATGCTTCCTTATTTTGATTTCAATACAGGAACGAGAACTGATAATGTTTTCGATCTAAAACTAAAACCTGGAGACATTGTAATAATCGAAGGATTACATGCAATAAATCCTATATTCACAGATGAAATCAAGAATAAGGATAGTATTTTCAAAGTATATGTATCAACGGCATCAGATATATATGATGACGATGGCTCGATTCTATTTACGAGACGCGAAGTAAGATTCTTCCGCCGAATGATTAGAGACTATCAATTTCGCAGTGCATCAGTTGATCTAACATATTCAATGTGGCCTAAGGTGGTAGAGGGAGAGGAAAAATATCTCGTTCCACTAATCCCTATGGCAGATTTTGTCATAGACTCACTTCATCCATATGAGTTATGCATCTATAAGGACATAGCTGAGGATTTACTCAATGCACTTCCAGAGGACAATGAGTATTACGACGATGGCCAAGAACTACTCGAGCGACTTGATAAAGTCACGAGGCTCGGAAAAGATATCATACCTAAGAACTCGTTGCTTCGAGAATTTGTAGGATAGGAGGATGGATATGCCCGAAAGTAAAAAAGAAATTAAATCACAATCTCTTCTCTCTGGTGCAATGCTCCTCATGATAACAACTGCACTTGTACATGTTATCAATATCTTCTTCAAGATTCCTATCACCAATATTATCGGCGAAGTAGGACGAGGATATTTCACATCAGCATATGAGATATATACACCGATATATGCAATTTCTATGGCTGGACTTCCAGCATCACTTTCCAAAATGGTAAGTGAGAGAATGGCACTCGGAAAATATAAGGAAGTTAAGAAAGTTCGTGATGTTGCCAAGGCAATATTCATTGCAGCAGGCGTTATAGGCACAATAATCATATGTGCGCTTGCTTATCCTTTCTCACACAATATAATTGGCTCACCTAATACTTTCTACAGCATTCTATGCATAGGCCCATCAATTTTCTTCTGCTGTCTTATGTCCACTTATCGTGGCTATTATGCAGGCCTTCGCAATATGGGACCTACCGGTTATTCTCAGTTACTCGAATGTATCGGCAAATTAGTCTTTGGTACAATACTTGCCAAGCTCGTAATGGTTGTTGCCAACAATCAATATGCTGCAACTGGCGTTGTATTTGGAACCGCTTGCTCATCAAAAGCCGAAATAGTAAGAGCTGCAGCGCCTTATTCTGCAGCAGCAGCCATCTCGGGCGTTACAATCGGTTCCCTCGTAGCACTTATATTCCTATTTATTATCTATCACACCAAGGGCACTGGTATTACAAAAGAGATGTATGAAGCCTCTGAGGAGCCTGATACTGCTCAGTCTCTTAGAAAGAAACTCATTTCACTTGTAATCCCAATTGCAACTGGATCACTCGTACTCAATATAACTAATCTCATTGATACAACAACTGTTCAAGCACGTCTTAAACATGCTGTAATGATAGGTGAGGACGTTATTAGAAATATGTATCCTGCTATTGCAAGCAATAATATTGCAACAGAGGATATCAAGGATTTCCTATATGGTTGTTATGGTATAGGACTCGATTTTAGAAATCTTGTTCCATCAATTATTATGACACTCGGTGTCAGCGCTATTCCTGTTTTATCAGGCGCTTATGCGGTAAAGGATAGAGATAAGATTCGCGAGGCTATTACAACTGTTGTTAAGACAGCCGCTGTACTTGCAATTCCTGCTGGTCTTGTAATGGCAGTTCTTGCAAAACCTGCACTTAGAATTCTATATCCATCATCCTCATCAATTGATATCTCAGCTCCATTTATTGTTATCTATGGCATCGCAGCATTGCTTCTTGCAATATCAACACCAACTAATAGCATGTTGCAGGCGATAGGTAGACCTGACATTCCGGTCAAGACATTAGTCGTTGCCGCTACTGCCAAGATAGTTCTCAACTTTATCCTAGTAGGTAACCCAACAATCAATGTTATGGGTGCGCCAATCGGTACAGTTGTATTCTATTTAATCAATGTTGTTGTCAATATGTATCAGTTACTCAAACTGACAGATGTTAAGCTTAATTTCTTTGATACGATAATTAAGCCATCCATTGCAGGCATAATTGCAGGTGGCGCTGCACTGCTCTCAAACTATCTGATTTTATTTAAAATCTATAATGTTGGAGATCATCTAACACGCCTACCTGCGTTGATATCTTGTCTAATTTCAATAGTTTTCGCAATATTTATTTGGGTAATTTCACTAGGTATTTTCAAGGTTCTGTCAAAAAATGACATTTTATCCCTTCCAAAAGGCCAAAAAATCGCGAAAGTACTTGAAAAATTGAAAGTTTTAGGTTAATATGTCCTTGTAGTTGAGGTGCATACCTAACCACTATATTTTGTGGTTTTGTATCAAAACTAATAATTTAAAATTTGAATGGAGGACATTTCCAATGAACAAAACTGATCTCGTAGCAGCAGTTGCTAAGGACACAGGTCTTTCAAAGAAGGACGCAGAGGCAGCAGTAAAGGCTGTTATCGACAACACAACTAAGGCTCTCAAGAAGGGCGACAAGGTTCAGCTCGTAGGTTTCGGTACTTTCGAAGTACGCAAGAGAGCTGCTAAGCAGGGCCACAACCCTAAGACAGGCAAGCCAATGATGATCCCAGCTTCTAAGCTCCCTGCTTTCAAGGCTGGTAAGGCTCTTAAGGACGCTGTTAAATAATTAAAGTTTTTTAATTGAAATGGGGAGGGGTTCTAGGACTCCTCCCACGTTTTTTATAAGGATTATTTATGAGACTTGATAAGTATTTAAAAGTTTCCAGAATTATCAAGCGTAGAACTGTTGCCAATGAACTATGCGATGCAGGCCATGTAAGCGCAAATGGTAAGGTTGCTCGCGCATCATATGATGTCAAAATAGGTGATGTTTTGGAAATTAAAATGGGTGATAAAACTATTAAAGTTTCTGTCACTGAAATTAATGAATATGCTACTAAAGCAAATGCATCTGAAATGTATAAACCACTCTAATGCCTAACATTGATTTATTTTTGTAAAAAATATGTTGTATAAGTAAATATCTATATAGTATAATTGCCTAAACGAAAGTTGGTGACGTAAAAGTGTCTGAACCAGTTAAGAAAAGTAAAAAGAAAAAGAGAAACTTCAGTTTCTTCCTAACTCTTGCAATTATCTTACTAATTGGATACTTCGCTATATCAATTATCTCTCTACAGATTGATAGGAATGAGAGAAATAAACAACTTGAGGCTGCTCAGTCAACGCTCGCGTCTAAACAGAGCGAGAATGAAGAACTAGAGGCAATCCTCGCAAGTGGCGATGATGCCGCTTATATCGAGCGTACTGCTCGTGATGTATTGGGTTATGTTTTACCGGGAGAACGTGTATATTTCGATATAACTTCTGGTAAATAAAATTTGGGGAGGATATCCAACATATATGGCAATAGAGACCGGCGCAATTCTAGAAGGTAAAGTCACAGGCCTTACGAAATTTGGCGTTTTTGTTGATCTCGGAGACGGAAACACTGGAATGGTTCACATTTCAGAGGTAGCATCAACATACGTAAATGAGATTTCAGATTTCGTAGAAGATGGACAAATCGTTACTGTAAAAGTACTAGGCATTGATGAAAAAGGCAAAATAAGTCTCTCAATCAAGCAAGCGAATCCTGATACGGAAAAGGAAGAGAAGCGACCAGAGAGACGAGAAAAGAAACGTGAACGTTCAGCACCTAATGTTTGGAACGGTCCTAAGAGTCAGCCTTCTTCTGACAATATGTCATTTGAGGAAATGATGAACAAGTGGAAGTCATCATCCGAAGAAAAAATGGCTGATTTGAAAAAATCAACTGACACCAAGCATTCAGGATATGGCAAGCGCTCTGGCGCTCGTCGTTAGCTTTATTATTTTGCAGAGTGACACGTTCACTCTGCATTTATTTTTAAGGACGAATTATGAGAGAAATTAATGTATCTGAAATTACAAATCTTGTAGCATCTCTATCGATAGAGGCGAATAAGATTCTTCCAGAATCCCTATGTAATGCGATTTGTGATGCTAGTAAAAATGAAAATACTGACCTGTCTCGCAGCATCATGTGTGACTTAAATAGGAACATTGATGCAGCGCAGGAACTTGATATTCCAATATGTCAGGATACTGGAATGGCGATAGTTTTTATAGAGCTTGGACAGGATGTACATATAGTCGGTGGAACACTTGAAGATGCCATTAATTTAGGCGTTGCAAAAGGATATACTGATGGATATCTCAGAAAATCAATTGTTCGTGATCCACTCAATCCAGATAAGAGAATTAATACTGAGGATAATACCCCAGCGATAATACATTTGAAATCCGTTCCAGGGGATAAGATTAAGATATCTCTTTGCCCTAAGGGATTTGGCTCAGAGAACATGAGTCAGCTCAAAATGCTGACTCCGTCGGCGAGCCGCAGCGATGTGGTTGACTATGTTGTAAAAGTTGTCTCGGACGCAGGCAGCAATCCATGCCCACCGATGGTGGTAGGCGTGGGAATAGGCGGAGATTTTGAATACTGCGCCTATCTTGCCAAGTCCGCACTGTGTCGCGATATTTCGATTAGAAATAGCGACACATACTATGCCGATTTAGAGGCGGAGATTTTAGATAAAATCAACGCGCTCGGCATAGGTCCACAGGGCCTAGGTGGTAACACAACGGCCCTTGCTGTAAATATAGAATATGCGCCAACTCATATTGCTGGACTACCAGTTGCAGTAAATATTGGCTGTCATGTCACACGTCATGCAACTGCTGAAATCTAAAAGTTAGGAATTTAGTTATGAAAATGAATTATGTTGTTCCATGTCTTATGGGACTTGAGTCACTAATAGCGGACGAGCTCCGAGCAATCGAGGCAGAGGATGTAAGATGCGAGAATGCACGAGTATTTTTCTCGGGCGATGAGCATATCCTCGCACGTGCCAACATCTGCCTTCGCCACGCTGAGCGTGTGCAGATTGTAGTTGGCACATTTACTGCCACATCATTCGAGGAGCTCTTCCAAGGAACCAAGGCATTGCCTTGGGAGGAATGGATTGGCAAGGACGATGAGTTCCCAATCAAGGGCGGTTATAGTAGAAACTCCAAACTATTTTCTATCTCTGACTGCCAATCCATCATCAAGAAAGCTATTGTTGAGAGACTGAAAGAGAAATATAAGCTTCCTTGGTTCTCTGAGACAGGCGCCAAGTATGCAATAGAATTCTCTATTATGAAAGATGAGGTAACACTTACAATCGATACCTCAGGCGCAGGTCTCCACAAGCGTGGCTATAGACTAAAGGCAAATGATGCTCCAATAAAAGAGACTTTGGCAGCATCACTCTGTACTTTGGCAAGACTTCGCCCATATCATTCTCTATACGACCCTATGTGCGGTTCTGGAACAATTTTGATAGAAGGAGCAATGGAAGCTCTAAATATCGCTCCTGGTCTTCACAGGACATTTGCAGCAGAGGCCTTCCAGCAGATACCTGAGAACATCTGGGCAGAGGAGAGGGCAAGAGCTCAGGACCTCATAAATTTTGATTGTGAATTCCATGGATATGGCTCGGATATTGATGCATCTGCAATCGAACTTGCAAAAGAGAATGCAAGACGCGCTGGAGTGGACAAGAGAATTGATTTTCGTGTCCTTGATCTCAAGGATTGGGAGCCAGAAACAGAGAAGGGAACAGTTATCTGTAATCCACCTTATGGTGAACGCCTTCTCGATATAAATGAGGCCAATGACATCTATCGTTTGATGGGTAAAAAGTTCCAAAGTGCAAGAGGCTGGTCATATACAGCAATCAGCCCATCAGAAGAATTTGAAAAATATTTTGGAAAAAAAGCCGATAAGCGTAGAAAACTATATAATGGTATGATAAAATGTCAAGTGTATATGTATTATAAATAGGAGGAGACTATTATGGGATATACAGCAAAAGAAGTTAAGCATTACTTCGTAGTTAACCCTACAGCAGGTAAAGGACTTAGATCCAACTTTGTTAAGGAAACAATCATTCCTGCATGTGAGAGCAAGGGCGTTGATTATGAGATTTATTATACTCAGGCACCTGGCGACGGAATTCGTTTCGTAAATGAGACAGCAGCTAACGGAAAGCCAGCTCGTTTCTATGCATGTGGCGGTGACGGTACTCTCTATGAAGTAGTAAATGGCGCATTTGGTCATCCAAATGCTGAGGTAGCAGTAGTACCACTTGGTTCTGGTAATGACTGGACACGTCTTTTCGGCGACCTTGACATCTACTTTGATATTGAAGGACAGATTGATGGTACAGCTATTCCAATCGACTGCATCAAGGCTGGAAACGAAATCGCTATCAGCCAGGCATCAATGGGATTTGATGCTGATGCATGTGCAGTTCAGGGCCAGATGAAGAAACTCCCTGGTGTTGCTGGTCACCTTTCATACACATTCGGTGGTCTCTATTGCATGTTCACTAAGGTTAAGAACTACTATGACATCGACGTTGATGGCAAGAAGGTAGAAGGACCTTTCGTATTTGCAGTAGGTTGTAACTCACGTTGGTATGGTTCTGGTATCAAGGTAGCTCCATTTGCTATGCCTGATGACCACGAACTTGACTTCGTACTTATGAAGAAAAAGATGCCATGGATTCTCATGTTCTTCGTTATGATGTTCGACTGGCAGAACAATGAGGATACACATGTTCATTACAAGAACTGTGAATATATCCGTGGTAAGAAAATGACAATTCACGATCAGAGAGAGCGCAACAACTATACTAACATTGATGGTGAGTGCCACAGAACTAACGACCTTACAATTGAAGTTATTCCTGATGGTTTAACATTTGTAGTACCACAGAAGTCAACATATTTTGCTGATAAAGAAAGTGGAAAACTCACAAATAAGATTACTATCGACGAGAAGAGATACTCATTCCGTAGAGGTCTTATCTAAGTTAGAAAATGAGCGGCGCAGGCAATATGCTTGACGCCGCTTTTTGAGGTGTATTATGGCAGGAAAAGTTAAATCAATTTTTGTCTGCAATGCTTGTGGCTATGAAAATCCTAAATGGTATGGTCGCTGCCCACAGTGTGGCGAATGGGATACCTTGGAGGAGAAAGCAATCAGCACTGAGCCAGCATCAATAGCGAAGCTCAGATCTGGTACAAGCAAGAGGGGAACTGTTAAACAGATAAAAGATATTGAGGCTGATGGGGAGCATCGATATAAGACTGGTGTCACTGAATTTGACCGCGTACTAGGCGGCGGAATTGTCAAGGGCTCACTTGTTTTACTATCAGGTGATCCTGGTATTGGTAAATCGACAATCCTGCTACAGGTATGTCAGCATCTTGGCAAAACTCTCAAGATACTCTATGTATCAGGTGAGGAATCTGCACACCAGATAAAACTCCGTGCAGACCGTCTTAAAGTGGATTCTGACAATCTATATATCATGGCTGAGACTGATGTCGAAGTTATCTGTGAGCATCTCCGAGAGGAGAGTCCAGATCTCGTTATAATCGACTCTATTCAGACAGTTATGTTAACTGAGCTTGCAAGCTCAAGTGGTAGCCTCACGCAAGTACGTGAGTCGACCAATTATATTATGCGCAATGCCAAGGACCTGAATATTCCAGTAATCATTGTTGGTCATGTCAACAAGGATGGTAATATTGCCGGTCCTAAGGTTCTAGAACACATCGTTGATGCTGTTCTATATATTGAGGGCGAGCGCAATTACAACTATAGAATTCTGAGAGCCGTTAAGAACCGTTATGGTTCAACCAATGAGATTGGTGTATTTGAGATGCTTGATGATGGCCTTCACGAGGTCCAGAACCCGTCTATGATGATGTTATCGGGTAGACCAAAGAATTCTTCCGGTTCATGCGTTGCATGCGCTATGGAGGGCTCTAGGCCAATTCTCGCAGAGGTGCAAGGACTTGTCACTCCAACAACATTTGGCAATCCTCGTCGTATGGCCAACGGTTTTGATTATAACAGACTCTCTATGATACTCGCAGTGCTTGAAAAACGTTGTGGATACTTCTTCGGAAATATGGATGTATATCTCAATGTTGTTGGAGGTCTGAAACTCCTCGAGCCGGCAGCCGACTTGTCTGTTGCGCTGTCGCTTGTATCGAGCCTCAAGGACGCAGTCGTCCGTGAGGATGTACTTGCCTTTGGCGAGATAGGACTCGCAGGCGAAGTACGTTCCGTACAGAATTGCGAGCAGCGCATAAAAGAGGCTGCCCGTCTCGGATTTACCAGAGTAATTATTCCAAATGGTAATCTTAGAAATCTATCAAATGATTTGTCAAAAGACATTGAAATCATCGGCGTTAAATATCTAAGTGAGGCTTTTGAAGCAATAATTTAATTATGAGTAATTTGAAAGACAAGAAAATAGTATATTCTGAGTATGCTTATTTTATGAGTGTGCTCTTGCTCGCTATTTCCATAGCTTTTATGAAAGCTGCTGGATTTGGTGTTTCTTTGTCTTCTGCTCCTGCATACGTAATATATGAAAAAGTATCTCTTACGCAGCAGATATCATATGGTACAGCGGAGTATACGATTCAAGCATTCGTATTATTATTCCTATTCATTGTCACAGGTAAGTTCGGTAAACGTCATATTTTTTCATTTTTATCAACACTTATCTTTGCTGCGACAATTGATGCTATTTCTAAGGGACTTGACCTTTTACCACTGGAGCACGTATGGCTTCGTGTCTTACTAGTTGCACTTGCAATTATTATTGGTCCTCTTGGTTATGTACTAATGGATCACACATATATAAGCCCAATTGTTTATATTCTATATGAGCAGGAGATATCCAAAGCCACAAACCGTGACAGGAATCTCGTGTATTGGACTTACAACATAATAAGTGGTGCTTTTGCTATTGGTCTTTCGTTCTATTTCTTTGGCGTTGGAACTTTTGTTGGTGCCAATATAGCAACAATTCTCTATACACTATCTAAGATTTTGCTACACAGACCTTGGGCCAACTATATAGAAAAGCACTATAAATTTAGAAACAAATATAAACAGTTAGAAAGACATTTTAAATAACAACCTTGACTAAAATTAAAAGCCCACCGAAACTTCGGTGGGCTTTAATTTTTAATTACTTTTTAAGTTGGTTGATCATACGGAAGTGGTTTCTGTACCAAGGCTGAAGCTTGGATGCTGATGTTGGCATGAGGAAACCGCCGATAATACCAAGGTGATCGCATGGGAATACATCATATACATACCACATGCCTTTCTTAGGCTCACCCTTGAGATCATGGAGATCCATATGTGGCTCATTAAATGGTGCAGTCTCTGAGATTGTTGGAACAACGCCATCATTTGCAAGCCAATGCTCATCAATTGGATAATCATCAACTGTATTCTTAGAATAATTACCAATTGAGCGTGAGAATGGAATGAAGAGTGGACACATAGTAAGTCTTGGTGTCTGACGAGGCTTGCTTGAGAAGAACTGCTGTGATGTCTTGCAGCATGGCCATGAGAAATAATAAACGTTTGGAAGACACTCAATCATTGCGTTAACTTCCTTGGCACCCTGCATTGTAAGGTCATACCATACGTTGTCATGTGCATCCTGAACCTTGTGCCAGAGAGAAGGTTTGATAGGCTTGCTTGTAACCTTGCCGTTTTCCCATCCACAGAGATCCCACTGTTCCATATGGCTCTCATAGAACTTACCGAGTGGGTTATTACCACTGATATTAGCAAGAGCATAAGTAACAATCTCAAGCTTATTCATAAGATTCTTAGAAGAGTAGAGGAGAGTAGTACCCTCGTGAACTGATGCAACTGCTGTGATTGAGAAGATATAATCAGCCTTACCACCCTTGAAGAAATCTGAGAGTTCCTCCTTAGGAGTTGCAGCGATTTCTGCCTCAGAACCTGCTGCGAGAAGTGTTGCAAATAAACGAATTGTAGCACCGCCAAATGAGTGACCTACAAGATTGATTTTCTTATCTGGGCCCCAACCCTGGAAGAGAGGCTTATCATATGTTCTACCAAAACGCTTGTGACCATATTTCTTAGAGTGAGCTACACCGTAGTCAACTGTACCGCCAACGAGCTGAGCATAGAGCTCACAAGCGCGGTCCCAAGCACTTGAATATTTACCTACTGATGGATCATATACTTCAAAACCTTGATCTGTGAGATAAGGAACAAGTCCACCTGATAACATTCCCCAATATGGAGCAATTTTATTGACAAGTTCATCCTTACCAAAACCTAACATACCATGTACTAGAATTATAGGATAATTAGTTTCTGTCTTCATAAATTTCCCTCCGAACAAAATTAACAACTAACATTATACTGGGTTTGGTAGTCTAAATAAATTATCAACATGTTGAAAATTGATATAAATAAATTGTGCATTCTGTTTATTGCTTATATTATTATAATATATATAATATATATAAGCATTTTAAGAAATATTTATTTTGGAGGTCTATTGAAATGCCAGAATTCAAGTATGAAATCGTAGAAGAAATCGGCGTATTCTCAGAGAACAACAAGGGCTGGACACGTGAAGTAAATCGTATTTCATGGAACGGCGGCGCTCCTAAGTATGACATTCGTGACTGGGCTCCTGATCATGAGAAAATGGGTAAGGGTATCACTCTTACAGATGACGAGCTCGATGGACTTAAGGAACTTCTTAATAAGATTAAGTAATTAAGTTCTAATCCTTAAAAATGAATATGACTAATTAACTCTATATCTAACATTTAGGTATGGAGTTTATGTCGTATTATTATTAATAATATTATATATAGTATATAAGAGGGATAGCTATGATTATTGATTTTGATGCAATTGAAGCAACAGTCACACCCGAATTCCGCGGTGGCGACGGCGAAGCTATTATGAATGCATATTTTGATGGTTCAAACCGCATTATGAAGCTCTGCCTCAAGAAGGGCTGTTCAATCGGTACACATAAGCATAATGGCAACTGTGAGATTATCTACTGCATCAGTGGTTCTGCCAAGATTACTATGGATGGGGAAGAGCTCACATTAAATGCTGGACAGGCACATTTCTGTCCAGAAGGCGGCACACATAAAATCGAAAATCTAAATGATGACGATTTCATTGCAATTTGTTCCATTCCAGCAGTTTCAGTATAAGGGGTATCTATGTTAACTAACTTTCGCGACCTCGGTGGTCTTATCTGTGCTGACGGCAGTATGATTGCCCCTGGCAAGATATACCGTAGCGCAGTCATGAAAAATATTGATAATGAAGACAAGCTTAGACTTGATAGTCTAGGCCTTGATACGATTTTTGATTTGCGTGTCAAGGCGGAGGCAAGGGAAGTACCTGATTATGTACCAGAGGGATGCACATATAAACAGATGGATGTCTTTGATCCATGGAAATATAGATATATAGTTGTTACAGTGCGCTCTAAAATCCTTGTAGGGCATTTACGAGGTCCATTTGAATACAAACTTAAAAAGAACAAAGAGGACTCATATGAGGCTATAGCGCTATCTGATGTATGGTCTGAAATATTTGATGCAATGGACAGAGGTGAGACATTCCTATTCCACTGCACGGAGGGCAAGGACAGAACGGGGTTCTGTGCTATGCTAATCGAGCATTGTCTCGGCCGTGACAACGATGGAATTATGGAGGAATATCTGCTATCAAACGAACTTAGACCACCGAAGGATAGGTCTAAGCTGAAATATATCGGCTTTTCTAAGAAGTTGATTGAAGATATCAAGTATGCCGAGACAACGCATCCAGAATTGCTCCTGCGTGCATATGCTGCCGTAGATCGTGAGTACGGCAGCCTCGACAACATGCTACTTCAGAAATTTAATGTAACAGAAGAGAGGAAAGAGAAATGGAGAAAAACGTACGTCGTTCAAAATTCATGATGTGGCTCTTAATCTGGGGACTTGGCCTCGCAGGTCAGCTCTGCTGGAATATGGAGAATCAATGGTTTAATACATTTGTCTATGCCAAGATAGGCAAGGACCCACGTATCATCACAGGCATGCTCATCTGTAGTGCGCTTGCTACAACTTTTTCCACATTCTTCTTTGGCACTTGGTCAGACAGAATAGGCAAGCGTCGCTACTTCATATCCCTAGGTTATATTCTATGGGGTATATTCACGATTTGCTTTGGCCTAACTCAGTTCATCACCAAGGATTTATATCTACTCCTTGGCATACTCGTTGTACTAGCAGATACTGTAATGAGCTTCTTTGGCTCTATGGGCAACGATTCGGGCTTTAATGTCTGGTGTAATGATATTATGACCCCTGAGAACAAGGGAGGCATAGGAGCCGCTATGGCGACTCAGCCTGTAATCGGCACAATGCTCGGTACAGTTGTCGGTGGATTCCTTGTAGGAAGCGATGACAATTATATGCGCCTCTTTATCGTTATGGGTGCATTCGTTATCATCTGCGGTATTCTTTCATTCTTCGCACTCGGTCCACAGGATGATGTAACACCGACACGTGATGGCTCATTCTGGCATCAATTCTTCTCAGTGTTCAATTTCAAAGAGTTCTTCAAGCTAAAGGAACTTGTTTTCCTTCATCTCGGACTTGCAGTTTTCTTTATAGGATTTAATGTTTATTTCGCATATCTCGGAAACTATCTCATCTATTATCTCGGATATAGCCCTGATATGATGGGTATCATCGAGGCAGTACCACTTACAATAGCAATGCTCTTTGCTATTCCTGTTGCGAAACTTATCAACAAGAATAAGGAACCTTATATCGTACTTGTTGCTGTTGTAATCAATGCAATCGGTTGCCTCATCACATATTTTGTAAAAGCAGAAAATGTTGACCCAACCAAGATGTTCAATCCTCATGTATGGATTGGCATACTCGTTGTTGGTATCGGATATATTTCAATTCTCGAGGCTTCAAAAGTTTGGGCCAAGAGACTCTTCCCAGCAGACAAGAAGGGCCAGTTCGAGGGTATATGGATTCTCTTCTTTGTACTAATTCCTTGGATTGGTGGATCAATCCTCGGCGAAGCAACGGTTAAGACATCTGGTGTTCAATTCCTTGATACGGCTAGTAACCAGATGCAATATATACCAAATGGCAATATCTTCCTTGTAGGCGGAATCTTCTGCTTACTATCACTTATTCCATTTGGACTTACTCTCAAATATTTCAAGGAGAGAATAAAAGAATAAGGGGATTAACAATGAAAAAGCTTGCACGTATCACTGCAATAACCCTTTTACTTGTAATCGTAGTTACGAGTTTCAGTGCTTGCGGTGGTAAAAAGATGATGTTTGGTACAGGCGGTACTGCCGGTACATACTATGCCTACGGCGGCGTAGTAGCACAGTACATTACCAAATATTCTGGATTCAAGACAACCGCTGTATCAACAGGCGGTTCCAAGGTAAACATCCAGACTATCCAAGACGGAGACTTCCAGCTTGGATTCACACAGTCAGATGTTATGGCCTATGCATGGATGGGTGCTAAATCATTTGAAACAGATGGTGCGACTCATGACTTCCGTGTACTCGGTGGTCTCTATGCAGAAACAGTACAGCTAATTACAATGGATGAAAACATCAAGACAGTAGATGACCTCCGCGGCAAGAGCGTATCAATCGGCGCCGCAGGTTCAGGCGTTTTCTATAATGCTATGGATGTTCTTGAAGTAGCTGGACTTACAATCAAGGATATCAAGCCACAATATCAGAGTTTCGAAGACAGTAAAGAGGCTCTAAAGGATGGCAAGATTCAGGCAGCATTCATCGTTGCCGGTGCTCCAACAACTGCTATTACAGAACTCGCAACAACCAACGGAGTACATTTTGTACAGATTGATGGCGAGCTCCGTGACAAGCTCCTTGAGAAATGTCCTTACTATGCACCTCTGCAGATTCCAGCTGGTACATATCCAGGTGTAGATGGTCCTGTTGAAACAATCACAGTTAAAGCAACTGTAGTTGTATCAGCTAAACTTCCTGCAGATACTGTTTATAAGATGACAGCAGCAATCTTTGATCACGTTGATGAGATTACTGCTGAGAATGCCAAGGGTAAAGAACTTACTCTTGAGAACGCAACAGAGGGTATGGCAGCACCATTCCACGAAGGTGCAGCTCGCTACTATGCAGAGCATGGTATCACTGTTGCCACAGAAGGGTAGGGTGATGATTGATGAGTGAAACTGTAAACACAGCTGCAACTGATGTTGAAGCAGTCATGAAAAAGTATGACAGAGAGTCCAACCAGAGAATCTGGACAGGCACTCCTCGTATCATTGTCCGCGCAATAATGGTAATCTTCTCACTCTGGTGCATCTATGTAACACTATTTGCAACATTCCTTGAGGAGATTAGACTTACATCATTCCTCGGTCTTATCGTTATGATGGGATTCCTTATTTACCCAGCCAAGAAGGGGGAAGTAAGGGAGAATTATATGCCATGGTATGACATCGTAATGATGGTACTTGGCACAGCATCATATTTCTATTACACATTCTATGCCAATACAATTATCAACCAGGGAACAAGATTCCAGGTATATCAGATAGTTATTGGTATCATAGGTATTCTTGCTCTAATCGAAGTTACAAGACGTTGCGTTGGTATTCCAATTCTATGCGTTGCAGGCTTCTTCGTTATATATGCACTGAGCTTTGGTCTTACCAATCCAGAGTTCTTTGGCAGAGTAAAATATCTCGTTCGTAACCTTTTCTATACCAAGGAAGGTATTCTCTCAACACCAATCAATGTATGCTCTAAATATATAGTTATATTCATCATCTTTGGCGCCTTCCTCGAGAGAACTGGTATTTCAAACTTCTTTATTGAACTTGCAAATAGTATTGCAGGTAAATATGCTGGCGGCCCAGCTAAGGTGGCCGTTATCTCATCCGCACTCTGCGGCATGGTTTCAGGATCATCAGTTGGTAACACAGTTACAACTGGTTCTGTAACCATCCCAATGATGAAGAAGACAGGCTACAAGCCTGAATTTGCCGGCGCTGTTGAGGCAGCCGCATCAACAGGTGGACAAATTATGCCACCTATTATGGGTGCCGCCGCATTCTTAATGGCAGACTTTGTCGGAATTCCATATTCAACAATTATCGGCAAGGCTGTATTGCCAGCAATTCTATATTTCACAGGTATTTTTATCACAGTACATCTCGAGGCTAAGAAGCTCGGTCTCTCAGGTATCTCCAAGGAAGACTTACCTAAGATTAAGGAGCTTATTAAGAAGACATATCTTCTCTTGCCACTTGTAATGCTTGTTGTATGGGTATCTGGAAACTTTATGACAATGCAGAAAGCTGCAAGCCTTTCAATCATTCTTGCAATCGCTGTAAGCCTTATTGACAAGAACAATAGAATTACATTCACTAAGATTCTCGATGCACTCGAAGCAGGAGGCAAGAGCACAATCACAGTTGCTGCAGCATGTGGTGTTGCAGGTATCATTGCTGGTTCTATCACAATGACAGGTCTTGCAAATGAACTTATCAATGCCATCGTTGGTGTTGCAGGCAACCATCTCTTTGTCGCTCTCTTCCTCACAATGCTCTGCTGCATCGTGCTTGGCATGGGTGTTCCTACAACAGCAAACTATTGCATCATGGCCGCAACATGTGCGCCAATCCTCATTAGAATGGGTGTTCCAGCTGTCGCTGCACACTTCTTCGTATTCTACTTCGGCATAGTTGCTGATATCACACCACCAGTTGCACTCGCAGCCTATGCGGGCTCCGCGATAGCAAAATCCAATCCGATGAAGACAGCGCTCAACGCATCGCGTCTCGCTATCGCTGTATTCATTGTTCCATACGTATTCTGCTACAGCCCATCACTTCTTCTTATTGATACAACAGCAGGGGAAGTAGTAAGAATCATTATCACTTCACTAATCGGTATATTCAGTATTGCCGCAGGACTTGAAGGATATCTCAAGATGAATATCAATCCAATCATAAGAATAGTAATGGTTGGCGCTGGTCTTCTTCTTATTGTTCCATCACTTATTACAGATATTATTGGTATCGCACTTGTTGCCGCATCAATAGGTCTCCAGTACTTGATCTTTAATATCAAGAATAAGGATAATAAGCAATCATATGTAGAGGCATAACATGTTAAAACAGTCTAAACTTATAGCCATACTGCTATCATTAATACTCACCATATCTCTCACGGGCTGTATGCCAGTCTATGAGACCGAGAATAATGATAATCCAGTTACACCAACACTCTATGGTCCATATAGCGTAGAGCGCGTCGTAGACGGCGACACGATAATAATAGATTTGGACGGGGAGAGAACGAGAGTAAGATTCCTCGGAGTAGATACACCAGAGAGTGTTGCACCAGATGAGGAGAGAAATACAGAGGAGGGTGTTGTTGCATCAGACTACACCAAAGCGCTGCTTCCAAAAGGCAGTCTCGTATATCTCGAATATGACATAGTCAGAACTGATAAATATGATCGAGTTCTTGCATATGTATATCTGGATGATCAAGAAACTATGATTGAGCGCAAACTTCTCACTGACGGCATGGCCAAAGTTTATAATGATCGCGACAATAAACTCTACTATGATGAGTTTTGCAAATTAGAACAAGCTGCACAGAATTCTCATATTGGTATCTGGGCAGAGTAGGAGATAAGAAAAACCCTAGGGAAAATAAATCCCTAGGGTTTTTATATTTATACTTTACATGGGCGAGAAATTGTGATAAAATTATACAAAATAAAAATTTTGTATAATATAGGGTAGTTAAAAAGGCAAAAATAGGCCTAATATGGCTGTTTTTGTGAAAAAACACCTCTCTTGGCCTATATTAGCTTGTTTTATACTTATTGCTATATTACTTGGCTTATACCCTGAAATTTGCAACTGATTTGTAGCCTCTCAGTTTTTTTAGCTTAACACTACATCGTTTAAAAAATTTCTATTCGATGACATTTTTACAGGATTTGGTGATTTTATGATTACTCGTGCAGACTATGATGAATTTCCAGAAATTTTAATAGAATTCCTTAATTATATGGATGCTATTAAAAACAGATCTAAAAATACTATTTCTGAATATGCGACTGACATGCGTACCTTTTTTAGATTCATGAGATACTATAAAGAACACCTCGATGTCGATATTAAGAACGATGAAGAGTTTTCCAAAATTGTTATCAAAGACATCGATAACGAGTTTGTGAAAAAAATAACAATAACAGATGCCTACGCTTTTCTTGCATTTTGTAAAGATGATCGTTCAAACTCAGCTAGAACCAGAGCTCGTAAGGTTAGCACCATTCGAGACTTCTTTAAGTTCTGCAAGACTCAGAAAGGTATTATTGATGAGGATCCGATGCAGCAGCTCGACTCCCCTAAACTTAAACAGACACTTCCGAAATACTTAACTCTTGATGAGGCAACTGCACTTCTTAGAAACTCATTTGAAGGACCTAATAAAGAACGAGATTTTGCTATAATTACGTTGTTTCTCAACTGTGGAATGCGTCTCTCAGAGCTCGTAGGACTAAATTATACTGATATACGTCAGGATAATACAATCAAGGTTACAGGAAAAGGTAATAAAGAGCGTACAATCTACTTAAATGACGCATGTATAGGCGCAATTAATGCATATATGAGAGTCCGCCCAGTTGATGGTGTAATAGATAAAGAAGCTCTATTTCTAAGTAATAGACTGAAAAGAATCAGTCCTAAGACTGTACAACATATTGTCTATCAAGCCCTTGATAGAGCTGGTCTTGAGGGTTATTCAACACACAAACTTCGCCATACTGCAGCAACACTTATGTATCAATATGGTGATGCAGATATCCTGGTACTAAAAGAAATTTTAGGTCACGAAAATGTCGGCACCACTCAGATTTATACACATATAGTTAATGACCAATTAAAGACTGCGACTGATAACAATCCGCTCAATAAGACCAATATAAAATAAAACAAGCCCTGACCATTTCGGTCAGGGCTTTTAATTTTAGATATATTTAAGAAGTGTTTTCTTGAGCAGATGAATATCAAGTGGCTTGGCCAAATGATCATTCATTCCAGCTTCAAATGCTTTCTTCTTATCCTCATCAAATGCATTTGCTGTCATCGCAATAATTGGCAATTTATCGACATCTTGTACATCTGTCATCTCACGTATAGCGCGAGTTGCTTTGTAGCCGTCCATATAAGGCATTTGGATGTCCATGAGGACAATATCATAATATCTGCCATCCTTGTGTTCTGCGATCATAGAGACAGCCTCAGAGCCATCTGTTGCTTCCTCAACTATGATGCCTTCTTCTTCCAAGGTATCCTTGGCAATATCACGATTGAGCTGATTGTCCTCAACAAGCAAAACACGTTTACCTTGAAGTGACAATTTCATATCAATTTCTTCTTCACCAAGTCTTCTATGAATTGGCAAATCAGTAAGTTCTAGTTCAAATGTGATTGTAACTGTTGTGCCGACATTATATTCACTCTCAACGGAGATTTCTCCGCCCATCATATCAACAAGTTTCTTGGTGATTGACATACCAAGACCAGTTCCTTGAATACCACTAGTTGTA
This sequence comes from Acutalibacteraceae bacterium, assembly GCA_045642705.1. Taxonomy (GTDB): domain Bacteria; phylum Bacillota; class Clostridia; order Oscillospirales; family Acutalibacteraceae; genus UBA1227. Next base: position 61,992 of record JAZUJK010000008.1, read on the forward strand.
GATGTCTGTTCACGTGAGAATGAGTCGAAAATATGCTCAAGGAATTCCTTGGACATTCCAATACCATTATCCTTTACTTTGATAACGTACTTGGCAAAATTCTCTTTTTTACTTTCCTCTTCCTCAACAGAGAGATTGATATATCCGCCTGCATTAGTATATTTAATTGAATTACCAACAGTATTCATAAGAATTCTGTTGAGACGTAAATCATCACAGAGTACTTCGTCATGATCACAACTGTAATTGAGTGTGAGATCAAGGCTCTTTTGCTCAGCTGAGAACATCATAATCTCAAAGAACTTGCTTAGTGACTCTCTGAGATTCATAGCCTCTTTTTCAATTGTGACATTACCACTCTCAATACGGCTCATATCAAGAATATCATTGATAAGACCGAGAAGTTGTCTACTTGATGATTGTACATTTGTTAGGCATTCATGAACCTTGTCCTTATCATCAATATACTTTTCTGCCATATTAGTAAATCCTACGATAGCATTCATAGGTGTTCTAATATCATGACTCATTGAGAATAGGAATTCAGATTTCGCTAAGCTTGCAGCCTCAGCACGGTCACGTGCCTCATGAAGGCTCTTTTCATATTCTTTTGTCTGTCGGATTTCATCATCACGATTAGCAAAAGATAAAACGACAATATGAGGCTCTTCTTTTACATCGCTCATCTTAATATAACGTGCTTCCCAGAAGTTGCCAGACTTGGTCTGATATGTGATAGCAAATGATTTCTTATTTCTTAGTTCCTGCTTTAAATTAGCAATTGTAGCTCCATAAGAAACCTTAGCTGCATATTCCTCTGTTATAAATGCTGAGACATAGAGATTTAGAATAGCTGAATATTTGTCAATGTCCTCAATCATCTCACCGATATTGGACATAACATTTTTAGATATGTTAGATATATCAAATGAGTCCTCATCGAGATTTACAAGACATAGAGCATCAAAGTCTGTTGCAAGAATATCGACCAAGTCCTTGGTCTCCTTAACGTCCTTGCTCTGCTTCTTAATAATCTCACGGTTCTCTTCAAGTTCCCTATTTAACTTATCGCTGATTACTTTACGATAATCAACATATAAGAGGCCAACAATTGTTGATAAGAGAATTATTCCGACAATTATTACAGTTAAATAAAGTCTGTCACTTGTCGTAATATATGGTGCAGCATAAGCATTTATCTTCAAACCATTTATGTCGGTAGAAACAAAAGATGCACCAAATGAATCTGAATTGCCTTTAAATGGCTTTTCTGATTCAGCAACAGCATATTCTTTATCTGTTAAAGAATCAATTACTGCTACTCTAGAAACCATATTACCATTTCCATAAGCATCATCAATGCTAATTTGGATATTACTAAATACCTTATCAGGGTCCAAGACAATAACAGCAAGTCCCCAATATTCACTAACATTGTCATGATTTAAATCAACATAGATTGGAAGAAGTCCAATTATTGATAATTCATTGCGGATTTTAAAATCACTTCTGATATAGAACTTATCATTTGCTGTATTGGTCTTGAATTGTTCAGTATTTACATCATCCGTAAAATTATAACCATAAAATGACGAATTACCTTCATACGGATATACATAGGTTACTGTATTATCCTTAGCAAATGCAACAGTTGAAATAACAGAATTATCCTTCATCATTCGCTTGGCAATTTGATCAAACTTTTCACGATTGATATTTCCATCAGTATAAACCATGTATTCTTCCATGATTCGCATATTGGAAAAGTTTGCATTGAAATTGTCATAAGCAGTAGTAGATACAGTTCTAGCAAAAGCATCAGCATTCTTAAATGCAATATTTCCCATATAAACTGTATAAACTAGTAAGCATAGTCCACATACAGCTCCAGCAATTAGAAATGAAGAAAAAAATGTTATGCTTAAAATATATTCTTTTAAGAAACGCTTAAGAGTCATCTTCTCTTTTTTCTGTTCCATATAAACACCCGACAAAAAGCCAGTGAAAATTAATCACTGGCTAATAAATTACTTATTTTTCTTACTATTCTTAGCTTCCTGTGCTGCCTTCATCTTAGCAGCCTTGAGTTCCTCAGCCTTCTTATCAGCTGTAATATTCTTGGCTATAGCAGATTTAGTAAAGCGAAGTTTGGTTCTATCAGCGCCAGTTTCGATATCAATAGACTCCTCTTTTACTGTTACAACCTTGCCGAGTACACCACCAATTGTTAAAATCTCATCTCCAATTTTAACACCGTCGCGCATATCCTGCTCGGACTTCTGCTGTTTCTTATCTCTACGTGTAAGCACGTACATATAAACTATGATAAAAACAAGGAAGATAATCATAAAGAGGCCTGAACCACCTGCTCCTCCTTGAGCGCCGCCTTGTGCAGCTGCCTGTGAACTCATATTAAGCAATGTTGCAAAATCCATAATGGGTAAACCCTCCAAGTAACTTATATAATAATGTAACTATTTTAACATATTAAATTCTAGTGTCAAGCAAGTCGACATATTTATCATGGAACTCAGTATAACGGTCCTCATCGATTGCACGTCTTATCTCTACCATCAAATTGTTATAGAAATAGAGATTATGCTGTACACAGAGACGCATTCCGAGCATTTCCTTTGCTTTTAGCAAGTGCCTGATATAGGCACGGGAATGCGTGCGACATGTAGGACAGTCGCAATGCGGATCGATTGGAGACTCGTCACGTTCATACTTGGCGTTATTGAGATTAATAACGCCGTCCCACGTGAAGAGCTGGCCGTGGCGCGCATTGCGGCTCGGCATAACGCAGTCAAAGAGGTCGACACCACGATATACGCCTTCAATGATATTGCCAGGTGTACCAACACCCATAAGATAACGAATCTTATCGCGCGGTGCGACACCATTTACTGCGGTAATGATGCGATACATATCCTCTTTTGGCTCACCTACTGCGAGACCTCCTATTGCATAGCCATCGAGGTCGAGCTTGGCAATCTCCTCCATATGCTTGATACGTAGGTCATCGTATGTACAGCCCTGATTGATACCAAAGAGCATCTGTTCCTTATTGATTGTGTCATAAAGTGAATTGAGACGTTCCATCTCTTCCTTACAACGTAGGAGCCAGCGAGTTGTTCGCTCACAAGAGTCCTTGGCATAGTTGTATGGAGCGGGATTCTCGACGCATTCATCAAATGCCATTGCAATAGTGGATCCGAGATTTGACTGAATTCTCATAGATTCCTCTGGACCCATAAAAATATGGCGACCATCAATATGAGAATTAAAGTCTACTCCCTCCTCACGAATCTTGCGAAGTTTAGCAAGTGAGAAGACTTGGAATCCACCAGAGTCTGTGAGAATTGGACCTTCCCATCCAGTGAACTTGTGAAGTCCACCCATGTCACGTACCAATTCATCACCTGGTCTCACATGGAGATGATATGTATTGCATAGCATAACCTGGCAACCAATATTCTTGAGGTCATCAGCCTCAAGACCACCCTTGATTGCTCCGCATGTTGCAACATTTTGAAAAGCTGGAGTCTGCACAGTGCCGTGTGGAGTAATAAACTCACCGCGTCTTGCCTCTCCATCTGTTTTTAGCAACTTATACATAAATTCATCCTCTATGAAATCATCATCGAATCACCGAATGAGAAAAATCTATATTCCTCTTTTACGGCTTCATTATATGCGTTCATCGTTTTATCATATCCAAGGAATGCCGATACGAGCATGATAAGCGTGCTCTCAGGCAAATGGAAATTAGTAATGAGTGCATCAATGCATTTAAACTCATATCCAGGATAGATAAATATCTCAGTGCTATCCTCATCTGCGCGTATCTCGCCACCGAACTTGCTTGCAACAGCTTCAAGAGTTCTGCAAGAAGTTGTGCCAACTGAGATTATACGGCCACCTGCTTTCTTGGTCTCATTAATAAGATCAGCAGTTTCCTGTGGCAACCAATAATGTTCACTGTGCATCTTGTGCTTGGTCACATCATCAACCTTAACAGGTCTAAATGTGCCAAGACCAACATGGAGTGTAACATATCCGATATTTACACCCATATCCTCAATTCTCTTCATGAGTTCAGGTGTGAAATGGAGACCAGCTGTAGGCGCTGCAGCGCTTCCGAGTTCCTTGGAATATACTGTCTGATATCTCTCCTTGTCCTCCAATTTTTCAGTGATATATGGAGGAAGAGGCATCTGTCCAATTTCGTCTAAGATAGCAAAGAAATTGCCGTCAAAGAAGAATTTAACAATTCGATTTCCATCGTCCAAAATATCTATTACTTCACACGTGAGAAGTCCTTCTCCAAATGTAAACTTGGTGCCAATTTTAGCGCGCTTGCCTGGGCCACAGAGACACTCCCAAGTGTCATACTCCTTTTGACTGAGCAAAAGGAATTCCACAACTGCTCCTGTCTCCTCTTTCACGCCGTATATACGGCAAGGCAGCACGCGCGTATTATTCATTATGAGCGTATCGCCTGGTTTTAGATAATCAAGTATATCTGTAAAATGCCTATGTTCCAATTCTCCAGTTGATTTATCAACGTGAAGAAGGCGCGAAGAATCACGTTGCTCCAGCGGATGCTGAGCAATTAGTCTCTCCGGCAATTCGTAGAAAAAATCAGACGTTTTAAGAGAATTGTTCATTGACATTAAGCCTCTCTCGTTTATAATAATTAAGCATAAAGTATTATATCAAAGAAGAATTTATTTACAAGGGGTTTTAATTATGAAAAAGTACAACGTTGGTATTGTTGGCGCAACAGGTATGGTTGGTCAGCGTTTCATGACTATCCTTGAAAACCACCCATGGTTTGATGTCAAGGTACTCGCTGCATCATCACGTTCCGCAGGTAAGACATATAAGGAAGCTGTTGGAGACAAATGGGCTATGACCACTCCTATCCCTGCATCTATGGCTGACATGATTATTATGGATGCCGATAATGATGTTGAGAAGATTGGTGAAATCGTAGACTTCGTATTCTGCGCAGTTAACCTTGATAAGGATGCAACCAAGGCAATTGAAGAGAAATATGCCAAGGCTGAAATCCCAGTAGTTTCTAACAACAGTGCTAACCGTCACACCCCTGACGTTCCAATGGTTGTTCCAGAGCTCAATGCTGATCACATCAAAATTATTGAGGCTCAGAAGAAGCGTCTCGGCACAAAGCGTGGCTTTATCGCAGTTAAGTCGAACTGCTCACTTCAGTCATATGTTCCTGCTATCTTCCCACTCGATAAGAAATATGGCGTAGAAGATGTTCTCGTATGCACATACCAGGCAATTTCAGGCGCTGGTAAAACATTTGATACATGGCCAGAGATGCTCGATAATGTTATTCCATTCATCGGCGGTGAAGAGGAAAAATCAGAGCAAGAGCCACTCAAGATTTGGGGTAAAATTGAGGGCGATGTAATCGTTCCAGCAACAGAGCCTCACTTCACAGCACAGTGCCTCCGTGTACCTGTATCAGACGGTCATATGGCTGCTGTATTCGTACGTTTCAAGAACAAGCCATCTAAGGAAGAAATCCTCTCAGTATGGAAAGAGTTCAAGGGTCGCGCTCAGGAGCTTGATTTACCATCTGCTCCAAAGCAGTTCCTCAACTACTTCGAAGAGGACAATCTCCCACAGACTAAGTTACAGCGTAACCTCGAGAACGGTATGGCTATCTCAATCGGTCGTCTTCGTCCTGATACGCAGTACGACTACAAATTTGTATGTCTCTCACATAATACTCTTCGTGGTGCAGCTGGTGGCGCAGTACTCTATGCTGAGCTCCTCGCAGCAGAAGGTTATATGGACTAATCAATAATCAATATGCAATAAAAAAAGGCTGTTGCTCTAAAAGCAACAGCCTTTAATTATGTCTTACTTTCCTTCTTTGTTGAGTCTAAGAAGAAGTGGAAGCCACCAAGCAAAACCATAGCAATAGCACTTAGCAATTGATGTCATGAGATCAAGACCAGCACGCTTACCTGTCTTAATACCGATAACGAGGTTCTGAAGTGTGTGAGCACCGAACATAAGCCAAATGCAAATTGTATTTTTCTTCCAAGCTGCAATGATAAAGCTACCGAGCCACATTGCAAGACTTGAGAAACCAGCTACTACATCCCATAATTTTGTTTGTAGAAAATTGTACATAATTAACTCTCCTTTAAATTAATTGTTCCGTTTATGAACCAATTAAATTTTATCATATAAAAGAAAGATAAAGCATGTACAATAGTCGCAAAGTGTCCAAGTTCTACTTGATTTTCTTGATGGCAGTAAGTAGATAAGGCATCACTGCGCCAAAGGCTATACCTTTTGCCACAGCAACAACTAGCCTTACAGCTAGTGAGCCCATGATAATACCAACATAATAATAGTGGTTTATCTTACTATCAAGATAAATTACGCCTGTATTTAAAACTGAAATCAATACTTCAGCCACAAGTGTTACAATAACAAATTTGATCTTGCTTGTATCAAATTTGTCCTTCTTGGCTATCAGTCCACAGATGAGACCTGCAAGGATATATGGAAGCATCCATAGCACTGTCGTGTATGCAAATCCATATCTTAGAAGTTGATAAATCAATGTACCAACTCCACCTATTAGCATGCCATCAACTGGGCCAAGCAAAAATGCACCTATGAAAATCGGAAGCGACTCAAAGGTAATCTTAATAACTGTTGCATCAATTGAAATATAACCAAGCAATGCAACCATGGCTGCGAGTAATGCATCAATTACAAGCTTAAATGTCTTATTGTTGTTTTTCAAATAATAACCTCCAGCGGACGCGAGGTATACATCGCAGACCATGTCCTTCGGTTGGAGTACAACTTCCCATTCCTCCACAACTTAACGCGTATACCTCTACTCTGTAGTTAAATTAAATTATTTTACTGGACCAATTTCACCCTTGCGGAATGCTGTTGTGTACTTACGGCAATGGTTGTCCTTCTCAAGAAGAACATCTGCTGCAAGCATAACTGCCTTGAGATCACGGTTTGTAAGGTCACCGATAAATGAATCAAGACCTGACTGCATAGCAAGTACGAGGAATGCAGAATTCAAAGCCTTCTTTACAGGAAGTGTAAATGAAACATTTGAAAGAGCACCTGTTACTACTGTGCTTGGATACTTCTCCTTTACGCGGCGTGTAGCCTCAGCAAAAGCAGAAAGAGTATCAGCACGAGTTGATGCATCAAAGATCAAGAGATCGTTGAAGATTCTATCCTCAGAAATGCCATACTCAGCAGCCTTTTCAATAAGAGCGAAACAATTTGCAACTTTCTCATCAGCTGTATATGGAACACCATTATCTGATGATGCAAGTGCAACGATTTTCCATTCAGGATTATCACGAAGAAGTGGGAACAAAATGTCACACTTGTTTCCTTCGAGAGATACTGAGTTAATGAGACCTGGCTCATTAATCTTAGGGAAAACCTTAACGAGCATATTTGGATCAGGAGAATCAATACAAATTGGAACTGTATTTACTTCCTGAACACAATCGATAAGCCAGCAAAGTGTATCATATTCTACACTTGCATCTGTTGATGCGCATACATCAATATAAGCGCAACCAGCAGCTTCTTGGATACGAACGAGTTCCTGGATATATTCCTTATCACGTGCCTCTATTGCAGCACGTGTCTTAGGAACGGCACCATTAATCTTCTCACCAATTACTATCATATTACATACCTGCCCATTCTTTACAGATTCTTACTGAGTCTGCTGGAGAATGTGCCCAAGCGTCAGCCTTCATTGACTCACAAGCCTCAGCAGATACTGGGTTACCACCGATGAGAATCTTAACGTCATCACGGATACCAGCAGCTGTGAATGCATCAATAGTAGCCTTCATAGAATCAAGAGCAAGTGTCAAAACGCCTGTAAGAGCAACGATTTTAATACCCTGTTCCTTAACTGTCTCAACGATCTTATCTGTAGAAACGTCGATACCAAGGTCAACTACTTCAAAGCCAGCAGCCTCAAAGAATGCCTTAACGATGTTCTTACCGATGTCATGAAGGTCGTCCTTAACTGTTGCGATAACGATCTTAGCTGATGTGCCAGCGCCGTTACCGTCAGCAAGAAGTGTAGAAAGCTTCTGAACTGCGTCTGTCATGATCTCACCAGCATAGATGAGGTCAGATACGAAATATTCACCAGTGCCAAATCTGTCACCAACAATATTCATACCCTCTGAGCAAGCGTCAACTGCTTCCTGAGCACCTGTACCAGATGCAAGTACTTCATCAATGATCTCTACAACGATATCCTCTTCGAGATCGCCCATAGCTTCTGTAAGTTTTTTAAGATCTGCCATAATTTTATACCTCCAAAAAATTTGTACGCATTAATTATATAGTACAAATTCTGTAAGTTCAAATAATTTGAGCGCCCAAAGTATAGCAATTTTAATTTTAATATGCTACAATGTGTAGCGTGTTATATTTTTCCTTACTTCTACGCGATTTTTTTATGAGTATTCCATAAAATTTGTTCATAAAAATGTTAATTTTACCCTATAGTGTGCATGGATAATTCGGAGGTATCTAAATGGACTGTAAAGTAAAATTCTTGCCATCTGGTATAGAGGTTACTGTACCACAAAACGCTACTATTATGGACGCCGAGAGGGTTGCCGAACTGGGGTTCGAGTACCCGTGCGGCGGTAACGGCACATGCGGCAAGTGCATGGTTGATGTGACTTGCGGCGACTGCAAGAAGCGCGTCAAGGCATGCACGACAACTGTCACAGACGGCATGGTCGTTACCCTATCCGATGACACAGGAGTGCATAATGAAAAAGTTATGACAAGTAACTTCTGTGGCTGTGGCTCAGTTGAATGTAATCCAATAGTTGATTTCTGTGGCATCGAGAACCCTCTCGGCGTCGCATTTGATATTGGTACAACTACAATCGCCGCCTATCTCATGGATTTAAAATGTGGTGACCAGATTACAACACTCGGTGCACTAAACGAGCAAGTAAAATATGGCGGAGATGTTATCTCACGCTGTCTCTATGCTTTTGAAAATGGCGTCGATGAGATTGCTGATACAGTTAATAAGCAAGCAGATAAAATGATTTCTGAGCTCCTAAAGAGCAGCGGTCGAGACAAGAATGACATTCTTGCCATTACAATAGTTGGCAACACATGTATGCAGCATATCTTCGCTCGTATCAATCCTACATCCCTCGTTCAGATTCCTTATATGCCAACAAAATATGGCAGTTTTACATATCCTGCAACAGACCTCCTTACTAATGTAAATCCAAATGCACAGATATTCTTCATTCCAGTTATTGCTGGATTTATCGGCGCCGACACAGTAGGCGCAATACTCGCAACAGAGTTCCACAAGAAGGATGATATCACCCTCCTTCTTGATATTGGAACCAACGGCGAGATGGCGCTCGGCAACAAGGATAGATTTGTTGCCTGCTCAACTGCGTCAGGCCCAGCCTTCGAGGGTGCCAAGATTGCCTGCGGCATGCGCGGCGCACCAGGTGCTATCGACCATGTTTCTCTCGTCGATGGCGACCTCTCACTCTCTATCATCGACGACTGCGATGCCAAGGGCATCTGCGGTTCTGGTCTCATCGACCTCTGCGCCGCCCTTCTTGACGCAGGCGTTATTCTACCTGCTGGTAGATTTAATCGTAAATACGAAGGCCCAATCAGTAACCGTCTTACTGAGATTGACGGCAACAAGGCGCTGATGCTAACAGACAAGGTCTATATCACTCAGAAAGATATCAGAGAAGTTCAACTCGCAAAAGGTGCTATTGCTGCCGGCATTGAAATAATGGCCGAAGTTCTTGGAATAACTTATGCTGATATAAAAGAAGTCCTTATCGCAGGTGCTTTTGGAAACTATATGGACCCACATAACACATGCAAGATTAAACTAATTCCACCAGAACTTCTGGACAAGATTGTCCCTGTTGGAAATGCCGCTGGTGAAGGCTCTAAACTCTGCTTATTATCAATTGATAAATTAAATGAGACTGATACTATCGCAAATGCGGCCGAATTTATCGAACTTGCATCACACGAGGACTTCCAAAACAAGTTCATAGCTCAGCTTGATTTCTAGGAGGACATTATGGTTATTACATCATCTATGCTCTTCTATCGACTTGCCAAGAAAATTGACTTTGTTGAGAAGAAAGCTCCATCTGATAAACTACAGATTAAAAATATCAAATTTTATAACGGTACAACCGAGGTTGGCTATTGCTATCTCGTCGATGCACGCCGACTGGACAAGGCCATCATTGCGAGAAAACCAGTGACTCTCATTTTCATCAACCCAGAGTATCTAAATCGCACTTACATTCCAAGAAATTGCGACTATGCTATATTTGAAAATGTTAGAAACTTCTTTGACCTTGCTGAGATTGTCTATGAGACTATAAATGAACTGCAAGATTGGGATTGCAAGTTAAAAGATGGTATTGCTGCTCGTTATCCACTGGATGAATTTGGAATTATTGGCGAGGAAATTATATCCGAGCCTGTCTATGTCCTAAATCATAATTTCTCATTGCTTGCGCTCTCAGCCAAGCACAATTATGATTTCCTTATTGATGACATAGTAAATGCCAAAGCGGACGAGGCAATATACAAGTCCAACTTTGGCAAATCTATTCCTATTACACATGCCAAGAAACTGCTTGGCAACAAGAACTATCAAGCCACGCTCAACACGCTTGATACATATGTATTTAATGATCCTAATAAGCTCCCTCATATATGCATGAATATCATCAGCGATAACAGATATATTGCACGTATGATGTCTCCTGCCACCTATTACAATGGTGAAATTGATGAAGGACAGATTCAACTGTTCCGTCATTATTTCAAATATATCAAGCAGGTCTATCTCAGATATTCTGAGGATCCACTTATCAAGCGCAGCTCTGATAAGCTTCATACTCTTATGTATGATATGATATATAATCCAAGCAATATTGATGATACTGATGCCGCACTCATCCTTCAAAACTATGGTTGGAGTATAAATAATAAATATTCTGTAATCAAATTCTCGTTCTATAAAAATACAAAATGGGACGAACTGACAGAATATATCTGTGGCAAGCTTGAAGAGACCTGGGCCAACTCATGTGCAATAATTCATAATGATGATATTGTATGGGTATTTAATCATTCAATTTCAAACAATGCAGATGATGAGCACAAGTTCTTCCATGTACTTGCATATATTGTCCGTGATTTCGTCTGCAAGGCTGGTGTATCCGATAAATTCACTGATTTAAATAGATTGCCTTCCTATCTCATTCAAGCGACCAAAGCGCTTGATGTGGGACAGAAATGCAGTCCAGAGAAATGGTATTTCAAATTCTCAGACTATGCTCTTGATTATATGTATGACAGAATTGTCAGTGAGATGTCTTATGACCAGATAATTGCTGAAGCAATTCGTAAGCTTATTAATTATGATAAAAAAAATAATACTGAATATCTGTTAACTCTCCGTGCATATCTCAATAACAATTGTAACTCAACGCATACTGCTGAGGAACTGTATGTCCACAGAACTACACTTATACGTAGAATAGACAGAATAGAAGAGATATGTAAGATTGATTTCTCAGACAAGGAGAATAGAATCTATCTTGTCCTCTCCTTCTGGCTACTTGAGAAAATGGGATTTGAGTTCAATAAATCAGACAATTTAGATGAATAAAAAAAGGGGCTTAAAGCAAACGCTTTAAGCCTCTTCCTTTTTATCAGTATCGATTACTGCAGCACCCGCTGTAATATAGGTACTAGCAATACTAATTGCATTTCTAAATGAGTTCTTGATAACAGATACAGGATCAATTATGTCGAGTTTTATAAGGTCGCCATATATATCCTGTCTCGCATCATAGCCATAGTTCTCATTCTTATTAGATATTACATTATTAAGAACAACACTGTCATCAACGCCACAATTGATAGCAAGGCGTCTGATTGGTGCTTCAAGTGAGCGAAGAACAACAGTTGCACCGAGTGCTTCGTCGCCTGTGAGTGTCTCAATTAGCTCCTCTACTGCACTCTTGCATAGAAGTAATGCCTTGCCACCGCCAGGTACAATTCCCTCAGATACGGCACGGCTACAAGCATTGAGAGCATCATCGATTCTATACTTGCGCTCGAACATTTCAAGTTCTGATGTTCCACCGACTTCAATTACTGCCATCGCAGAATTAAGAAGTCCAAGTGACTGCTCAAGTTTATCAATCTGATAGTCGCCTGTCTCTGTTTCAAGTTGTTTCTTAATCTGTTTTTTCAGTTCATCAACTTTATCATTGTCTGGACAAGCTGGTTGTTCAATAGTTGAGACATTTTTCTCAACTACGGCGCGCTTGGCACGACCGCAGACCTCAAGTCCAACTGTTGATATATCCATATATGCACTATCAACGACTGTAGCACCGGTTATCGCTGCAATGCAGTTTAGATTTCTATCTCTTGTATCGCTATAGCCAGGGCCCTTAATAGCGATAACTTTTAGGACATTCTTCTCCGCATTGGCAGCGAGTGCCTGCAGCGCCTCGCCCATTATATCCCTTGCGATAATGAGGAGCGGTGCTTTATTTTTAACCGCATCCTCGAGCAAGTGATATATCTCGCGGATTGTCTTGATTTCATCTTTGCAGATGAAAATATATGGATTATCCATCTCGCAAATATTGCGAGCATAATCAGTAACGAAATATCTGGATAGATATCCACTATCAACACGGAGTCCATGAGTAATAACAAGATTGGTATCAGACATCTGAGTATCCATTGTAAGGACAACTGGGTCAAAGCCTAGTTCATCATAGATATTGCCGATGAGTTCGCCAATTTCTGGATCGTTATTGCCAGCGATTGTCGCAATATTGCGAACGGTCTTGACATCTTTTATAGGCTGTGCCTTCTTATCAAGAGTCTCGCATACGACAGCTGCCGCCTTATCAATTCCACGTTTAATAAATATTCCATTTGCACCTGAAGCGATATTTTTATATGCCTCATTTACTATTGATTGCGCCAAAATAACAGAAGCAGTTGTACCGTCGCCAGAGTTTTCATTGGACTTCAGTGCAGCCTCTTTTAAAAGCTCTGCGCCTAGGTTCTCAAACTTATCTGGCAAAGTAATCTGTTTCGCAATAGTATAGCCGTCATTGGTAACAAGTGGCACATCGTACTGCTGTGTAAAAGCAACATTGCGACCCTTTGGTCCGAATGTTGATACAACAGCATCTGCCACCTTGTTCATGCCGGCTATCATTTTAGCACTAGCATCATTTTCAAATAAAATATCCTTACTCATTATCTCACCTTTAAAAAATAATGTGGCTGCGGTATCACGCAGCCACATTATTATACACTATTAGTTAGCCATCTACAAGAACACGAATTAAGAGGTCGCCCATCATTTTCTTGGCTGGTCTAGCCCAGAAAGGCATGATCTTGTTAAGGAGCTTGTTATATCCATCTGGATATGAAGCATATGGCCAATCTGTTTTCTTCTTTTCTTCTACTACTGGTGTTTCTTCAGCTGTAGCAATAATTTCGTCTGCCATTACTATTTCCTCCTTATTTCTTAAGCTCATAGTTTGAAACGAACTCACAAACTGCTGAGAGATTTTCAGCCTTGCAGTCGTTTCTATATGATAGCATCTTGTCCTCTGAGAGAATGAAACCACCCTCTGAGCCGAGTTCGTCGATGAGTTTCTTAGTATAATCTACGCACTCCTCTGGAGTTGCATTACCAAGAAGCTGAGTTGTAAGACCGCCCATGATAGCAACATTTGGTATTGCCTCACGGATAGCCCATGGATCGTCATTTTCGAGATGCAAGCAGATAGAGCCCTTCTTGAAATCAGCGAAGTGATCTGCATACATATCAATCTTACCCTCTGTAAAGATTCGAGGACACTTACCCTTTTGCTCATAAGCCTTGAGAAGTGGCTCGAGATAGCACCAATAGAGGTTGTCGAACTGACGTGGATTTAAGATATTCTGAGAAAGCATGATAAGTGATGCATCAAAACAATATTTCATGTCAGGACCATCATCCGATGCCAAAACCTTCTCAATAATTGGCTTGGTCTCCTTCTCATCCCATGCATCACAGAACTCTTTTAACTGATCGAAATTACGACGAGCAGCAATTGAGAGATTCTTGATACCAAGAAGGTTGGATTCAGCCTCTTCAATACCGAAATTGATTGTACCCTTCATAGGGTTGTTAGGAGCACCGTTTGCAAGACCATAAGCACCAGTAACCTTGTTCATCTTGAAAATGAACATGATATAGTTCCAATACTCTTTCCAAACGTTCTTCCATGTATCCATTGATTTCTCATAGAAATCAGGAATTTTCTCTGGAAGAGCAACTTCCCAAGCATATTTATACTTGTCATCGATATATTCCATGAGTCTATCTACTGGACAATAAGCGTGGTCATTGATACCAACAACTTCCTTGTCATAGTAGTAATAGCCATGGTCGCCCATGCCGAAAGCCTCGGTAACACCGAACTGATTACGGATACCGATATCAATAAGAACATCAATAGGATATTTTGCAAGGAACTTCTCAATGGTCTCCTTCATTACATCAAAGTTTGTCATAGCCTGGTCGATTGTATAACCAGCATCGAAAATCTTCCATGTAACGATATTACCATAGTGTGGAACTCTATCAGGAGTTTTCCACTGCTGAGCATCACGGAACAACTGAGTTCTGTAAGCTTTTAGCTCTTTTGGTTTCATATTCTTTTCGATTTCTCTCATAAACTTTCTCCTTTTATGAACGAATTCATTTACGCTATTATTTTATACATTTAGACCAATTTTGTCAAACAAAAAACCTATGTGACTTTTTATAAAAAATCACATAGGTTAAATGAATTTTAAACTTTATGTTCACTATTTTTTCACTACAATTACATTCTTTTTTACTGCCATCTGACTGTAGTTTTTCTTGAACTGAACATTGACTCTATACTTGATATTACAGTCACGACATTTGAATGATGCATGGAATGAACTGTTGGAGAATTTCCAGTCAGATGTCTGGTCTGCCATCTCCCCGCACTCGAGACATTTACAGCAGAACTGGGTCTTGTCTACGAGCTTGTCGTTTATATCGGACACGACATAAGGTTTGAATAGAATGCGGGTATAATATTCATCGTCGCATTCTATTATTGCGCGCTTTAGAGATTCTTTATCATAGACCTTGCTAAAACAAACTGATGCCAGTTCGCTGTCATCGAGTGCGCGATGAAGAGCAAAGCTCTCCATATCTGCATTGATAAGTTCCGCAGCTGCTGAGAGACCAATTTGCTGTCCCTTAGGCAATTCCTTTTGAGCCATAAAATAAGCCTGCAAGTCCACATAATACTTAACAAAAGGAATCGTTGGATTGTTGTCATAGAAATACTTACAGTTATCTATGAGAACACGGATATCCATATCTCCCCATGAGAGAAGAATTGTATTGTCGAGGTCCCCAACCCAGTTTGTAAAATCTTCGCAGACAACTGGGAATGGCTCTGCATCAGCTACATCCTCATTGGAGATATTAGTAAGATTCTTAACTCTGGATCTCAGTTTCTTCTCAATCTGTGGCTTAACAAAAGATGAAAAGTCCTCTGTTATCTCCAACTTATCATTTAGTTTTACTGCCCCAAATTCGATTATTTCATTTATAAAATGACCAAGTTTATTGGAATAAGCGGTATTCCATTCAAGGTCCAAAATAATATATTGCATAGATAGCCAACCTAATTGCATTTGATATCATCAATAAATTTTGCGAGTGTCTTCTCGCCTATGCCACTGACCTTTAGCAAATCATTTACTGATTTAAAATTGCCATGCTCAGTTCGATAATCAACAATTGCCTGTGCCTTGGCAGGGCCAATCCCAGACAATGTTTCAAACTGAGCGGCTGTTGCCGTATTGATGTCAAGTTTGCCATCAGATACGGGTGATGAACTGCTCGTAGGCTCACTCTCTGTAACAGTTACTGTGACAGTAATAGCCTCCGGAGCAGGTTCCTCTGGTTTCGGTGCCGAAAGCACATTGAAAACCACAACGCCAGCCAATAAAAATAATGCGATGCCAATTAACACGTTATCAGGATTTCTCATAAGAATTCCTCCACGTGTTTTATTTTGGATTTATTTTAACACTAATTAGTGTTTTCAACAACAATAGATATTGGTTTCCCAGTCAGGTATATAAGGATGATGACGTAGGAAAATCTTATATTCTGGATTTAGTTTTTTTACGAGAAGCGGAAGTGTAAATATGTCTCCTGTTCTGTGATAAGCCGAAATAGCAAGTTTAGGCTTGTATTCTATGAGAGTAGCCTTTAAGCCTTCTAATGTCTCTGCTTCGGCACCCTCGACATCCATCTTGATATATGTGGCAGAACGGCCACCGAGCACTGAGTCGACATCTGTTGTATGAACAGCAGTTTCACCATTTCCAGTTATATTGGAATTGCGGCCGCCGCCACCTTCAAAGTTTACAACTCTCTTGTCAGACCATGATGCCTTATTGATAAACTCAGCATTGTCGAGGCTGCCCATATTCTCGAGGAGTTTCTGATAGTTTTTAATATCAGGCTCGAGTGCATAGATGTAGTCATACAGTCCATGAGTCATAAGCAGAAACTCCTCGACTGTATCACCGCGATATGCTCCGAGATCCACATATGTCTCATGCTCATCGAGTTTGATTATATTTTGAAATACTTCGTCGCGCTCGCTCTCGCAGTCGAACAGATATTTTATCTTGCCAGAGATGCGATATTCGAGCGAATTTCTAAATACAAGTCTTGACTGTTCGTCTGCGAGGAGCTTATAGGTCTCCTCTATTTCAGACGCATACTTATCGAGCGTCTCAATAGAGAAATAATCATCACCAAATACAGGTACACATGGCGCGAGCACCTCGTATTTCTCAGATATCTCTCTTATATATTCCAGCATATCGCGGCGGAAAATTGCGAATGCAAGAACAATTACACAGTCATCATATTTGTCGAGAATATCTTGATAGCGTAGGAGTTTATAGCCATGAAACTCCCTATCACCACGATAGAATGTATCACTCATAAATATGTCAGACACGGTGATTCCATACTTATCGAAAACTGAGAATATCTTATCTGCCCCATTGCCAGTGCCATACATGACAATAGGTTTGTTACAGGACCTAAGATAGGTCCACACATCAGTTTTTTCAACAAGTTCTATCATAATATCCTCAAAACAAAAAATAAGGCGACGACAATCTGCCGCCGCCTTGATTAATCTAATTATTCCTCTACAGGAGCTTCTTCAGCTGGAGCTGCTTCCTCAACAGGTGTCTCTGTTGATGCAACAACCTCTGTCTCAGCTGCTGGAGCCTCTTCCTCAGCTGGCTCGATAAGAGCACGGATTGAGAGGCTAACGCGCTTCTTGTCATAGTCGATCTCTGTGATCTTAGCCTTTACTGTCTCACCTGCTGTGAGTGCATCCTGTGGCTTCTCAATATGACGATCAGCAATCTGTGAAATATGGATGAGACCATCGATACCATCGATAACATTTGCAAATGCTCCAAATGCTGTCATTCCAACGATCTTAGCATCGATTACATCGCCTACTTCATAAGTCTTCTTTAGGATAGCCCAAGGATTGTCCTCGTCCTTCTTGTATCCAAGAGAAATCTTATTGTTGTCAAGAGCCTTGATAAATACTTCAACTGTGTCACCGATTGAAAGTACTTCTGATGGATGCTTAATGCGCTTCCATGAAAGCTCTGAAATATGAATCATACCATCAACGCCACCGATGTCAACGAAAGCGCCATAGTTTGTAAGTGACTTAACAACGCCTGTATAAACCTGGCCAACCTCAGCCTGCTCCCAGAACTTCTCCTGTGCCTCACGGCGAGCATTAGATGCAAAAGCCTTAATTGAACCAACAGCACGACGACGCTGCTTGATAACTTCAATAATTTTGAATGTAACCTTGGTCTTGAGAAGAGCATCCATTGGCTCATCTCTGCCAACTCCTGTAAGTGAACCAGGAATGAATACGCGAACACCCTTCTGTGTTGTAGCGATGATACCGCCCTTGATGATATCAGTAACAGTACCTTCTACCTGATCACCAGACTCAACAGCTGCTTCGAGTTCATCCCAAGCATTAGCGCTGTCGAAACGCTTCTTAGAGCACATGATTGTGCCTTCAACGTCATTAGTCTTCATGATGATAACATTTATCTCATCGCCAACTTTAGCTTCCTCAGCTGGGTTAGCGTTTGGATCAAATGACCACTCGTTGTAAGAAATGTAACCAGTCTGTTTCCTTCCTATATCAATCTGAACCTCAGTAGGTGTGATACCAACAATGATACCCTTTACCTTCTGATCAGTAGACATGTTATTGAGGTTCTCCTCTAGCATTGCAGCGAAATCCTCTTCAACAATATTTGTTTCTTTTACTTCAGACATAGCCTCAAGTACCTCCTTTATTATAGCCCATGGCGTAGAAGCCCCGGCTGTGACACCTATGGTGCTTGAACCGATTAGGAAGTTTCTGTCGAAATCCTTAGCTGATTCAATGAGACAGGTTTTACAGTTTTCTTTACAGATGTTATAAAGTTTCACTGTATTGGATGAGTGCGTCGACCCTATAACGACCATCGCATCGCACTTTTTAGAAAGACTCTCTGCCTCTTTTTGTCTTTCTTCCGTAGCTTTACATATTGTATCAAATATATGTGTATTTGTATATATTAAATTTAACTTTTTTATACAATTACTCCATTCCGTCAAGGAAAAAGTAGTTTGACTTACAACATATATCTCAGATTTATCCAGTTTAGCCTTGTTGTTTTCCAGGATAGCATCTAATTCCTTTTCGTTTGTAAATACGAAATATTCACAGCTACAGAAGCCTAAAATTCCAATTACTTCTGGATGTTTTTCGTCTCCTGCGACCAGCAGAACTGAGCCATCTTTTGGAATATTTTCTACTATTTTATGAATCTTGGAAACAAATGGACAAGTCGCATCGAGATAAGTGATATCCGACTTTTCAAAGTATTCATAAACCTCCCTTGGAACGCCGTGAGCGCGTATAACCGCTTTTGCGTTCTCAGGGATTTTTAAATAGTCCTCTTCAATCTTGATTCCAAGATTTTTCATCTTGTTGTTGATGGAGTTGTTGTGTATAAGTTCTCCCAATGTATAGCCATTTTCCGAGCCATGTTCGCGGAAGAAAAAAATTGCATTTTTAATTGCTCTATCAACACCAAAACAGAAACCTGCATGCTCCGCAAGTATTATTTCACGTTGTCCTTGTCCCATTCTTCACAGATCCTATCCATGATAAGTTTAGTTGCTGCTTTTAGTTCAGCTGATTTTGCCTTTTCAGAGAATCCAAAATCGGAATATTCAATGAGTTTTCCGAAACGTACAACAACATGTGGAGCTTTGCCATTTGCAGGGTTCTTCTCAATATGAATTGATACAGGAAGAACTGGTGTCTGTGCCTCACGAACAATAAGTGCTACGCCGTTTTTAACCTCATTATCAGGTCTGCCAAGTTCCTTATCTCTTGTTCCCTGTGGGAAGATAAGAAGAGCAAAATTTTCCTTCAGTATACGGATAGCAAAATTGAGTGATTTTCTATCAGATGTACCACGCTTAACTGGGAAACCATTTAGAATAAGAAGTGGCCATTTTGTATAGAAAGTATGGAAGAACTCTTCCTTGGCCATAAAATACATTGTTCTAGATCTTCTGTCTCTGCTCATAGCATAGACAATTGTAATAGGATCAAAGCCTGATGCATGATTTGAAGCAAGAAGTACTTTACCAGTCGTTGGTATATTCTCAGTACCATAAACTTCTACACCATTAAACTTAATCTTATCAACCAATAGATGAGCAATAGGATATAAAACTGCATAGAGAGTTCTATGCTCCTTTAGGTCCTTGTCCCAATTGTAGTTGTATTCTTTCTCGCTATAGAACTTCAATTTGTCCTTATTAGTGATAATTTGTTCAGCCATTTTTCTTTTCCTCTACTAGTGATTTTATTTTGGATTTTACCTCATCAAAAGTCATATCTGATGTATCGAGTAAAATTGCATCATCAGCCTGTTTAAGCGGTGCAATTTCTCTGTGTGAGTCCTGATAATCGCGCTCATTAAGGTCACTCAAAATGTCATCGAAACTTACGTCCTGTCCCTTGGCAACAAGCTCATCATAGCGGCGTTTTGCTCGTACTTCTGGGCTTGCTGTAAGGAAGATTTTGAGCTGTGCATTTGGAAGTACTACTGTACCGATATCACGGCCATCCATAAGACAGTTATTCTCAGCTGCGATTTTCTGCTGCAAGTCAAATAAGAACTGACGAACAGCAGGAATTGCTGAGACATTAGATGCTGCCATTGATGCCTCTGGGAGTCTGATATCTGTCGATACATCCTCACCATTTAATGTGACTTTCTGCTCACCATTTTCGAAAACTAGATTGACATCTATATCTGTTAAGAGAGAAGTTATCTCTTCAACATTCTTAGTATCGAGACCACGGCGAAGTGCTCCGAGTCCCACAGCACGATATAGTGCTCCTGTATCTACATAAATAAAGCCAAGCTCCTTGGATACAGCACGGCAGATTGTGCTCTTACCAGCGCCGCCAGGACCATCTACAGCAATATTAAACATAATTTTCCTCCATTAAACATTCATACCTGCGAGATAGCCAGTTGAAAATGCTATCTGCAAGTTAAAGCCGCCTGTATAGGCGTCTACATCAATAATCTCACCGGCAAAATATAGTCCATTTACAAGTTTCGATTGCATTGTTCTTGGATCAATCTCCTTAACATCAATGCCTCCGGATGTGATTATTGCCTCCTCTATCGGTCTAAATTTCGATAGCGGAATTGAAAAGTTTTTAAGTATAAAACTAAGCGCATGGCGCTCAACTTTTGTAAGTTGATTTACTTTCTTAGTAGGCTCAATACCTGTTCTCTCAATGACAATTGGAATCATCTTGGATGGTAGTAGTCCACCGAGAGAATTTTGAAAGTCCTTATTAGAATTTGCGAGAAAATCTCTCTGAATTCTATAATCAAGTTGCTCTTCTTTTAGAGCCGGTTTTAGGTCAATAACAAGTGAATATTGACCATCAGTGATAGTTCTAATATGTGAACTTGCACTGAGAACTGTCGGACCAGATACGCCAAAATGTGTGAAAAGAAGTTCACCAAAATCACGATAGATTGGCTTTCCAGACTTGGTCTCAACTATCTTAATTCCGACATTTTTAAGTGCTAGACCCTGCATTGCTTTACAGCAAGGGTCATCTGATTCGATAGGTACAAGCGACGGGCTGAGAGCCGTCACTGTATGGCCACAGAGGCGTGCGATAGCATAGCCGTCGCCTGTGCTGCCTGTAGCGGGATAAGACATACCACCTGTGGCAAGGATAACCTTGTCACAGTCATATGTTTTACCGCTCTCACAGAGCACGCCAGTAACGGTTTTCTGCACGTCGCTGTCTTCGCTCAGTATTATCTCAGATACTCTGTCATGAATTAGTTTGACGTTGCTCTTCTTGAGATACGAGAAGAGCGCGTCAACTATATCTACAGATTTATCAGAAACCGGGAACACGCGGTCGCCCCTCTCAACCTTGAGTGGGACTCCGAGTTCCTCAAAAAGTGACATTGTGTCATATGTCATAAACTGTGACAACGCGCTATAGAGAAAGCGTCCGTTTACCGGCACATTGTCGATAAACTCCTTCACATCGGAGCACGCGTTTGTCACGTTGCAGCGGCCTTTGCCGGTAATCATAATCTTGCGGCCAATTCTCGCATTGCGCTCCAGCAGGAGTACTTCGTTCCCCTGCCTTGCCGCAGTTGAGGCCGCAAGCGCACCGGCTGCGCCCGCACCAATTACAATTACTTTACTCATTGATTATGTCCTCGGAAGTTTCATAAACATCATATTTATCCCAGATGTTTTCAAGTTCTGAGAACGTATCAAGTACCTCATCACGCTGTTTCGTTGTAGCCTCTACAATCAGCGCATTGATAAGGCTCATTGGAGCAACAAGCGAATCAACGAATGATGCCATATTGCTCTTGGCTAGCAATACATAGTCTGCAACAGGAACAATAGGTGAAGAATTGCTATCGGTGATAGCAATAATCTTGGCGCCCTTATCCTTGATATAGTCAAGTGTATTGACAACAGCCTTGGAATAACGTGGGAATGAGAGAGCTATACATACATCATTTTTCTTGATTTTGAATGCTTTTTCGAACATCTCAGATGCACTTGCAGTATCGATAAGTACAACATTGTCATAGATCATCTTGAAATAGAAATAGATAAATTCTGCAAGTGGAGCTGAACTGCGTATACCAAGGATATATATCTTGCCAGCACTATTGATTGCCTCAGCTGCATTCTTGAAATCTTCACGAGAGATATTATTCAGAGTTTCTTTTATAGATGCTCTATCGTCTGTTAGGACCTTAGTTAAAACATCCTCACCAGACATGCGATAACTTGCAACTTCCATTCTCTGAAGAGAAGTAAGCTGTCCCTTGATATCCTCTTGAAGTGCATCCTGAAACTCCGGATATCCCTCAAATCCTAAATGCATGGCAAAACGGACAACAGTGGACTCACTGATGTCTGTCTCTGCGCCGAGCTTCGCTGCCGTATAATATGCGGCTTTCTCATAATTGTTTAGAACGAAATCCGCAATTTTCTTGTGGCTCTTGGATAGGCTCGGATAAATATCTTCAATTTTCGAGAGCAATGATTTACTCATTTCTCATATCCCCGCTAAATAATTATTTTTCGTCAACGTCTACTACGTCATTTGTTATATCAATAGCATTGTCCTTCTTTAGAAGGTTGTTGATAAGATTGCCATTGAGTTTTGAATCTGGATGGAAGTTGAGATAGATCTTCTTGCCTGTTGTATAAACAATTGGAACTACGATAAGACCAATAGCTGAACCAACTGTACCTGGGAAGATAACCCAACCAAGTACTGCTGCAATTGCCTCTTCAAGTGGGCTTACACCGAGTGACTTGCCGCGTACGAATGGTTCAATAATCTGCTTGATAACCATGATTACAGCGAAAACAACAAGGATGGCTTCACCATTAATGCTATCGCCTACAAGCATAGCAATTACAGCCCATGGGAGCATTGTGATTGTGATACCGAGAACTGGGATAGCATCGATTATTGCGATAACGAGTGCGATAAGTGGGATAAGAAGATCTGGTGCAACACCATAGCCTTGACCCATAAGCTTTTTCTCAACAACTATATCAGCAATGATAAGTCCTACGAGAACAAGTACAAATGTGATAAGTGACATCTTAGCCTGTGACTTTACCCATTTCTTGCCATTTGTTTTGATTTCGTTGATAAAATCTGAAAAACTACTGTACATGTCGATTCCTCCTAGAATCTAAAGATTTTGCGAATTCTGCTGTGCCATTTGTTGTCATAGATTATTGATAGATTGCGGACAACAATATCATAGAAAACAAACGTTATGTTGCCGAGGCCAAGTAAAACGAGGCTCGTATACTTGCCAAATTCCTCCATCTCCTCCAGAGGAATTGCGAACACATAGATTATCAATAGATAACCCAGCACAACTGAAATATTAAAAACGATAAATTTGATTACCGTCTTAACAACTTTGTTTTTCACCTTGCCGTCGAGGAAATATTTAAAAATTGTGTAATAGCCAAAGAAGAAAGTGTACATAACAGCAGCTTCCTTATCAGCAATGACGAGCAAGGATAGAATTGATACAGCAATATAAATATAGATAGACCATTTTAGGCTAAATTCTCTAACTGTAACAATGAGAAGCAGTCCAGCAAAAGCAGGAACAACATAAGTCATAAATGGGACAAGTGATGATAAAAACATAAACATTACAGACAGCGCTGAGATGATGCCACCGAGCGCGGTCAGCGCTGTGTTTTTCAACAGAAACACTTCCCCACTTTACAAATTAAAATCTTTTATTAATAATAACTTATTCACCTTGCATTTTCAATAAATAATATATAAAATATATATTGAATTGTTTAAATTTTATACGGAGGTCAATCCTATGAGTGATATAAACAACGCAGATTTACTCTCTGAAGTTGAAGCATTGCGCGAGGAAAATGAGCGTCTCAAAACTCGTAACGCCAAGCTCTATAAGGACTGTGTTTCTTTCGCTAAAAAGATTAAAGAAAACGAAAGGTCTGACAGCCGAGTAGCAGAACTTGAAGCAGAAGTTGCAGAGCTCAAGGCTGCTCTCTCCCGCGAGGCATCAACCGAGCGTCTCCCTGAGTATGTAGAACCAGAAAGTCAGCAGCAACCAGAGGAGTTCTTATTTGGACCAGGTACAATCCCACCTGAGCCAGAATATGAAGAAGGCGCAATTCCTAAGAATCATTCAACTCATAAAAAGTCTCCATTTAGAACTTTCATTAGAACAGTTCTCTGGATACTTCTAATAATCGCCCTTATCGTTGGAATCACAAGCGGTGTCGCTTATCTCTTCTCCAACAATTTCAAGGATTATGCAATCGCAGGCTATCGCTTTGCTACCGTTACTAACAATGCAATGGCACCAAGCATCAATAGCGATTCAGTCATCCTTATCAAGTATGGCACATTTGAGGGTATCCCAATCGAGTCCAAAGTTTTGACAACCAAGAACGGTCGTTCTGTTGCCAAGCTAAAAGGTATAGATGTCATCAACGGTGAGAATATTGCAACTGTTGAGGACAACCATGGCACTTATTCAGTAAATGAAAAGCAGTTCTATGGCAAAGTTGTCTTCTCTATCCCTTACCTCGGACAAGTAGTTGATTATGCTTGCGCTAATCAATACTACTACCTCGCAATTGTTGTAGGTAGCAACCTACTCCTTATTGCACTCCTTGTTTTGATTCCATCTAACAAGGCAAGAGCACCTAAGTTTGGAAAGGATTATACTGTAGAAGATTTCACAATATAATTGAAAATGGACATTTTAGGTGATAAACTATTTTGTGTTTAAAAAAATATTTTTTAAAAAATATATTGGAGGAATAACCATGGCAAACAAAACCGTATTTATTACTGGTGCATCCGGTAATATGGGCTGGGCAACATTCAAGAGAATCTATGATTATCGCTCAGACCTCAACATCAATGTTCTCCT
Organism: Acutalibacteraceae bacterium; assembly: GCA_045642705.1. GTDB lineage: Bacteria > Bacillota > Clostridia > Oscillospirales > Acutalibacteraceae > UBA1227. The sequence continues at coordinate 87,312 of JAZUJK010000008.1, forward strand.
TCGTGATTCACAGAAGAACAGAGAGAAGTTCGCAGCTTATCTTGGCGATCCAAGAGTAAAGATCGTTTGGGGCGACTTCAACAACTACGATGCAATCCTTGATTGCGTTACAGGTGCTTCTTATGTACTTCACATCGGTGGTCTTGTATCTCCTGCAGCTGACTACTGGCCAAAGAGAACACTTAAGACCAACGTAACAGCAGCTGAGAATATCGTTAAAGCTATCAAGGCACAGCCAAATCCTGATGATATCGCTGTTGTATATATCGGTACTGTTGCTGAGACAGGTAACCGTCCTTACGGTATCCACTGGGGCCGTACAGGTGACCCTCTTAAGATTTCTGTATATGACCATTATGCTATTTCTAAGGTTAAGGCTGAGCGTGTATTCGCAGAGTCAGGCCTCAAGAAGTGGGTTTCAATGCGTCAGTCTGGTATCCTTTATCCAGAAATCCTTAAGAACATGGACCCTATCATGTTCCACGTTCCAATGAACGATGTACTTGAGTGGGCTACAGTTGATGATTCTGCTATCTTGATGGAGCACTTCTGCAACGATGATATTCCTGATGAGTTCTACAGATCATTCTATAACATCGGTTCTGGTGACACATACAGACTTACACTTTATCAGTTCGAGGATCTCCTCCTCTGGGCTATCGGTATGGGTCATGACGCTTCTAAGCGTATCTTCAAGCCAAACTGGTTCATCGATAGAAACTTCCACGGTCAGTGGTATGCTGACTCTGACGTACTTGAGAGTTATCTCCACTTCCGTCAGAACATCCCTGCTGAAGAGTACTTTGCTAACATGTCCAAGAAGATTCCTTGGTTCTATCAGCTCTCTACAGTTACACGCGTACCTGGTATCTCTGATATCACACGTGTTGCTCTTGGTTCAATCGCTAAGGACAAGAGATTTGGTACAAGAACATGGATCGCTACTAACAACGTTGAGCGTATGAACGCTTACTGGGGCGACACAGAGTCATTCGGTATGGAACACTGGAAGAAGATTCCTGATTCTTGGGATGCTTGGGATCTCACACCTCCTTGCCGCGACATCAAAGAGGCTGACAAGTTCAAACTCGACCATGGTTATGATGAGAGCAAGGCACTCAAGGATCTTACAGCTGCTGAACTCAAGAAGGCTGCTGAATTCCGCGGTGGTGAATATCTCGATTCTAAGAAGCCAGCAGACGTTTATGCTCCTTCTCATTGGAAGTGCGCATTCGGACATGAGTTCGATATGTCTGTTAACACAGTACTCAAGGGCGGTCACTGGTGCCCAGAGTGCGATCCATGGCCATGGAACTATGATGCTATCGCTAAGGAGTCTCCATTCTTTGCACAGGTTTGGTATGCAGACCACGGCAAGAACGAAGACCTCGTTCAGGGCGAAGAGATCTACAGAGATTACGACGAATATCAGAAGAAGTAATCTAATATATAAAAATAGACCTGCTGGGAAACCAGCAGGTCTTATTTTTTTATTTAAAATGATTTAGTAGCTTTCGTCTCGCAATATAGGCAGCGATAACCACTATCAGTCTTGACAAAGAGATGTGGAAGGCCTTGCTCAATACTGCTGATGCAACGAGCATTGGCACATCTAATTATGCTAGGGTCATAGCTCTCAGCAGAGAGTTTAGATGGCTTGGAGAAAGTACCATTTGCTCTCTCCTGCTCGTTTAAATCAAGCAATTTTAGAATCAGAGCCATACGTATAAACTTACCATTCTTAACCTGGCGGAAGTAAGCTGCACGTGGGTCGTCATCTACCTCTACAGATATCTCATTTACTCTTGGAAGTGGATGAAGAACAATTAGATCGTCCTTTCCAGCTGACATCTTATTCTTATCTAAGATATAGATGCCTTCCAGTCGTGCATATACTGTTGGATCGCGGAAACGTTCCCTCTGAATACGTGTCATATAGAGAACATCAAGACTTGGCATAACATCCTCAAGTGACTCAGTTTCAACATAATCTATATTGTTCTTATCGAGTATCTCTGTCTTGATATTCTCAGGGATTTTAAGTTCCTCTGGGGAAATCAAGATAAATTTAACACCAGTATAGCGTGACATTGCCGCGATGAGCGAATGCACAGTGCGGCCGTATTTTAAGTCGCCGCAGAGGCCGATGGTGAGATTTTCGAAAGTGCCCTTCTCACGATGGATTGTCAGCAAATCCGTCAGGGTTTGCGTTGGATGATTGTGACCACCATCGCCCGCATTGATAACAGGAATGTTAACATTGGATGCGGCGACGAATGCAGCGCCGTCCTTATAGTGGCGCATTGCGATTATGTCGGCAAAGCACTCGGCTGTGCGAGCTGTATCGGCTACGCTCTCGCCCTTGGCAACTGAGCAATCAGTTGGTGATGAGAAGCCGATAACGCTACCGCCGAGGTCAAGCATTGCCGACTCAAAGCTAAAGCGCGTTCTAGTGGACGGCTCGTAAAATAGTGTTGCTATTTTACGTCCCTTGCACATACTGCAATACTTCTCTGGGCTCGCAATAATATCCTCAGCCACACTTATCAGTTCATCAATCTCATCAAGAGTGAGGTCTCTTATGTCGATTAAGTCTTTCTTCACTGCAATTCTCCTTATTTAATCCAAGACTCGTCTTGTGGGTTATCTCTAAATTTAATAAGACGATTTACGTCTCCTGCCTTAATATATCCATCCTCTGCTGCAACCTTGGAAATGATATCAAAGTTCGTGAGAGATGTATTCTCAATACCAGCCTCAGCCAGTCTTTCGAGTCCCTTCTTCATACCATATGTGAATATAGATACAACACCGAGAACATCTGCTCCAGCCTCACGTAGAACATCTACAACTTCAATTACAGAACCACCTGTTGAGATGAGGTCTTCAATTACAACGACCTTTTGACCGGCTTCCAGTTTTCCCTCGATTTGATTCTGACGGCCATGATCCTTGGCACCAGATCTTACATATCCCATAGGAAGACCTAAAATATGTCCAACAATTGCTGCATGAGCAATACCAGCTGTTGATGTGCCCATTAGCACCTCACACTCTGGATACTTAGTCTTGACAATTTCTGCAAGTGAATTCTCCACATCAAGGCGAACCTCTGGTGCTGTAAGAGTAAGTCTATTGTCGCAATAGACTGGACTTTTTATTCCAGATGCCCATGTGAATGGCTCATCAGGGCGAAAGAATACTGCCTTAATTTTAAGCAAGTCCTTGGCAATTAATAGTTCTGTCTTATTCATAAGTTTCTCCTTAATCTACGAATTCACGAACGCAGCGGTTATATGCTGCAACTGGGTCGTCCGCCTTAGTTATCGGGCGACCAACAACTATATAATCAGAGCCAATTTTCTTGGCTTCCTCTGGTGTCATAACTCTCTTTTGGTCCCCTATATCGCCGTCTGCGAAGCGGACACCTGGTGTGACAGTGATGAAATCATTGCCACATTTTTCATGCACGAGACCAGCCTCTAGCGGTGAACATACAACACCATCGAGACCACATACACGAGCATTGTAAGCATAATGCATAACAACATCAGATAGTGGTCTATCAATTAGTATGTCACGCTTCATTGTCTCTTCATCTGTGGATGTCAGCTGTGTTACAGCGATGAGGATAGGCCTTGTACCATCCTCTCTTGTGAGACCCTCAATTGCCGCTTCCATCATACGTGTTGTACCAGCGGCATGGAGGTTAGTCATATCAACATCAAGTTTTGTGAGCACTGACATAGATTTCATAACAGTGGTTGGTATGTCATGAAGTTTTAAATCAAGGAAGATTTTATGTCCTCTCCTCTTGATTTCTCTGACAATTTCAGGACCCTCTGCATAATAGAGTTCCATACCAATCTTGACGAAAGGCTTGCGCTCCAGGCCCTCAAACTTATCTAGAAAAGCAAATGTTTCCTCTGCGCTACCAAAGTCACATGCGATGATTACGTCGCGTCCCATCAGTGCGCACCTCCTATTATTTCACTTAGACTCGTGATGCCATATTTTTCCATGGCTCTTGGCAAGTCATTGATTATATCCCTTGATGCATAAGGATTTACGAGATTGGCTGCGCCTATCTGAGTGGCGGTTGCGCCAGCGAGCATCATTTCAATTACATCCTCTGCACTGGATATTCCACCCATTCCAACTATTGGGATATCAACTGCATCATATACCTGATATACCATGCGAAGTGCAACAGGTTTGATTGCAGGACCCGAGAAGCCGCCCATTTTATTGGCAATAACTGGCTTCTTGGTTTTTAGATCTATTCTCATTCCAAGGAGTGTATTGATAAGGCTGATGCCATCTGCACCAGCGTCCTCACACGCCTTGGCAATTGATACAATGTCTGTGACATTAGGTGACAGTTTAATAATAATCGGCTTCTCGGTCACAGCGCGTACAGCGGCAGTTACCTCTGCTGCACATTTTGGATCGGTGCCGAAACTCATTCCACCGCCATGGACATTAGGACAGCTGACATTTATCTCAAACCATCCTATTTGATCAACTGCACTTAGTTTTTCTACTGTATATGCATATTCATCTACTGAGAATCCACTGACATTGGCCATAACAGGCTTATTGAAGCATTTTGCGAGGCGTGGCAGTTCGTTTTCAATTACACTGTCAACGCCAGGATTCTGTAGTCCTACAGCATTTATGAGCCCCTCTGTGCATTCAGCAATTCGAGGAGTCGGATTGCCGAAACGAGGCTCTTTGGTTGTGCCCTTGAATGAGAATGTACCGAGGCAATTTATATCATAGAGCTCTGCAAATTCATAACCAAAGCCGAATGTTCCAGATGCAGGAATTACTGGATTGTCCAGTTCTATGCCGAGAAGATTAACTTTTGTATCAAGCATAATTAGTCCTCCCATAAAATTTCTTCGGTTTTCAGTACAGGTCCATCCTTGCAGATTCTCTTATAACCTGTAATAGTCTTGCAAGAGCAACCCATACATGCGCCAAATCCGCATCCCATTCTCTCTTCGAAGCTGAACTGACCAGGAGTCGCAGCAGCGCTATATAGGGCGCGAAGCATAGGCTCTGGGCCACATGCGTATATATATGAATAGTCTATACCTGAGAGAGCATCAGTGACGAAGCCTTTTGTGCCCGCAGAGCCGTCCACTGTTGTGATAATAGTTTTGATGCCGCGAGACTCAAATTCATCTTGCAAGAATATCTCAGATGCGGTACCAAAGCCCATAAGAACAGTTGGAGTCGCGCCCGCCAGCTTTAGCTCCTTGGCAAGCCACAGCATTGGCGGCAAGCCCACGCCGCCACCGACCAGCAGTGGCTTGTCTCCTGCGAGCTCGATGTCATAGCCATTTCCGAGGCCTGTTAGGATATCGAGCTCGTCCCCTGCGCCTAGCAATTTCATCCTGTCTGTGCCCTCGCCAACAACTTTGTAAACTAGCGTCAAAGTGTTGCCAAAGAGGTCACATACAGAAATTGGTCGGCGCAAGAATAAACCATCAATTTTAATATTTACAAACTGTCCAGGCGCAGTTATCTCCTCTGTATCGCCGATGAGTTTCATACGGTATACCGAGTCAGTCAGCTGCTCATTTGACAGAATCTTAAATATCTCTTGTTTCATTATCTTACCTCATTATTCAGCATCTATTGTTGAAATTGTGAGTGTTGTCTCCTCAAGTACGTCAAGAAGTACACGTACTGTATCAAGGCTTGTAAACATATTTACATTGTTCTCTATTGCGCAGCGACGAATGATTACACCGTCATCATAGTGAACACCAGATGTGATTGCACGGGTGTTGATTACATAGCTTACGAAACCTGCGCGGATATTATCAAGGAGTGTTGTATCGCCCTCTGAGATCTTTCCAAGTGTCTTGGTGCGGATATCATGCTGACGAAGGAAGTATGCAGTACCGAGAGTCGCTTGGATATTGAAGCCCATGTCATAGAAGCGCTTAACCAGTGGAAGTGCCTCCTTCTTGTCCTCATCAGCGAGAGTTACGATGATAGTACCGTAATTCTTGAGCTTCATACCAGATGCTTGAAGTGCCTTATAGAGAGCACGTGTGAGCTTCTTATCATATCCGATTGCTTCACCAGTTGATTTCATCTCTGGTGAGAGATATGCATCAAGTCCCTTAATCTTGTTGAATGAGAATACAGGAACCTTAACATAGTAGCGTTCCTTCTCAGCAGGATAGAGTTCAAATATACCCTGTTCCTTGAGTGACTTGCCGAGGATAACCTCAGTTGCGATATCAGCGAGGCTATATCCTGTTGCCTTGGAAAGGAATGGTACAGTACGGCTTGATCTTGGATTTACTTCGATGATATATACATCTTCATTCTTGTCGACAATGAACTGAATGTTATAGAGACCGACAATGCCGATTCCAAGGCCAAGTGCCTTAGCATATTGAAGAATTGTACCCTTTACTTTATCTGAGATACTGAATGATGGATATACGGAAATTGAGTCACCGCTGTGTACACCAGTTCTCTCAACAAGTTCCATAATTCCAGGTACGAATACGTCGTGTCCATCACAGATGGCATCGACCTCAACTTCTTTACCCTGGATATATTTATCTACAAGTACTGGCTTGTCCTCATCGATTTCAACGGCAGTCTTGAGATATGTCTTTAGGTCCTCATCCTTGGATACTATCTGCATTGCACGTCCACCAAGTACGAATGAAGGACGAACGAGTACAGGATAGCCAACCTCATTTGCGGCCTTAATACCGTCCTCTATATTGGTTACAGCATAGCCCTTTGGCTGAGGGATATTGAGATTGCGAAGTACCTCATTAAAGCTATCACGGTTCTCTGCACGCTCAATTGCTGCGCAGTCAGTACCGATGATTTTAACGCCTCTATCCATAAGTGGCTGAGCGAGATTGATTGCAGTCTGTCCACCGAGGGATGCTACAACGCCCTCTGGCTGCTCATAATCAATAATTGCCATTACATCCTCTGGTGTAAGTGGCTCGAAGTAGAGCTTATCAGCTGTTGTATAGTCAGTAGATACTGTCTCTGGGTTGTTATTGATAATTATTGCCTCATAGCCCTCACGCTTGATTGTCTGCACTGCGTGAACTGTTGAATAGTCGAACTCAACACCCTGTCCGATACGAATAGGACCTGCACCGAGAACAATAATCTTTTTCTTATCTGTGAGACGAGATGCATTCTCGCCTGTATATGATGAGTAAAGATATGCAATATACTTGCCTGTATGAAGTGTATCAACCATCTTGAATATTGGTGTGATACCGTTTTCTTTACGCATGTTATAGATATCAATCTCAGGAATATTCCAGAGTCTTGAAATGAACTGGTCTGAGAAGCCCATAATCTTGGCCTCGCGTAGAACTGAAACATCACCAGCGCTTGCCTTGATTTTGTTCTCCATATCAACAATTTTCTTGAAGCACTCGAGGAAGAGTTCAGTAATCATTGTAATCTCATGGAGTTTTTCAATGGACTCGCCACGGCGAAGAAGTTCAAATACGGCATATATATTATCATCTTTAAACTCACGGAGATATTCATAGAGCATCTCATCTGTGAATGTATCAAATTTTGCAAGATGGAAGTGGCATACGCCAATCTCGAGTGAGCGAACTGATTTGAGGCAGCACTCCTCAAGTGTTGAGCCGATACCCATTACTTCACCAGTTGCTTTCATCTGTGTACCGAGTGTATTAGGTGCAGATGCAAACTTATCAAATGGGAATCTTGGGAACTTGGCAACAATATAATCAAGTGATGGCTCGATTGCTGCTGTACCGCCTGCAACTGGGATATCAGCGAGAGCCATACCAGTTGCAACCTTCGCAGTAACTCTGGCAATAGGATAACCTGATGCCTTAGAAGCGAGAGCTGATGAGCGGGATACACGAGGATTTACCTCGATTAAGAAATATTCAGAAGATGTAGGATTTAGAGCAAATTGAACATTGCATCCACCTACAATTTTAAGTTCACGAATTAGTTTAATTGCACTGTCGTTGAGCATTTTGAGGTCGTGATCATTTAGTGACAATATTGGGGCAACAACCATAGAGTCACCTGTGTGAACGCCTACTGGATCTACATTTTCCATACCGCAGATAGTGATTGCATTGTCATCATCATCACGCATTACTTCGAACTCGATCTCTTTATATCCCTTAACTGACTTCTCAATAAGTACCTGATGTACTGGTGATAATGCAAATGCATTCTTGCCTATCTCGAGGAGTTCTTCCTCATTGTTGGCAAATCCACCGCCTGTACCGCCGAGTGTGAATGCTGGGCGAAGTACAACTGGATAACCGATGTGCTCAGCTGCGAGCTTGGCCTCATCGAGATTGTATGTAATCTCTGATGGTATAACTGGCTCACCAATAGACTCGCACATCTCCTTAAAGAGTTCTCTATCCTCTGCACGTTCAATACTCTCTGATGATGTACCAAGAAGTTCTACACCGCACTCCTCAAGTACACCCTTCTTTTCAAGTTGCATACAGAGATTAAGTCCAGTCTGACCGCCTATGCCAGGGATAATTGCATCTGGACGCTCAAAACGTAAAATCTTAGCAATATATTCAAGAGTCAATGGCTCCATATAGACCTTATCTGCAATTGTTGTATCAGTCATAATTGTTGCAGGATTGGAGTTACATAGGATTACCTCATAACCCTCCTCCTTGAGTGCGAGACAGGCCTGTGTGCCTGCATAGTCGAACTCTGCTGCTTGACCGATTACTATAGGACCTGAACCTATAATCAGTATCTTCTTTAAATCAGTTCTCTTAGCCATAAACTTTGTTGCCTCCATAAACAGTTTCTTTTATTACTCCATATAATGTACGACCAGCAAATGGTGTCGCACGGCCCATTGACAGGAACTTCTCAGGATCCACGACAAAAGATTCATCGAGTTCCCATATTGCATAGTCATCTGGGCGAAGTGGTATATTAAAGCGCTCTCTAGGATTTGTTGACATAAGATCAACGAGCCTTGATAGCGTTATTATTTTCGAATTTAGAACAAGCTCTGTATAGAGCAGTGGGAACGCTGTTTCCAGTCCCACGATACCAAAGGCGCTGCCTTCCAGTCCCTTGGCCTTTTCCTCAGCGCTGTGAGGTGCATGGTCTGTTGCAATCATATCGATTGTGCCATCACATATTCCAAGAAGCAATGCTTCTCTATCCTTTATATCACGCAGTGGCGGATTCATTTTGAATCTGCCATCCTCTATGAGGTCCGCGTCCGACAAGACCAGATAGTGCGGTCCTGTCTCACAGGTGACATTTACACCTGACTGTTTTGCGTCGCGTATAATCTCGACGCTCTCTTTCGTTGAGATGTGGCATACATGATATGCACATCCTGTCTCATCTGATAGTTTGACGTCTCGCTCTATCTGTTTCCACTCGGACGCGGACGATATACCGCGGTGGCCATGCTCACTCGCATATTTGCCATCATGTATATATCCGCCATTTAGCAGATCATTTACTTCGCAATGCGCCACTATCATCTTATCGAGAGCCTTTGCTCTCTCCATGGCCTCACGCATCATACCCGCATCCTGGACTCCGTGCCCGTCGTCTGAGAATGCGATAGCGTGTGGTGCCATCTCCTCTAGCGCGGCAATTTCCTGGCCCTTCTGGCCAACCGTTATTGCCGCATACGGTCTCACGTCGATTATTGCATCTCTATCAATAATCTCCTGCTCGACCAACAAGTTTTCCAAACTATCTGGAACAGGATTTAAGTTAGGCATTGTAAGCACTGCCGTATATCCACCATGTGCTGCAGCAAGCGAGCCTGTTTTAATTGTCTCTTTGTAGCCAAAACCAGGCTCTCTAAAATGTACATGTACATCTAGAAATGCAGGCAATTTAGTCATAACTTATATCCTCCATTTTTTACAAAAGGAGCACCTTTTCAGGTGCTCCGTATGTAAATTAAACTTATTTTTCAGCAGCTGCTGCCTTAGCCTCTGCTTTCTTAGTCTGCTTAACATCCTTTGCATTAGCAGAAGATGAGAGTGAAGCACCTGTGTCTTCTGGTGATTCCTCTTCAAAGTCATAATCCTTACCAGGAAGGATAGCATTGAGGATAATACCAGCAAGTGATGCTACTGCAAGAGCTGAGAGTGTAATTGTAGCCTTGCCAATGCCGAATGAGAGACCGCTTGTAAGTCCAAGACCTGTTACAAGGATAACAGCAGCAATGATCAGGTTACGAGAGTTTGCGAAATCAACGCGTGTGTCAACAATGTTTCTAACACCGGCTGCAGAAATCATACCGTAGAGAACGAATGAGATACCGCCGATAACAGCTGTTGGAAGGAGTTCGATTACTGCAGCGAACTTAGGGCAGAATGAAAGAACTGTTGCGAAGATAGCTGCAATACGAATTACGCGTGGATCATAAACCTTAGTAAGAACAAGAACGCCTGTGTTCTCGCCGTATGTTGTATTAGCAGGACCACCAACGAGTGATGCAAGTGCTGTTGCAAGACCGTCGCCTATGAGTGTTCTGTGGAGGCCTGGATCCTTGATATAGTTCTTATCTACTGTTGCGCTGATAGCTGAGATATCACCGATATGCTCCATCATTGTTGCGAGTGCGATAGGCATGATAGCGATGATTGAGCTTACTACGAGTGAGCTCTTACCAAAGTCAACACCAAGAACTGTAGAAGCCTTGTGAATTGGTAAGCCAAGCCATGGAGCTGCCTTGAGGTACTCAAGAGCGCTTACTGAGAAG
>JAZUJK010000009.1:0-103235 GCA_045642705.1 Acutalibacteraceae bacterium
CCAAAGTTACCCTTAACATCACCACCTGGAGCTGATTTAAGGAAGTTAGTTGTATATTGATACTCTTTGCCTTCCTCTGGCAAAACAATGTTCATCTTGTTATTTACATACTCAACGATTACATTGCCACCGTTCCTATCGATGATGTGATAGTGATAGTTACAGAAAACAGCGTCATGCATATCGTACTCATCAAGAAGCGCAATTGCCTCATCAACTGTTGCACATCTATCAAGAATAGCGCGAATCGCAACTGTTGTTGTGATATCGGTCCTGCTTGTTGACTGACTTGTTGCTTTACCCTTTTGCTCCAATACTGCTATTACAAGACCTTTTTCATTGATGCCATCCATAACTGTATATGGAGCCATAAGTGTGAAAAAGCGATCCTTGTACTTATCTGGTGTACGCTTAAAACCATATGTCATAAAGAGCATATCAGCAATGCCCACACTCTTATATCCATTTTCTGGATTACACCAAACCACCATACAAGGTGAATCCTTGTAATCAAAGTTACGAGCAAGGAAATGCTTACCATCAGGAGTCTTTGCATTAAAGCTTGAGCAAGCAAAACGTCCTGGTATTCCAAGTATTGGGAAACCACCTGTTATTGTCTTTGAAGCTTTAAAGAGCAAATCTGCTGTATTCTCAACACCCTTTTCTAGCATGTAGTCAAGATAGTAAGGATTTTGATAGTTCATCACATATGTCCTACCATCAAGTGACTTAACTGATGCCATCGAGGCTTTCAACTTTTTTCTACTAAATTCTTCCATTAAGTCTATTCCTTTAATTATTTTTTAAGAGCAATAGCCTCTTTTGCAGCAGCAACAATGTGCTCTGCATCAAGACCATAAATCTTGAGCATCTCAACAGCTGGACCTGAACCACCGAATGTGTCCTTAACGCCTACGCGCTTAATTGGTGTTGGGCACTGCTCTGAAAGTACTTCAGCAACTGCTCCACCAAGACCACCGATGATGCTGTGTTCCTCTGCTGTTACAACGCATCCGCACTCCTTTGCAGCCTTGATAACGATTTCTTCGTCAAGTGGCTTGATTGTATGAATGTTAATTACGCGAGCATTAATACCCTCTGCCTTTAATGTCTCAGCAGCAATCATTGCCTCGTTAACCATAAGACCAGTTGCGATGATAGCAACGTCGTTACCCTCAGTGAGAGTGATTCCCTTGCCTATTTCGAACTTGTATGTTGCTTCGTCGTTGATTACTGGCACTGCCAAACGACCAAAACGCATATATACTGGACCTTCAAAATCAGCTACTGCAAGTACAGCTGCCTTTGCCTCAACAGCGTCAGCTGGGTTGATGATTGTCATACCAGGAATTGTTCTCATTAGAGCAATATCCTCGTTGCACTGGTGAGAAGCACCATCTTCACCAACAGAGATACCTGCGTGTGTAGCACAAATTTTAACGTTTAAATGTGGATAGCCGATTGAGTTTCTAATCTGCTCAAATGCACGGCCTGCTGCAAACATAGCGAATGAGCTTGCATATACAGTGATACCAGAAAGTGAAAGACCAGCTGCAACGCCAATCAAGTTACCCTCTGCAATACCTGCGTTATAGAATCTATCTGGATAAGCCTTCTTGAAAACGCCAGTCTTTGTAGCGCCTGCAAGGTCAGCATCCATAACAATAACATTTGCGTCCTTTTCACCAAGAGCTAAGAGGCCTTCGCCGTAGCCATCTCTAGTAGCTTTTTTAATTACATCTGCCATATTAGAGTGCCTCCTTAAGTTCTGCCATAGCCTGAGCATACTGGTCAGCGTCTGGAGCCTTACCATGCCAGCCTACTTGATTTTCCATGAATGAAACGCCCTTGCCCTTTACTGTCTTTGCGATAATGGCAGTAGGAGCGCCCTTAAAGTTTTCAGCTGCAGTAAATGCATCATCAATCTGGTCAAAGTCATGACCATCAATGTTGATTACGTTAAAGCCGAAAGCCTTGAACTTTTCATCAATTGGATATGGTGAGTTTACTTCTTCGATTGTACCGTCAATCTGGAGATTGTTATTATCAACAACTACTACGAGATTATCAAGCTTCTTAGCAGCTGCGAACATTGCTGCTTCCCATACCTGACCTTCTTCAATCTCGCCGTCACCGAGAACTGTATATACTCTGTATGACTTGTTATTAATCTTGGCACCGAGTGCAAGACCAACTGCAACAGAGATACCCTGGCCGAGAGAGCCTGTGCTCATATCAACGCCTGGTGTCATATGCATTGATGGATGTCCCTGGAGACGTGAACCTGGCTTTCTGAGAGTCTTGATCTCGTCCTCTGGGAAGAAACCACGGAGTGCGAGAGCGCCATAGAGTGCTGGTGCTGTGTGACCCTTGGAAAGAACGAAACGATCTCTATCTTCCCACTGTGGATTCTCTGGTTTTACATTGAGTTTGTACATATAGAGATATGTCATGATATCTGCTACTGAGAGAGAACCGCCTGGATGACCTGATTTTGCATTGAAAGTTCCCTCAATGACGCTCATGCGAACACGAACTGCGTCATTTTGAAGCTTTGCTTTTAATTCTGCATTCATTGTTTACCCCTCGTTTTCTGTAAAAATTTTTCAAAATATTCAGGAAGTGGTGCACTAAATTCCATATACACGCCACTTCTCGGATGTATAAAACCTATCAGTCCTGCATGCAGGCACTGTCCACCAAGTTCTGTCGGTGTGTTGCGTGGTCCATAGACGAGGTCACCCGCAACTGGATGTCCCTTGTATGCCATATGAACTCGTATCTGATGTGTGCGACCGGTCTCCAGTCTGCACTTTACATATGTGTATCCGGACAGACGCTCCAGGACTTCAAAATGAGTGACTGCATGCCTCGAGTTCTTGTCTGTTACCGCCATTTTCTTTCTATCTTTTTCACTGCGGCCAATTGGTGCATCAATTGTGCCACTGTCGTCACGGATGTTTCCGTGAACTATTGCGCGATACTCGCGCGTAAATGAATGCTCCGCAATCTGGGACGCGAGATGCTGATGCGCCATATCATTCTTGGCGACAATTAGCAGTCCGCTCGTGTCCTTGTCAATGCGATGGACAATTCCTGGGCGGACAACTCCATTGATACTGGAGAGTCTGTCGCCACAGTGGAACATAAGCGCATTGACGAGCGTCCCCGTCTGATTGCCAGGAGCAGGATGGACGACCATGCCCTTAGGCTTGTTCACAACAAGCAGGTCGTCGTCCTCATAGATGATTTCTATCGGAATGTCCTCTGGGAGAACATCGAGTGTAATAGGTTCTGGTAGTGTCACCTTGATAAAATCACTCGCGCGTACTTTGTAATTTTTAGGCACAATATTGTCGCCTACCAATACATCGCCACTCAGTATCAACTTCTGAGCAGCTGAGCGAGTGATGTCAGGACATTCCGATGCTATTACAGCATCGATTCGCATGCCTTCTAATTCACTTGGCACTGCAAAACCTAAAACGTCGCTACTCATTACGCTCTCCTTTTACAAAAAGTACGGATATCACGAGAAGTACTGCACCTACTGTTACCAATATGTCAGCGAAATTGAATACTCCCCATTCCATAAAGAGATATTCAATGAAATCGACAACGAAGCCGCGGAATATTCTATCAATTAGATTGCCGATTCCGCCGGCTGCAATCATTACAAGGGATACTGTCTCGAGCTTGCTACTGGACTTGCCAAGTATCAGATAGACGATGATACCAATTATCAAGACACCTGTAACAATAGACAATATCCATGTATTGTCGCTTAACATACTAAATGCTGCTCCTGTATTTTCTACATACCGGAACCTAATAATTCCGTCAATTACGGGAACAGCATTCTGTGGTTTTATATTGGTGAGCACTAAGAATTTTATCAACTGGTCAAGTCCGGCCAGTGCGGCGATCACAATTAGCGTAATTGCCGTTGTCATCTTATTGCCTCATTTCTGTTTTAGAAAAGTGAGATTTCCTTGTCGTCCTTCTCATCTTCGTCTGCGAAGAGATCCTCACCAGAATCGATATCTTCATATTCTGTCTCATCAGCGTCTTCGATATCTTCTACAGCACCATCGAGATACTCATCGATGCTAGCAGCAGAATCATCAGCATATTCGATTTCTACTTCTACTTCTGGCTCTTCTTCAGCAGCTTCTTCCTCTACTGCCTCTTCGTCAGCTACTTCTTCGATTTCTTCCTCAACTTCTTCCTCTTCCTCCTCTACTACTGCAGGAGCATGAGCAGCGCGAACTTCTTCGCTGAAGTCAGGTGTATATTCGAGAATTTGAATCTGCTTCTTGTAAGAATCAAGGAGGTCCTCACGAACCTTAACTGACTCTTCCTTAATCTTGAGAAGATAAGCTTCTTCCTTCTCTGCTTCTTCCTTGATTGTGCCAACCTGGTCATCATAGATTTCCTGAGCCTTGGCAAGAAGCTTTGTAGCATTTGTCTGAGCAATCTTTAGTGTATCGTCAGCCTCTTTCTCAGCGTCAGCAACTATCTCAGCAGCCTTGTCCTCGGCTTCCTTGAGAATACCCTTAATCTGTTCCTGAGCCTCAGCTACGATTGATTCCTTCATGCGCTCTGCTGTGAGAAGTGCATTACGGATGTTGTCCTCATCGCTCTTATATGTCTGAAGTTTATCTGCAACGAGATTGAGTTTCTTAACGAGCTCGCCGTTCTCGCGGAACATCTGCTCATATGACTCATATACCTCGTCAAGGAATTCATCTACTTCAGATGCTTTATAAGCATTTCTTCCAGCAGCCTGGAAGCTGAAATCTTTAACCTGCTTTGGTGTAAGCAATTAAATCTCCTCCTCGGTTTATAGATAAGGGCACCAAAAGGTGCCCAAAAATTCAGTTATGACTGGAAGAACATTCCACTATTTTCAAGTTCCTCAAGCAAGTCACCAGTTACGCTTACGTTGTAAGGAGTAACGATAAATGTGCTGTTGGCAACTCTCTTGAGCTGTCCACCGTTTGCATAAGCAACACCAGAGAGGAAGTCGATAAGTCTACGAGCAACGTCACGGTTAGCAGACTCAAGATTGAGAACTACTGTGCGCTTCTCGTTGAGGTGATCAGCGATAGCTGATGCGTCATCGAAACGCTCAGGTTTTGCAAGAACTACCTGAAGCATAGCCTTATTCTGTGAAAGAGGTACTACGTTAGGATTAGATGTGCGACGTGGTGATGGAGCCTGGTAGTCAGCATCACGTGCTGGAGCTGCCTGACGAGGAGCCTGATACTCTTCTTCATATTCCTCGTAATCTTCCATATCCTCGCCGTATTCATCTTCTGGTTCAAAACCTGTAATCTTCTTGATGTTGTCAATAAAGTTTCCCATTTTGATTAGCCTCCGATTAATATATTCTGGCTCCGAACAAACTGGAGCCGACCCTTACTAAATTTGCGCCCTCGAGTATTGCCTCTCTGTAATCAGAAGACATACCCATTGAGAGAATATGCATATTTATATTATCTATATTTTTACCTTTAATGTCAATAAATTGTTTATACATTTCAGCAAAAAACTGCCTTGCCATCTCAGGTTTTTCACATATTGGTGGGATTGCCATAAGACCCTCTACCTGAATTCCAGGAAGTTCAGAAATTTCATGGCACATCTCGAGGAGTTCCGATGAATCAATACCGCTCTTAGATTCCTCATCTCCGATATTAACTTCGACCAGCACTTTGGTAATAAAATCACGTGCCACTGAGACTTTTGAGATCTCACGAGCAATCTTGACACTGTCGACAGATTGTATCGTTGAAACCTCTCCAACGACCTGCTTTACCTTGTTGGTCTGTAGGTGTCCGATAAGATGCACATCCACACCATCGAGATTAAGTTCAGGCTTCTTGCCCATGAGCTCCTGTACCCTATTCTCTCCAATTAGGTCAATGCCTAGACCTATTGCATGATTTATGAGATACGGTTCAACTGTTTTGGTAACTGCCATAAACTGAACTGGAGCTGTTGCAACAGAAGCGATAGTCTCACAGATTTGTGAATAGTTGTCTGTCACATCCTGGCAACGTTTTGCCCTATATTCCTGTAACTCACTTGATAACTTTTCCATCGTAGAGATCCTTGCCTTTCAAAATAACATCATCGTAGAGACGTACATAGCTATCGTCGTTTGCATCAGCGGCGCTCAGTACATAATCATCAGATGTGTAGATAATATTAACCTTGCGGAACTTTGCAATATTACCGTTCTTGACATAGACGCCCTTCTCGCCTTCCTTGTTTACACGGATGGCAGATGCTGGAATTCTAAGTCCTGTATATGAACCGATAACGAGCTCAGCAGTCTCGCGACGGAGACCAGAGATGTTGGAGTTCATGAGATTGCAGCTCAGAATTACTGCGGCCTCATCCTTACCATTCTCGTTGATTGCAACTACATTTGCACGAACTGTATTGATAGATGCGAATGGCAAATTAACTGTGATTGTCTTGCCTACCTGTAAGTCGCCTATCAAATTGGAATCTACAACGCAGCAGAGATACCAGTTAAAGTCTGTGATAATCTTGCCGATTGCGCCTGTAGGCGGAGCCTTAGGCTTGGCCTGAAGCAATCCGGCAACGTCCTGAACCGTGAGTGACTTAACGTTCTTACAGTCAACTGCTGTCTCATAACCGTCTGTTCCGTTTATATAGAATCCAGAGTTCTCAGCAAGTATGCTTGCATGGGCTGTATTCTTAACTTTTGTGTTGTTATATTGCGTCTCGAGTGAACGAAGTCGTGCATCGAAATCGAGATTTGTACCAGTTGCAATCTGTCTTGTTACAACCTGGTTTCTAAAATCATTTACCTTCTCTGGCAGTGTTACGAAGTTCTTGCTGCCGACAACATTTACAACATCAATTGCAGCGACATCTATATATCTATCGAGGTCATTGATATTAAAAATATAGTTATCCGACTGGGATGCGAGACGTTTATATCTTTCTATCTGTGCGGACAATTCGAGGAGTTTGGAATAGGTATCTGCTGCCTCTGGGTCTGAAAAGATCAGCGCAACTTCCTGTCCTTTTGCAATACGTGCGCCATTCTCCACACCGGCAATAATTGTGCCTGCACGGCTATTGGTGACAAAGGTTTCGGATCTTGCTATGAAAGCTGTTGTCTCAACTGTATCTTCAATTGTGTACTCGTTCGCTGTCTCTGTATCAACTGGGTTATAAATTACGCGGTATGACTGGAAGCCGACATAAATAATTATGAGAATTGATGCGAGTACTATTCCAATTCTCTGCAAATTCTTTTTCTGCTTAGCGTTCATAAGATCCTCCTTCCTCATCAATTATAGAGATAGCCGAAGACAGTATTGTATCGAAATCCATCTCGTCTATATAAAACCAATGGATGGCCTCATTGCGTCTAAACCATGTAAGCTGACGCTTAGCATAATTGCGTGTGCCCTGCTTTAGACGCGCAACACATGCATCGAGTGACTCCTCACCCATAACATATGGTGCCAGTTCCTTCAGTCCAATTGCCTGCTTGGCAGTTGCTCCAACATCTGATGCAACATAAGCTGAAACTTCGTCCAGCAAGCCACGCTCTAACATTTCATCCACGCGCCTGTCAATTCTGTCATACAGATATCCGCGGTCTCTTGCATTCAGTCCGATATAAACTGGAGCGAACCGTGAAGGCGCACTATGGGAATTCTCAACCTGGTAGCTCATTGTCTTGCCAGTTGAATAATATATCTCCAGCGCGCGGAGAACTCGTCCCGTGTTGTTAGGGTGTAAACTTGCAGCACTAGCAGGATCTACCTCTTGCAACTTCTGCCACATATGCTCTGGCGAAGTTGCAGCAAGTTCTGCAGCAAGTTCATCACGCACCGCCATGTCCACCTCGGACTCTTGGAACGAAATGTTCTCAATCAGAGTATCGAGGTACAGTCCGGTGCCTCCCACCATAACAACGCGTTTTCCGCGCGAAATAATGTCATCTATTATTTGATTGGCGGCATCCTTATACTTTGCCACACTATAGATTTCCTCTGGATCTACACAGTCAATCATATGGTGTGGGATGCCCTGCATCTCCTCTGTCGTTGGCTTGGCTGTCGCGATATCCATGCCACGATACAGTTGCATAGAATCAAACGACAGGACCTCTGCATCGTAATGTTGAGCGAGCGCTACAGCAAGCGCCGTCTTACCCGATGCCGTTGGTCCAACGACAGCAATAATAGGGATCTTCTCCATTATTTCTTGCCCTTTCGCTCAACCTTTCTTTTATTGCCGGCAGCGTCGACAATATAAGTGTTCTCAAGCTCACCAATTAGACTTCTCTTGTAGGAATCAATATACTCGCGGCGCAGTTCTGCTTGCTCATAGAGTTCCTCTTCAGTCAGTCCCTCTGGTGTCTTAGATTTATGATAAAGTTCGTTTATTCTATCAAGCTTTTTCTGTTCCATAATTCGCCACTATCTCCATCAATTTATCAAAATCATTTGGAACTTCTCCATCCACAACCATATTGAGGAGTTTTTCCAAAATCTCTCCTATCATAGGTCCTTTCGGTACACCAGCACCTATCAAATCATCACCAGATACAGCAAGATTTGAAATCATATAGCAAGCGCCAGATGCCAACAAATCATCTACTACTGAATAATCCTTGCCTTCCATGCACAAAATCAATTTTGCATATTTAGGAGTCGCAAGTAACATTAGCCTAATTGGCGACAAATCCTGTCCCAAATATCTCTCAACAGCCCTGAGACCAAATGCCAATCCATTTGAGACGCGCAGCCCCCTAGTACTAGCATTACAGCACAAGGCAACCATTCGCATATCAGCCGAGAAATCATCCAGTCGATACACTTTATATCCAGGAACAATAACTGAGAATACCTCATCATAATCGCAGAGCAAATCATAATATTTGCCCGCCATGAATTTGTAAAGTTCATCAGTTATTCTCTCACACGAAACATTGGAGAGTAGTTCTGCGCAGGAACGAATAGCATCCCCTGTCGCATCATCAATTGAAAATCCCAATGTAGATGCGAATCGCAGTGCTCTCATAATTCTAAGAGCATCCTCATTAAATCGTGTAACAGGATCTCCAACCGCTCTAATAATTCCAGCAGCCAAATCCTCCTGTCCACCATAAGGATCAACAACGCCAGCGCCCTCTGAATAAGCCATAGCGTTGATAGTGAAATCGCGTCTTGCGAGATCCAGTTCCAGAGAACTTGTAAATGAGACAGATGATGGATGTCTATTATCAAGATATTCCCCATCCACACGGTAAGTTGTAATCTCGACAATATTGTCTTCGATTATAGCTGCAACTGTTCCATGCGCCATTCCCGTCTCAATCAATTTGTAATCCGAGAACAGTGAAGCAACAGCATCCGGCAAAGCAGATGTCGTAATATCCCAATCATTTGGTGTGACACCGAGCAATGAGTCTCTAACACATCCGCCCACGATAAATGCCTCATAACCCGCCCCATGGAGCAGGTCAAGTGCAGTATTAACGTAGGACGGAATATTCATAATCAGCCTCTAATTTCATCGACAAGTTTGAGGAACTCGTCGTAACATATCAAAATATTAATCACATTAATCAGTGCAGATGTGGACATCCTAGCCGGCAATGATAACTTAGCTAAAAGTTTACCTCGCAAGACACTGGACTCCGGTCCACCCATCAGTCCCATCTCATAGAAATCCAGTCTACTAATCTGTCTACCATTAGAAACAGAACGAAACGATGAAACACCTGCTCTACGAAATGCCTCTTCCAGCACATCAACTGGAATTCCCTCTACACCAAGTTTGCCCTCTGCTGACGGTGCAGTCTTTCTCTTTTCCTTGCCATAGATATCCGGAATATAGACATTCGTAATATATTCACTTCCGACATAATCTGTCAGAAAGTTTCTAATCATAAATCCTGCCGAATCAGAATCAGTCAATATAACGAGACCACGTTCCTCTGCGAGTCTGCGGAGCATTGAAAGTTTTTCCTTGTCTCGAAATATCTGAAATCCTTCGGTTGTCACAATCGTTGCAGATACAACAGATTGCAACTTGATAACATCATACTTGCCCTCTACGACAATTATTTTATCCGTCTCAATCATCGTGACATCCTCGCCTTAGCAAGTTCAATCAGCAACTTCTCAAGTACCACCTGGTTATCATCAAAGCTACTCTTGAGTTTAAAATCAGCTCGTCCCAATATCTCAAGGGATAATGAGAGAGATGATAGTGAATACTTCTTTGCTCTATTCATCGCATTGCGGAGTTTAAAGTCGCTCTTGTATGCAACAGGATAAGCAGCCTTGAGATCTGCCAATTTATGTCCTGACTCCAGCGCAAGTTTCACCCTATACATATCGACAAATGTAGACACCAGCGCTCCCAGTATCATAGTCGGTTCCGTTCTCTGCTCCATCAATACTTTCAGCGCAGAAAACGCACCATCAAAGTCATTTATCAGCAATGCATCTATCATTTGGAAAGCAGTTGCCTCCACCGACTTCACGCATATCGCATCGATGTCCGAAACAGTAATACCAGCAGAAGCAAACGAGCAGAGCTTCTCGATTTCGTTCAAGAGGTTGGCCATGTCATCGCCAACCGAACTAACGAGATAATACGCAGCGTCGATAGACATCTCTCTATCGCGCTTCTTACACTCGTTCACAACGAATCGAGCAAGGTCGCCCTGCTCCCTCTTGTCGAGGTTGCATAGAGCACCATTGTTCGTACACAGTTCCATAATCTGCTTGGACAATTTAGTCTTGGTTGAGAAACCCTTGGTGTCCTGCCAGAAAATAAGAACACATGTATCAGGTAAATCAGAGAGCAAGGAGATAAGAAATTCCTTCTCATCCTCCTTAGCATTATCGAAATCATAGTCATGAACGAGAACGCAAGTACGCTCACACATAGCAGGAAGAGCAAGTACGCAATCTGCGATCTCCTCAGGTGTTGTATCCTCACCTTTTAGTTTATGTACATTAAATGCTTCAAGGCCGGCAGGTACTACACTGTCAGCCAATAAATTCGCATATTTCTGTTTTAAATAATTTTCGTCTCCGACGATAAGATATACAGGTAGAAAATTACCTGACTTGATATTCTGCCAGAGAGCTTTTTCCTGTAATTTCATATTTCACATTATACTATAAATAGTTAATAAAGGCAACATATTCCACAATATAATGTGCAACAATAGAAGAAAAACATAAAATCATAGAGAGCAGCACAGTCCGCTTCACTGACCCTCGCAAGATAACAGAAAATCCACATAAAACAATCGCACACGCAATCCCAATTTTGACATATCCGGAGCCAATATCCATCATTGCAAATGGCAGTGAAGACAGCAACTGAGACACCCATATAACAGCCTTCACAATAAGACCAGATATAAGCAAAAGCATAGGTGTACCCACCCGTAAAACAGGCACCACAGACAGCATAATTCCCACACCACTAAGAAATATAGCAAGTGACATAATTGTCGATACAAGCAGATTCCCAAGAGGTGCCACCAGTGATGTCTCCCCAATAAATAGCATCACAAAAGGCAATGTAAAGACAAAGGTTGAGATCTGCAAAAACAGAATACTCACCACACTACGTATAAAAGATTTGACAGGATAAGACAGAGCAAACACAGATAAATAACTAGAAAGCCAATCACTCATCCTTGGAAAACATACAAGTATTCCAAGCGTAGAAAAGAATGACAACAGAAAGCCTGTATCGCTTCCTGCACTGGGTGACAGCACCAATATCACAATTGCCGCAAGCCCTAATGAATTGAGGGAATTTGGCGTTCTAGAGACAGCTCGACCGATAAAGAAAACAATAAACATAAGGCCCGCACGAACTGTGCTAAATGCAAGTCCAGTCAGACACATAAATCCCAAAATAAACAAAATAGAAATTACAGACGACCACCGTCTACCCAGTCCGAGACTCATAAAAAATCTATATACCACCATTGACCAAAGTGACGTATGAAATCCAGACACAGAGAGCAGATGAACTATACCAGCCCCTTGAAAAGCAGAATAGATTTCTCTCGGCAATTGACTTTTATCCCCCACAAGCATCGCAATCAGAACATACGCATAATCACTATCCATATATGAGAGCATTTCACTACACATATATGATCGCCAAGAAGAAAACAAATTAACCGGAGGCACAGTATATCCGACAATATACAACATGCTAATAAAAGACACAGACAACAGTGCCACCCTATAATGTCCATCCAAAGCAAGGCCTATAAAAAATCCCACCAACATAAGAAAAACTGCGGTACTAGTGCCGGTCATTCCAACCAGCATCATAGCCCACAGCATAGAAATTCCAATTATGAAAAGCATAAAAAAAGGACAGCCCCTTTCTCAAAGGACTGTCCTAAATTTTTTAGCCTGGAGGCCAAGTCATATCTCTACCACCGATAATGTGGAAATGGAGATGTGGTACTGTCTGCTGACCACGCTCACCGATATTAGATACAACTCTATATCCCTCTTCTGCGATTCCCTCAGCCTCAGCAATCTTAGGAATTACAGTGAAAATATGTGCCACGATATCCTTATTAGTATCATCAACAGCATTAACAGATTGGATATGCTGCTTTGGAACTACAAGCACATGAACAGGTCCCTGTGGATCTATATCACGGAATGCATAGCAGATATCATCCTCATACACCTTAGTACTAGGAATATCACCAGCAACTATACTACAAAATAGACAATCCATTGCTATTAACCCCTCTTTCATATCAATTGTCAAATTTTAGGTACAAACTACATAAAAACCCGTATGAACGGTCAACTAACCTACCATCGATGAAAGCAAATCAGCAGCTGCTGCAAGGGCCTCATCAGCCTTGCTTACATCCTTACCGCCTGCCATTGCGCTGTCTGGCTTTCCGCCGCCTGAGCCGCCAGCAACAGCCGCAATTCCGCGGACAAGATTACCGGCATGAGCGCCCTTTGCGACAGCAGCTGCGCCACAAGCACAAGCGAATGATAATTTATCACCACATACTGATGCGAATACAGCAACGATAGAATCATCAGCTTCCTTAGCGCTATCAGCCATTGTGCGGAGATCTCCACCCTGTACGCCATCAACACGTGATGTTACAAGCTTTAATCCGCCAATTTCAACAGCATCGCCAAGCATATCCTTTGCATTGGAAGCAGCGATTTCAGCCTGGAGTTCTGCAACAGTCTTCTGTGCTTCCTTTAGGTCAGCAACAAGTCCTGCAGCACGAGATTCCATCTCTTTTACATTCTGGAGTTTCATTGCAGTAGCAGTCTTAGCAATAAGCTCATCCTTCTCTGCAATATATGCGAGAACGCCTGTTCCAGTAACAGCTTCGATTCTACGAACACCAGCTGCAACAGATGACTCGGAAATAATCTTATAGAGTCCGAGACGTCCTGTATTATCAACATGAGTACCACCACAGAATTCTGTAGATGCCTCACCCATTCTTACAACGCGAACAATATCGCCATACTTCTCACCAAAGAGTGCCATAGCACCGAGCTTCTTAGCCTCTTCTATTGGCATCTCATCCATAGAAACTGGGAGACAATCAAGGATCCAACCATTTACGAGTTCTTCAACCTTGGCAATCTCTTCAGCTGTCAGTGCCTGGAAGTGTGAGAAGTCGAAACGAGATACTGTATCAGATACGTATGAGCCAGCCTGCTCAACATGTGTTCCAAGTACTGTACGAAGTGCAGCCTGGAGAAGATGTGCAGCAGAGTGGTTTCTCATAATTGCACGACGACGCTCGATGTCAACAGATGCAGTAACAACAGCATCAACAGATGCGAGACCAGATGTTACCTGACCTACATGGAGGAATACACCACCAGCGGTCTTAACTGTATCAGAAACTTCGAAAGTGAAGCCCTCACAGCTGATGACACCAGTATCACCTACCTGACCACCGCTCTCGCCATAGAAAGTTGTTGTATCGAGGATGAGAGCAGCCTCTTCACCGATATCGCAAGATGTAACAAGTTCACCGTCACGAACGATACCGATAACCTTACCTGTGCAAGAGAATGAGCCATAGCCAGCAAATGATGTCTTAGAGAAATCCTTAGTAATATCAGCATTTCCCTTCCATGCTTCTGCAACAGATTTTGCTGCTGCATCAGCCTTTGCACGCTGTTTCTGCTCGCCGAGCAATTTATAGAATTCATCCTCATCAACTGTCATGCCACGCTCTGCGAGCATTTCTTTTGTGAGGTCGATTGGGAAGCCAAATGTATCCTGGAGTTTAAATGCATCAGCACCTGAGAGTACTGTTGACTTGGCATTCTCAATCATATTTTCAAGCATCTGTGTGCCTGTATCGATTGTTTTATTGAAGTTCTCTTCCTCAGCACCGATAACCTTCATAATGAAGTCGTGCTTCTCAACAAGACCTGGATAAGCGTTCTTGTTTTCGCCGATTACAACCTCAGCGATATCGCAAAGGAAGAGCTCGTTGATACCGAGTAATCTGCCATGACGAGCTGCACGACGGAGCAATCTACGAAGTACATAGCCACGGCCTTCGTTGGATGGCATAACGCCATCACCAATCATAAATGTTGTTGAACGGATATGGTCTGTAATTACGCGAAGTGAGATATCAGTTTTATCAGACTCGCCATAAGTTACGCCTGCAACGTCAGATACAGCCTTCATGATGTTCTGTACTGTATCTACCTCAAAGATATTGTTAACGCCCTGCATAACGCAAGCGAGACGCTCCAGGCCCATACCTGTATCGATATTAGGATGTGCGAGTGGTGTGTAATTACCCTCACCATCATTTTCGAACTGAGTGAATACGTTGTTCCAGATTTCCATGTATCTGTCGCACTCGCAGCCTACACCACAATCAGGTGAGCCACATCCGTATTCCTCTCCTCTATCAAAGTAGATTTCAGAGCATGGACCACAAGGGCCTGCACCATGCTCCCAGAAGTTATCTGCCTTACCGAGACGAGTGATATGAGATGGATCTACACCAACTTCCTTGGTCCAGATTTCAAATGCCTCATCATCGTCCTCATAGATGCTTGGATAGAGTTTATCTGCTGGGATTTCAAGTACTGATGTCAAGAATTCCCATGACCATGCACATGCCTCATGCTTGAAATAATCTCCGAAAGAAAAGTTTCCGAGCATCTCGAAATATGTGCCATGACGTGCTGTATGTCCAACGCTCTCGATATCCGGTGTACGGATACACTTCTGGCATGTTGTAACCCTATTTCTAGGTGGTGTTACTTCACCAGTGAAATACTTTTTCATTGGTGCCATACCTGAATTTATAAGAAGCAAGCTCTTATCCCCCTGAGGAATAAGTGAGAAGCTTGGCAATCTCAAATGTCCTTTACTCTCAAAGAAACTAAGATACTTTTCTCTGAGTTCATTAAGTCCTGTCCATTCCATATGTATCTCCTAAAAACCTAGTTCTTTTAAATAACGTTCCAACGCTGACTGCCAAGTAGGAAGTCGCGAGAATCCCGCATCGTCCAAGGATTGCTTGGAGAGGCGTGAGTTGAGCGGTCTCTTGGCAGGCGCGTTATACTCTGCGGTTGTAGTCGGGCGAATCTCTACGGATTTACCAGCCATGCGAACGATTTCCTGTGCGAACTCATAGAAGCTGCAATAGCCCTCGTTCGTCGCGTGGTAGATTCCGTACTTGCCTGACTCGAGCATGTCGCAGAGTAGCGGAGCCAAGTCCTTCGTATATGTTGGTGAGCCAATCTGGTCATTTACGACATTGATGTGGTCACGTTTATCGGCATAGTGGAGAACTGTTTTTACAAAGTTCTTACCATGTGCACCGAACACCCAAGAAATACGTACGATGTAATATTTCTTGCACATTGATTTTACTTGTTCCTCTCCGGCAAGCTTGGAGAGACCATATTCACATAGCGGCCCCTTGCGGTCCGCGACTTCATATGGCTTATCTCCAACACCTGGGAAGACATAGTCGGTGCTGATATACATGAGCGGTATATCTAGGCGCGCGCATTGCTTGGCAATGGATCTAGTCGCCGATGCATTCAGTGCATGGCACTGCATCGTCTCCTCCTGAGCCTTGTCAACCGCTGTATACGCCGCGCAGTGGATAACCGCGTCAACAGTATTGTATTCAAAATATTCAAGTATCTGAACCTGGTCCGTGATATCCAGTTCTGCATGAGTAGGTGCTAGGACATCGACATTACGCTTTTTCAGTTCAGCTACAACATCTGAGCCAAGTTGACCAGATGCTCCTGTTACTAATACGTTCATTTCGCACTCTCGTTACAATAAAAGTCCAATGAATCCTCTATATCCTTGAGATATGGAGCCTTACTATCTTTTTCAGACAAGATTGGGTTTGTAATGCCCCATTCAACGCCGATGTCAGGGTCATCCCAACGGATACCAGCGTCACATTCTGGTGCATAGAACTCATCAACCTTGTACATGATTTCAACGTCATCTGTCAGTGTGATGAAACCATGAGCAAATCCCTTAGGAATGAAGATCTGCTTCTTGTTCTCCTCACTGAGTTCAACGGCAATCCATTTCTTGTATGTTGGCGAATCACGACGGAGGTCAACTGCGACATCCATAATTCTACCCTTGAGACAAGCAAGAAGTTTAGCCTGGCAACGTGGATTTTTCTGGAAATGAAGTCCACGAACTATGCCCTTCTTAGCTGAGAAAGATCTGTTATCCTGTACGAATTCCACATGGATACCAGCCTCTTCAAGGTCTTTCTTGGAATATGATTCCATAAATCCACCACGGTTATCTCCGATAGCCTTAGGTGTAATAATCTTAACACCAGGAAGTTTTACATCTGTAACTTCCTTCATGAGGCTACCCTTCCAGGATGTATCCTTGTCACGTCCCCAGATAGGTCTCTCGCCAAAGTGTGTTGAGTATAGAATCTGTCCCTCTGCAACACGGCGGAGATGCTCACCATACTTAGACTTACCATGGAGTTTGGCTGACTCAAGGAGCTGGTTCTTAGAAATCCATCTTGAGTTATAAGCAATCTCCTCTGGAGCAGAGATGATGATATTTTGATTCTGTTCAACTGTCTTGATAAAGTTTGCTGCACGATTAAGTGCATCAACTGTACCTGTATCCATCCAAGCATAGCCACGGCCCATGAAGCGTACTTCTAGGTCGCCTGCTGCGAGATACATCTCATTGATATCTGTAATCTCTATCTCACCACGAGCAGATGGTTTGAGTGATTTAGCAAATTCAACTACTCGGTTATCGTAGAAATAGAGACCTGTAACTGCATAATTAGATTTTGGTTCGAGAGGTTTCTCTTCAATGCCAACAACATTGCCTACCTCGTCAAATTCAACCACGCCGAAATCCTGAGGATTATCAACATAGTATGCGAATATTGTCGACTTACCTTCCTGTGATGCTGCAGTTGCCTGTCTTAACATATGACCGAGGCCACTGCCATAGAAGATATTGTCGCCAAGGATCATAGCCACGCTATCATCACCGATGAATTCCTCACCGATGATAAAGGCCTCTGCGAGACCATTAGGATTCTCTTGAATTGCATAAGAGATATTTAATCCAAAGAGAGAACCATCTCCGAGCAAGTCCTCGAAACGTGGAGTATCCTGAGGTGTAGAAATTATTAAAATGTCACGTATACCTGCAAGCATAAGCATTGAAAGTGGATAGAAAATCATAGGCTTATCATATATTGGCAAGAGCTGCTTAGATGTAACTCTAGTCAACGGATATAGCCTAGTACCAGATCCACCTGCGAGGATAATACCTTTCATAAGACACCTACCCAAAACAAATTTCCAAATTATTTAAAAATAAAATAAAATAATAAACAAGTAACAGAAATAATACTACTAATTGCAATAATAGTCAAACGGGCATATAATATTGTAAATACTTTGACCAATAGAAATGGTCCAGGAGGAATAGAAATGAAAGTTGCAATTATAGGCGGCGGTGCATCAGCTTTTGCAGCAGCAATCACGCTCAAGAGAGAAAAACCAGAACTCGATGTGACAATATACGAGAAGAATGATGAACCTCTCAAGAAGATTCTTGCCACAGGCAATGGCCGTTGTAACCTATCCAACTTCGTAATACAGCACGAGTGCTACAACGGAGACCATGAACTCATCCACACAATACTTGATGATTTTGATGCCGTTGAAGCACTTCGTTTTTTTAACTCTCTCGGCCTTAAAATCCGTGAGGAAGATGGCAGACTCTATCCATACTCAATGAGTGCGAAATCAGTCCAAGATCTTCTCCTCATAGAGGCCAAGAAGCTTGATGTTAAAATAAAAACTAACTGTAAAGTTACAGACCTTAACAGTTACCTAAAAGACAAAAATACAACTGTAATTTTAGCCCTCGGAGGCAAAGCTGCACCACAGCACGGAACAGATGGTGACGGCTATAAACTCCTAAAAGAAATCGGCATAAAATACAACCCAATCTCCCCTGCTCTTGTACAGGTCAAGACATCAGAACCATATACCAAGGACCTCAAGGGTGTCAGAGCAAACGGTGTTGTTTTCCTTCGTGAAGAGAACGATGATGATGACAAGCCAATCAAGTTCCAAGAGGGTGAAATTCAATTCACAGAATATGGTCTCTCAGGTATTCCGGTAATGCAACTCTCAGGTGACATTGCCGAGATGACCAAGCGTGGTGAGAAGCCACAGATTAATATTTGCTTCACACCAGACCTTGGTCTCAATGATATCAATGAATATCTAGACAACCAAGTAGACAGTGGCAAGTCAGGTCCTGCCCTCCTCTATGGCATAGTAAACGAAAAAATCGCACAAGTAATATATGACAAGAACGATGGTGACCTCAACAAGATGGCTCTCGACATCATGTCACTTCCATTCACAGCAACAGGCACCAAGTCTTGGAAAGATGCTCAAGTAACACGTGGTGGTGTTCCACACACAGAGCTTAAAAAGCACAGTCTCCAGACCAAGAAATATCCCAACCTCTACATAGTAGGTGAACTTCTTGATGTAGATGGCACCTGCGGTGGATACAATCTTCACTTCGCATGGGGTTCTGGTATCAAGGCTGCAAAGGAGATCCTAGAAAATGCTTAGAGTCTCCAATATCAACATGCCAATAGAGCATACAGAGCATGACCTAATAGAGAAAACTGCCAAGATAATCAAGGCAGAACCTAAAACCATTAGAATATTCAAGAGAAGCATAGACTCACGTCACAAGGATGATATCCATTTTGTATACACCCTAGACGTTGAGACAGATGCAGATGAAGAAAAAATCCTAAAAAAAAGTGACCCTAAGAAGGTCACGAGATCACAGGAATACATATATAACAAGCCAGAGAATAAGAGAACATCCAGTCTCAGACCAGTAGTTGTAGGTTTCGGTCCAGCCGGTATGTTTGCTGCCCTCCTACTCTCCCGAGAAGGTTTAAAGCCTCTTGTAATTGAGAGAGGTGCAGATGTAGATACCAGAACACAGGATGTCACAAACTTCTGGACAACTAGAAAGCTCAATACAGAATCCAATGTACAATTTGGAGAAGGTGGCGCTGGAACATTCTCAGATGGCAAGCTGACAACAGGCATCAAGGATGAGCGTCAGACCAAGGTCTTCCAAGAGTTTGTAAGTCATGGTGCTCCAGAGCAGATAATGTATTCCAATTATCCTCACATAGGCACAGACAAGCTCAAGGATGTAGTCAAGAGTATTAGAGAAGAGATCATCCAAAATGGCGGAGAAGTAATATTTAATGCCAAGCTCACAGACCTAATAATATACAATCATTTCATCCAAGGAATAACATACACTCACAATAACCAAGAAATAGATTTCGAAACAGATGCAGTTATTCTAGCAATTGGTCACAGTGCCCGTGACACTCTCGAGATGCTTTATGACAAGAACATCAATATGATTCAAAAGCCTTTCTCAGTAGGCACACGTATAGAGCATCCAAGAGAATTCATAGACAAGGCACAATATGGTAAATATGCTGGCCATCCTGCACTTGGTGCCGCCAATTATAAAATGGCATGTCACCCAGAGCACGGCCGTGGAACATACACGTTCTGCATGTGTCCTGGTGGCACAGTAGTAACAGCCTCCTCGGAGGAAGGAATGCTAGTAGTAAATGGTATGAGTGAGTATGCAAGAGACAAGGAAAATTCCAACTCTGCCCTCCTCGTAGGCATTAATCCTGAGGATTTTCCAACAGATCATCCATTATCAGGTATGCATCTTCAGCGAGAGATAGAGAGTACAGCATTCAATATTGGTGGTAATGATTATACAGCTCCATGTCAATTGGTTGGAGATTTCCTCTCCAATACCAAGACAACCAAGCTAGGCTCAGTAAAACCATCTTGCCCAACAGGCACTACACCGTCCGACATTAGAGAAATACTTCCAGAGAAAGTAACGGACAATATTGCAGATGCTCTCCTCAAGATGGACAAGATGCTCCAAGGCTTCGCAATGCATGATGCCGTCCTCACTGCCCCCGAGTCACGTTCCTCCTCGCCTGTTCGTATCATCCGTGATGATTTCTACCAGGCAAGTCAAGGCAACAGCCCACTCGGTGGCCTCTACCCATGCGGAGAAGGTGCAGGCTACGCTGGCGGTATAGTCTCCGCTGCCACTGACGGCATAAAAGCCTATGAAGCAGTCATCTCAAACGAAAGCCCATTCATATAATAGAAAGGTTGGTGCTAATATGAAAAAGAAATATTCACAAGGTCTTGTAATGGATCCAGCCACTGCAAGCCTCAAACCAGTCACACGTGGTCAATATATTCAGCAATGGGTATATGGTTTTGTTGAGCCAGCAATTCTCAAGACTACCAATTTCATGTACAATGGCCCAATTAGAACCAAGTTATACAACAAGCTTGCGACACCTAAGTCACTTCCTCGTGAAGTTGTTGTATCAACAGATGCAGTATGCCGTTTCATTGACTTCATATACAATCAAAATGCAGGCAATGAATCACCTCGTATGGCCGTTACCAAGTGTGTATGCCAGACAGCAACCAACACTTTCAAAGAGCCAATTGAGAAGGATATGGCACTCCTCTACACAGCCAATCTATACACTCAGCTCGATGTAAAGCACAATGGCGTTGGTGAACCATACCGTGTAATAGAGACAGCAGAAGAAGCAAAAGATATGATTCATTATTTTGATGACTGTGGTCTCATCCACTCAATCATGTATTGTCACAGCAATGGCAGATGGACATTTGTAGTTTGCAACTGCGATGATGAAATTTGTATTCCAGTACGTGCATACAAGGCAGGTCGTAGAGACCAAGTTCTTGCAGGTCCTGAGATAGTTTCACTTGATCAGAACAAATGCATTGGTTGTGGCAAATGTGTTGAACGTTGTATGTTCGATGCGAATGAAATGCAAAACAACAAATCAGTTCTTCATCCTGACAAGTGTCTCGGCTGTGGTCTCTGTGCTTCAACCTGCGAAGGCCATGCACGCACACTTATTCCTCGCCCAGACTATCAGCACGAAGACACAGTAACAACTAAAATCCTACTTGGATAACAATATTCATGCAAAAAGCGCTACGATTAATCGTAGCGCTTTTTATGCAAGTAAAATCTTTTATTTAAAACTGATCATTTGGAATTGGATGCTTGTCAAAGTGAGAGGTGTAAGGTACACCTGTTGCTTCGGCTGGTTCTGTATAGAAGAAGTTAGGGAGTCTGTTGTCATCTTCTGTGAAGCCTTCCAGTTCATTGAACTTTTGCTCCATGCGAATGATTTCAAATCCCATTCTTTCTATGAGACCCATATCTGGACCTTCTGGCTCGCCAGCAAGGCAGCCAGCCATACGACAGATTGCAGCACGAGCATCCATATCATAGTTTACTGCCGCCCATGGGAAAAGGCACATAAACGAATCGCATGTCGCGGTCTGTGCGAGTGCTGTCTCAGCTTGCTCGAGTGGCGTTAAATCCTTGCGGAATGTAAGTCCCGAGCCAGAGGTGTGGTCACCACCCATTGTTGAACGCTCAAAGCATAGACCATAACCTAAAATAATTCTAGGATCATATGCTGCAACGGCCTGTTTCTTGGCTGTTGGTATACGAGTAGCACCAAGAGATTTTGCAACGGCATAACAACCATTTCTAAACTCTGGCACTTTGCATTCATCAGTAACGGATGTTCTAATGAGTTCCTTGGCACCCTCTGCGTCACCCCAGTTTAGTACACCCATCTCCATTGCTACAGCGAGACTGTTGCCTACTTCAATGGTGTCATATCCCATATCATCGCAGAGACGATCAAGGGCTACGATTTCATCAGCATCATAGATATCAATATTAGGTCCACAGAGACCAAGTGTCTCATATTCAATACCTGCTGATAAGTAATTACCATTCTTATCATACCATTCATTTGAGCAACGTACTATGCAACCTGGTTGACAAGGAATTCCTCCACGTCCACCTTGTGCAAGCATTCTCTCACGCCACTTTGGTGATGATAATTCTTCCCAACGCTTTGAGAACTTACCACTAAAGTTTCTAGTCGGAAGTGCACCCATCTTACCTGTTACATCTATACCAGCAGCTGAACCAAACTGATTCATCTGAAGTCCAGTAAGTGGATTGGCCTGAATAGCCTCTGTAACGGTCTTGTTGCAAGCCTTAAATTCATCTGCATATTCTGCTGGAACTTCAACCTTGCAAGGTGACTCTGGTCTAATTATTACAACTGCCTTTAATCCCTTGGATGCAAAAACAGCACCAATACCGCCACGTGCAGCAGCACGGCAAGGATTGTTTGTCTGGAACTCTGTTACTTGTACAGATGCAGCAAGTGAGTACTTCTCACCTACTGTACCAATTGATGCAATTGAAATATTATCTCCATACTTCTCGCGAAGTACTTTTCCTAAGTCATAATTGTTAAGACCGATTATGTCATCGGCTGAATCAAATCTAATTGTTCCATCCTTGTCTATTACAAGAACTTTAAACTCTCCTTTCGGAGCAGCACCAAGGATTTCAATATACTTGATACCATGCTCAGTCATATACTTTGCAAAAGTACCACCTACATTAGATTCCTTGATTGTTCCAGTAAGAGGGCTCTTAGTTCCAAGAGACAATCTATTACAAGTTGTGAGTGTTGTACCCGAAAAATATCCAGTTACGAAAAGGAATGGATTCTCTGGTCCAAATGGATCACATTTTGGTACATGCTTTTCAGTTAAGAGTTTTGCTACGAGACCTCTACCACCTAGGTAGCCATATTCTTTCTGGTCAAATGGTTCAATATCTACTAAACCACTTTCCACATTAATCAATACTTTCTTCATAGCTCTATAAATGTAGCAGTCATTTGAGCTGCTGTACCGATTTCAACATCCATGGTACTGTCAGTTGATACTTCATTTCCTGTTTTGTCATCTACCCAAGCCTTGAACTTATATCCATCTTTTGGTGCAGCAACAAATTTCTGTTGCCACTCACCTGTCTCTTTCCATTTTTCATTGTAGATTGGCTTGAATAGAACTCCAACATATCCACCCTCTCCTGCTGTGAGTTCGATAAATTCATCTTCACCACGTTCATCTTCATGGTCTGGACGAGGCGCCCAACACTTGAGATGTGTCATTGGATTTTCTGTTGTA
Organism: Acutalibacteraceae bacterium; assembly: GCA_045642705.1. GTDB lineage: Bacteria > Bacillota > Clostridia > Oscillospirales > Acutalibacteraceae > UBA1227. The sequence goes on from JAZUJK010000009.1 coordinate 23,760, forward strand.
TCAACATGACGAAGAAGTGGATTGTTCATACCATCAAATTCTGAGATGTTGTTTTTGTGACAATAGAAATATTTGAGTTTTGCGTTCTTAGAAATATCAACAGATGTGATGTTTCTATTTTCGTCACAATAAAACTCAACGAGTTCTGGATTCTTGGACATATCAAAACTGTCACATCCACAAATTCCTGCATCGAGTCCCTGGAGTGCTGGGCACTCACTTGTATCAATGCTGTGTAGATTCTTGCAGCCTCTATAGCCCAAGATACGAAGAGCTGGCATATTTTTTAGTGAAACCTCTGTCAAATCATTACGATAGAGTTCCATAAACACACAGTCTTCGAAATTATCTGTGTTTAAGGATCCGGTGAGGCCAAGGCCTCTGTAAAATGCCTGTGAGCTTTGGATTGGATACACATCCTCATTGAAGATATGGATACCAACTCCTACGAGTTTATCGTTTTCATCATAGATGATGCCCGATGCCTCCTTTACGTTCTCTGCAGAGAAACCACCAATCTTCTCAGCATTAGAAACGCCATTGGCATCGCATTGGTCAAAGAAATCAGAAAGTTGCTTTACTTCATAATCTTTGATAGACATTTTTAGTCCTCCAAAATTGTATTTTATTGTCCTAATAATTATATAAAAATAAAGCGTGAGAAACAATTCTCACGCCGTTAGAATATTCATTGCGTTTTTTAGTGAACATGCTCATAAAAACAAATTATTTCTCTATTCTGCACGGTCCGAAGAAGAATACCGCAATTGTTCCAGGACCTGTATGAACACCAATTGTTGCTCCAATATCAAATATTTCAACTTTACCGTCTAGATGTTTAAATTTATCCTCAATCATATCAGCTACATCTCTTGCATCTTCAAAACATCCAGAATGAGAAATGAAACATTTACCTCTATATTCTTCACCATCATAAGCACTCTTAACCATTTCATCAACAATTCGTTCTTTTGCTTTTCTTTTAGTTCGCACTTTTGAATATGGAGATAGATGGCCCTCATTATCCATATCAAGAATTGGACATATATCAAGGACGCCAGAAATAGTTCCACAAGTTTTGGAGATTCTTCCTCCCCTAATATATGCACTTAAATCTGTCGAAAAGAACCAATGGTTAATATTAAGTTTATTATCTTCAATCCACTGTGCTACCGCATCAATCGATTTGCCCATGTTTCTAAGCGCTGATGCATAAAACATAAGTAATCCATATCCTGATGATGCGCATAAGGAATCAATGATTATTATTTTAATATCTGGGAAATCATCTCTAATAATTTTAGCTGCAAGTTGTGCGGATGTATATGTTCCAGAAATACCACTTGAGAGACATACATGTAGAATGTCTTTTCCCTCCATGGCGAACTGCTTAAAATAATCAACATATTCACCGACACTCACTTGAGATGTCTTGGTCTCAATTCCATCCGATATTAGTTTATAGAACATATCAGATGAGATAGTACCACCCATATCATCTAAATGATCTACGCCATCTATTTCATAATGAAAACTGACATAATGTATATCATTTTCATCAAGCATCTTTTCTGTTAGGTCTGCTGTTGAGCAGCAACTTAAAACGTAATCTGTCATATAAAAGTTCTCCTTTTCTTGATAATTCAATAATACGACAGATTATGTTGGGTGCTGCTCTACTACGCCGGAAACAGTCTCTACCAAACAAAAATTAAGGAGTAGAGTTCACGATATAGAACTCTACTCCTAGTAGAAACAACGTATTTACTTGGTTTCCGGCTTCTTCTTGATACGTGAAGCGAGGAATACTATCAATTCTGCTGGAGGAATCAAAATAAACAGTTGAACAAGATTCGCTCCAACGAAAACATAAAATGTAAAGAAAATTGCAATAATAATACTTAATACTAATGCTCCGATAATAATGAAATTAAACTTTCCATTTTCCCATACACTATGTAATACAAGTAGCAAGATTAGTTCAACTACAATTGCATATACAAAAGTAATCCATGCACTAATATCGAGTATCCATAATACTGTGAAAACTATTAATGCAATAATAGCTACTCCAAGCATTGCAGTACTTGTAATTACCTTGGTATTGATATTTGACTCTTTCTTAAAACTTTTTTCTTCTCCCTCATGTGTGGTAACCATATAATCCATCGAAACGTTAAAAGAGTCACATATTTTCTTTAATGTTGGAACATCAGGAATAGATTCTCCACGTTCCCATTTAGATATTGACTTATCAGAATAATTTAAAATTTCAGCAAGTTCTGCCTGTGTAATTTTATTTATTGATCGAAGCTTTACAATATTATCGGCAATAATTTGATTTAAATCATTATCCATGTTTAAGCCTCCCTTTATGTACAGCGTATATTATACTCTTTTTTCGTCTCTTGTTGCAAACTATTGTTAAATAATATATAGTTTTGTGTTGGAGGGATTTATATGAAAAAATCAGTTTATGTCCGCGGAAAGATTGGCATGCTTTGGTACAATTTTACCGAATGTTTTGCATATATAGCACTTCATCGCAAGACCCCTGATACACTTCAATATACCCCAAGAGTAAAATATGGTAGTGGCAGACAGCAGTTCCTTAACCTATGCACAAGAAAGGATACTTTAAATGAGAAGAAACCTCTTTTCGTTTATATCCATGGTGGCGGATGGGTATCTGGCATAACAGATATGCGTGATACTTATATCGCTAACTGGGCAGAAAAAGGATTCTTTACTGCATCTATCGCCTACACTTATGCACCAACCAAGGTTTATCCAGCGCAACTCCATGAGATATTCAGTGCAATTGATTATATCTATGATCACGCTGATGAATGGAACATTGATACAAGTAAAGTTGTATTTGCTGGTGAATCAGCTGGTGGATATTACATTATGTATGCTGCACTTATAGCTACAGATAAATCTTATCTCGATAAACTAGGTATTAACTTTAAGCATCGCGAGGAATTCCATATTGATGCACTTGTATCACATTGTGGATGCTTTAATTTACCTGCACTTATCGATGAGAATAAACAGCAGTCTAACTTCCCAGACATGAAGATGTTTGTTACATCTTTCCTAGGCAAAGATTTAGATGAAGCCAAGGCATTTCTCAAGACTCCAGAAGGAGAACTTGCAAGTCCTAAGGTTATCGATGGCTTCCCACCTGTTTTCGTAGTTCGTTGTTGCCGTGACTGGCTACGCTACGAAGCTATGGATCTCATGGAAGACCTCAAGGCTCACAACATTCCTTATGGAGAATTTGAAGGCACAGGCATCATCGGTAATCATGCTTGGTCTATCGCAACCATCGTCAAGAAAGGTCGCGACTGCTTTGATAAGTCATATGACTTTGTAATGAAATTTATTTAACCCCAAGGAAGCGATTTTATGAGCAAGAAAGATATTACACTCGTTTTTGACGAAGAGAAGTGTGTCGGATGTGGTATGTGTGCAAAAGACTGTCCTGCAGGTTGCTTTGATATCTCTGATGGAAAAGCACATCTAAAGAATGGTTTCTGCCTCTACTGTGGACATTGTGAAGCAGTTTGTAGTCAACATGCATTACACTTTGAGGGATATGATGATGAATTACTTGAATTCACAGAAACACCTAGGGTAGATCCAGATTCCCTACTTGATGCACTAAAAGCACGCAGAAGCGTACGTCATTTTGATAAAAAGCCTGTTGAGAAAGAAAAGATTGAAAAGATTATTGAAGCAGGACGTATTACTCCAACAGCTGTGAACAGGCAAGGTACCAGTTTCGTAGTTCTAAACGAGGAAATTGATAAATACGAAAAAATCGCTTTAAAGACATTCCCAGGCAATCATAAACCAGGCTTTTTCTTTAAGGGTGCACCACTTGCAATTGTTATCATATCTAGTGATACAGTAAGTGCATCTCTCGCCGCTTCTAATATGGCACTCATGTCAGAGGCACTTGGTCTCGGCGTATTTTATAGCGGTTACTATACTATGGCAACTAAGCTCAGCAAGAAGTTGCGTAAGACATTTGGTCTTAACAAGAAAAATAAAGTTGTAACAACGCTTGTAATTGGATATCCTGGTGTAAAATATTACAGGAGTGCCCATAGGAATGCGGCAAATATTAAATGGTTTTAAAAAAAGGGCTCACGTGGTGAGCCCTTTCTTTATGAATTCATTTCCAATTTAATGTCTACTCCCTGTCCAATTAGAGTCATAAGAGTGTTTTTGAGGTCATTGTTATATTTCGTATATTCTTCTATTTCCCTGTTGAGGGATGCTTTCCTCTCAGCACATGCTTCTTCATCGTTTAGTAGGAATTTGTATTGATATGGATTGGTATTGAGGATGTTGTCAATTTCCTTCTTGAGTTGCTCAGCCTTGAATTCCATATCCTCTATTACGATATTTTCTACTTCAATTTCTCGTTTTTTTAATTCCTTATTAACTTGTATTTCTAGGGCAGATATCCCTACAATACTGTTATTGTTATATGCATCCTTTACTTTCACCCAGAGATCTAAGAATACTTCTGCATCATCTGTATTGATATATAAATTAGAATTGATATCTGGATGTATCTTTCTTGCAATCTTTCTATAAATGGCTTTTACTTTTTCTGCATCATGCTCACTGACATATTCTATTTCTTTGGCTGCTTCACAATCTGCTTTAATAACTTTTAATTGTTCATGATATCCCTTCATCTCTTCATCTAAATATGAATTGAGTTGATTATAATCTATACGAGTGCCACGATTCTTGAAGGTCTGACAGAATGATATTGCTTTCTTGTTGGTGATACAATCAAGTTTAACTTCAAATAGTTTGGTTATCAAATCACCATACTCATGGATGTATCTCTGTAGTATCTGATTTGCTTCTCTGCTGTAATATGCACAGTCTACAACTAGATTCTCATATTCTTCATACTTCATTCATACTTTTCCCCCATTTTATAGTCCCTTTTGAGACGATTATATTGTGGGGTGTGTCCCATTAATGGAACATAAGAAAAGAGACCGCTTTTGCGGTCTCTTGTTTGTTTTGCTTTGTTGTTTTTTATTTATTATAGGTCGATAGATGGGAGATTGTCTACGCGACGAAGGATGTCATAGAAGAACATTGTGTAGTCTTCACGTGACTCACCTGTGCCGCAGTAAGACATGTGATCTTTCTCCTCGGTTGGCATTTCATACCATACACCTGGTTTGAGATCTTTCTCACCGTGCCATGGTTCCCAGTTCTCACGCTTTGGAGCCTGCTCTGTTCTTGTGTTTACAAGACCATCGTTCTCACGCCATGAGAGGTCGATTTCAGCATGATTTTCATCTGCTGGGTTACCCTGATACTTACCAACGATTACTGATGTTGGCTTGAGAAGAGGAATCATTCTCTTCATTGGAACATAATTGCCTTCCTCATTCTGTACTGTTGTAGATGCAGAATATGCGAAGTAATAGATGTTCTCAAATGCTTTCCAATCTGCTGAACGATTGCGGAACTCATGAACATAGAGGTCCTTTAGGCAGCAGTCGTCTGAGTAATAATAACGCTTTGCATTCTTGAAATCGAGACGGAACTTAGACCACTTTCTCTCCTCTGGCTTACAACCGAGGTCCCACTGCTCCATCTGAGGATCATAGAGGGCTGCGGCTGGAATGCTATTGAGGCCGCCGAGGAATGCAACGAGTGCCTGTGCAATGTATGGAGCAGGCTTTTCAATTGCATAGAGGAATGAGATGCCATCATTTGCGGATGCGAGAGTTGTGCATGAGTGAATCCAGTTCTCGTGACCACCCTTGAAGAACTCTGAAAGTTCCTCTGCTGGTGTGCCATCGATCTCTTCCTGGCTACCACGTACAACCATATTTACGAAGAAACGTACTGTTGGGCCACCGAATGAGTGTCCAATTACGTTAATCTTCTTGATCTTGCCTTCTTCATCTAGCTCGCCCCAATCTGGGATGAAGCCAGGATATGTACGGCCATATCTTGCATGACCATATTTCTCTGAGTGAACCTTACCATAGTCTACTGTGCCACCAACAATCTGAGCCCATGCTTCACAAGCACGGTCCCACATTGATGTGAAACCTGACATTGATGGTGTGTAAAAATCTGTACCGAGGCTCTTATAGAGCTTCTTGATGTCTGTTGAAATGAAACCAAAATATGGGCATACCTTGTTGAGTAATTCATATTCGCCGAAACCAGCGAAGCCATGGAATGTGACAAAAGGATAATTATTAATTCTGTCCATAAAAGAATCTCCTTCGTTTAAATTTTTAGACGAAGGAGATTATATCATTTAGTATGGGTTTTATCAAGTTTTGTTTATTTTATCTCTTCATAGAGACGATCTCTATTGTTGTCATCATAGCTGAGGAAGAAACCATCCATGCGCTCTTTATATGGTGAGGCTGGCTGGAAGTCGCTATTGATATACTGCTCGAGATTACGGAAGAGATCATCAGCTGTCTCGGAGAGTGGTCCAAAGCCTTGCTCTAGTGGCAGGTCAAGCTCGCGATATCCGTGGGATACGCCCGCTCTGAACTGCTCATAGTCTGGCACAAAGTAGAGAATTGGACAACTAATATATACAGCATCAAATACCATTGATGAGTAGTCAGTTATCATTAGCTTGTACTCATCCATATTGGTCCTATCCTCTATTATGCGGATACGGTCACTCGCTGTTGTAAAGAGATGGTTATAACAAGCAAAGTTTGGATGATTCTTGAAATCAAGATAGAGATCATTGTCCTCAAGTATCTTGGCAAGTCTCGGATCATTTAAGAACTCATTGGTTGCCTTATAAAAATCTGATTCCTGGAATACATCATCCTTGGTCTCACGCTTACCGTCTATTAGAGCACCAACTAGGTTCTGTCTCCATGATGGGCCAAAGAGTATCTTGTTCTCTGGTTCCCGCTCACGCTTGATGAAATCATATCGTGGCATACCACTCTTGATAAGTTCCTTTTCTGTATAGCCATACTTGCTACTTGTGAAGTTATCAAGCTCAAAGTGGGACGATACGACTACACGGTCCACTTGGCATCTGTTATGGGCATACATAGTGCGGAGCGAGGCGTGGAGTATGCCGTGCTGGAGATATACGATCTCCATGTTAATGAGGTCGTAGTACCAGCGCATCGTAGCCGCGCCGAACGGACAGATGTTACCAAGGTTGGAGTAACCAGTGATTATCTTGTTGCAATTTAGGAAGAGTCCTTTATGTTGCTTGGACTCTGCAATGACTATCTTGTCCCTTGGAACATCTGGGAATAGTTCACCCAGCCTGTCCTGATTTTCCTTGTGGAGGATGTAATATCTATCCACACCATCATCTATTGTGACATCATGCATGAACTGCATATATGCATTGTCGAAAACATTCTCAACATCTGCATAGAGCCATACTGGATTCTTTTGTCTATATAGTTTCTTGCCCCAGCGGTTGAGGAGAACTTTTATATTGGTACGAACAAGGAAGTATGCACAGTCCCAGATGAATTTCGCAAGCTGAGTATATATTCCATATGGGCTATTCTTCTTGAATGTCTTATACTTGCCTGTTCTCTTGACGAACTTGAAGCAGAGGTCCCTATAATATACAGCATTTACAACCTTGCGTGCATTGAAGATTGCATTGGTAATAAACTCATACTTCGCATTATATGTCTTGCCAAAACATTCTATCTCTATATAGAACTCCTTGACTGTTGTTATGTCGAGGGTTAGGCGTGCAACGAAACGTGGTGCATTAATACCGGTTCCTGTGATAAATTCAAATTCCTCTTCGGATACAGGGAGTTCCTCTCTCTTGCCATCCTTGACAATATAGAATCTAGGGCGCTCATCTGTGAAGAATAATGCGACCTGAGACATTGCAAAGTCCGCATAGAGGACTGTATCTATCAGCTTCATTCTCTGAACTGTAATTGTGAAATTATCTGTCTCATGGATAATTTCATCATCAAGTGTCAGAATAATCTTGTTTTCGGTATTTAATTTTACTCCCCTGCTTCTATCCATAAGTCTAATTAGGAAGAACTTCATCTGGTAGTTCATCATTGGGAAGTTTAAGATTACTTTCGGATCAACTTTATTGAGGAGTTTTAAGACTCTATCTAGGGCATTTTTGTATCCTGCCTCGTCATAGTGATATGGCATCAAAATGTCCCTATTCATCTTCCACTTGATATCGTTGATAAAGAGGGCCTGGATATAGTGAGGCACCTCATCAAAGCGCTCAAATAGCGCCTCCCACATTGCCATTGTTGGCTCGAATACATAATAGGCATGTGCCTTGCTATTTGTAGCGCTGCCCAGGTGCTGAGTGTACCTGTATTCAGGCCCGGAAACGAAACCAATTGTTCGTTTCTCTAGCGCTACTTCCATATCGTAGCGCTGGTCCTCATGCATCTTGAGTGATGTATCAAAGAGGACATTGTCCTCGCCCTTGTTCTTGACACAGATATTTACAGTTGTCTGGATGATAAACCAGTTATCCTGTTCCTCATAGTCATATATCTTGGTCTTGTTGAAATACTTATATCTGTAATGTGCCTCTTTCGCAACGCCATTCTGATAAGGGACAATCTTGAATGTTACGATATCTGTTTCATCATAATGTTTCTCAAAGAACTTATATACCTTGCCCATTGTATCCGGTGTATAGATATCATCGGAATCAAGGAACATGATATATTTTCCCTGTGCGTGCTCTATGCCATAGTTGCGCGCATTGGAAACACCGTTCTCATTGATTGAGAAGTATTTTACATTTTCATATTTTTCCTGGTACTTCAGACATACTGCTTCACTGTTATCAACAGAACCATTGTTGATAAGAAGAACCTCGATTTGACTAAAATCGAACTTCTGATTGATTAGTGATTCAATTGATAGATGCAGATATTCTTCTGAATTATATATCGGAATAATAACTGAAAACTTATATGGAAACATCTCTTGCCCCCGCTCAAAAATATTCAAGTAATTATATCATATATACCCTTTAAATGCTATAATAAAGAAAACGTTGGAGGTATTGCGATGGTATTTGTTTTAGTATTATTACTTATTTTCATCCTGTGGAAATTCAAATTCTTTGGCAAAGATTTCAATAGCGCTTATCTCGATAAAGGACAGACAGATGCACTAAATGGTATTTTCATTTTTATCGTGCTGATATCCCATATGCGTGGCTATCTACCAGCTATAACTGGTGACTGGGCTGTTGCGCAGTTCTGTAACACACTGGGACAGATGATGGTAACATCATTTATGTTTATCTCAGGTTACGGCTGTACAGTATCTTATCTAAAGAAGGGCTCACCTTATATTAATGCAATGCCACGAAACCGCATTTTACCAGTTCTCCTGAACTTTGATATTGCAGTTCTTATCTACTGGCTACTTATGCATTTCGTATTTAAGAAGACATTCAGCGCAGGCATTATAATTGCTTCCCTCTTTGGTTGGGAGTCAATCGGAAATAGTAACTGGTATATCTTTGCAATACTATGCCTATATATCATCTTCTATATCTCATTCAAATTCTTTGGCAAGAGCAAGTTTGGAATATTCCTGTCCCTCGTTTTCCTGACACTCGTATTTATCAAGGTTGTCGAGTGCTTCAAGGGAAGTGCACACTGGTTCTATGACACAGCATTCTGCTTCACCTTTGGCGTATTCTATGCTTATTACAAGGACAAGATCTGGGAGATTGTCACAGCATCTAACATCCGTTATCTCTCACTTCTTGCATTCTTCCTCGCAGCTTTCATCTATATGAATATCACAGGATTTGGCTACTCAGCACTCTACTTCAATATGTACGCAGTATGCTTCGTATGCCTCATGATTCTCGTTATGATGAAAGTTAGAATTGGCAATAAAATATTGGCATTCTTTGGCTCTCATGTTTTTGAGATCTATATCTACCAAAGAATACCAATGATTCTACTTTCTAAATTTACTGGTCTCACCCAAGAGACAAAATACTATTACATCTTCTTCGCAATAGTTCTAGTATCCACTTGCCTTATCGCTTATGTTATGAAGCTGTTCTATGGCAAGGTTGATGGATTACTGAAGTCTAAAAGGTAATTCCATATGATTGGCCTCGAGGAGTTCTTTATCTTTTAATATCTCCTCTGCTGGCGCGTCCTTGATTATCTTGCCGTCGTGCATGAGAATTACTCTCGTGCATGTATCGAGAATCATATCAAGGTCATGGGATGCAATTATCTTGGTTGCACCGAGCTTGTTGATTGCATTGATTACATTTCTTCTATTCTGAGGATCAAGTGCAATTGATGGCTCATCCATTAGAATAATTTTAGGTCTCATAGTAAGGATGGTGGCGATAGCTGCCATCCTTTTTTCTCCGCCTGAAATCTTGTGATTATATTTATTCTTGAGATATGTGAGACCCAGTTCCTCGAGTACTTCATCAACGCGGTGCTCGGCCTCCTCTCTTGTATGACCATAGTTGAGAGGTCCAAACATCATATCATCAAATACTGTTGGCATAAACATCTGGTTGTCTGAGTCCTGGAAGACAAAACCAAGCTTTCTGCGGACCTCTGGAATGGTCTCCTTGGTAAGTGTTAAGTCTTCAACCTTTACAGTACCCTCATGTGGGAGGAGTCCGAGCAAAACTTTCATGAGCGTTGACTTGCCCGCTCCATTGCAACCGATAAGGCCAACGGATTCTCCATCCTCTACCTTGAAGCTTATATCCTGTAGCACCGGTGTGCCTTTTTCATATGAGAAATTTACATTACTTAGTTCTAACATACTATTCACCCTTCTTGACATTTACGCCATATCCGCGCAGCAACATGCTGTTATAAATCTCCGTTGCCTTATCCATGGAGCGGAGCAACAATTGACCGAGGAATGATCCCCATGCCTTCGGTGCAACACCACTCTGATTTGGCGCACGTAGCTTATATGCATCAGTCATGATAGATACCTCTTTCGTCAATACAGAGATATATCTATATGTGAGCAAGAGAAGTGTTATTAGCACTTTCGGGAAATGTATACGGCGCAGGTCGTTACATAGATGGTCAATCGGTGTTGTCGCAATCAGGATGAATGACATCATAAGTGAGAGAACACCCTTTAGCATCAGTGTGAACATTGAGATGAGTCCTACTTCTCCCTCAATTATTGGATTGAAGATTCCAACCATTATTATGAATGGCATAATAACACGGAGTTTATAGAAGCAGGTGCTAATCTTGGTTTTCGCTACAATAAACAAAATAATTGGAACTATTGCCATAAGGCACAGTGGGATGAAATGATATTTATCAAAGGATACCACTGCGGCAATATAGATGATTGTATATAAGAGTTTTAGAAGTGGTGGCAGCTTGTGAATTGGTGTATCGCCACTTGCCATCTCATCTATATCCTTGAATTCTCTGAGTGCAGATGATGCCTTATTATCATTCTTAGGCGCTCTGAACATAGAGATGATTATAAATACAAGGAATACGATTCCTGTACCGATAATGCCTGAGAATACAGTACCGAGGACTGTATCATTATTCTTGAAACCATAGTCTGGTAGGAAGGCAAGATTTTCCTGGATAATCTCTGCCTTCTGTGCAGCCTCACTTGTTACTCCATAATTGTCCTCGTTTACTCTCATCTGTTCAAAGATGGACCATTCGAGGCCGTCAGGGTTGGAGCTCGCAAGGAGCGACAGTCCACCGCCTATCGCAAGGGCAGCAGCAAGGATTACAATCAAGGTCGTAACGAGAGGAAGCCTATCGCTCTTTCTCGCACCATCGCAGTCCCACTCTGTCCTTGGCAAGAGGTCCCGAATAATTGACGGCCTCGCCTCATATACAAAGAGCAAGATTGCGGATGTGATAAGTCCCTCAACTGCACCGATTGCAAGATGTATCGGCTGCATTATTGCAACGAAGGTTGCAAATGGTAGATCTGTAACCCCTGAGAGTGTTGTCTCTATACATACAGAGAACGCTCCGAGTTGCAAGGTCAAGATACATCCGAGCAGAGGTGCCAGTATCAGTTTCACCCTGTCACTGAGTTTCGTTTTCATAATTGGTCGCCAGATAAGATAATATCCGATAAAGCAACCATAAAACGCCATATTCCAGCAATTCGCTCCGAGGGCCAAGAGACCGCCATCAGCGAAGAATAGACATTGTATGGCAAGAATTACCATCATGGACAGAAAACCTGCCTCAGGGCCTAGGAGACTAGTTAGAAGCATACCTCCACAGATATGTCCTGATGCACCTGTTCCAGGGATGGTGAAGTTAATCATCTGTCCTGCGAATACAAGCGCTGCTGTAACTGCCATAGTCGGCAGTTTGCTGGCGTCATTTGATTTGTTTACTTTTCTTACACTTGCAGCGCCAGCCAGAGCTGTTGCCGCATACATTGTTGTCGCAACTGCTGGGGACAGCAGCGCATCTGCCATATGCATAGGGATCCTCCCATTTCTAAAATACTAATAGATTTTACAATAAAAAAATCCCCCTGGTAAGCCTCCCAGGGGGTTATTTTTTTATTGAATTTTGTTTTTTATTGTTTTTTATTGTTTTTATTGTTCTTTATTGTTGTTATTTGCTTTTTGTTCCTATTAGCCCCAGAGTTCTGAGAGGCGTGGTACGATTTGCTTCTTGCGGGACATGACATGTGGGAGGAAGACTTCATTGTCCTTTGCCTTAACATCATATGCCTGGCTGATGGTATCCTCATCACCGATGAAGAGTAAGTCAGTACCCTCTTTTAGAACGTCTGTCAGCATGAGAAGGATGAAGTCATATTTCGCACTTTCCTTCTTGGATGCCATTGCTTTTAGGAATTCAGGCTTTCGTGTGAGAAGTGCCTCAGAGTTGAGACATGTAACCTGGCCTATGCCGAGCTTGTATCCAGCAATATGGAATTCCTTAAAGTCTGTATAGATGAGTTCCTCAATTGGCTTCTCAAGTGAGGATGTACCAGCGAACATTACATCTCCGAGCTCATTTAGATCTACACCAGCAATGCCTGCCATTCTCTCTGCTATCTCGATATCATATGGAGTGCAAGTTGGTGACTTGAACATTACTGTATCTGAGATGATTGCAGAGGCGAGTATACCTGCAATCTTTTTCTCAGGCACTACACCTTTTTCCTTGTACATTGTTGCAACAATGGTTGCAGTTGAGCCGAGAGGCTCATTGCGGAAGAAGATTGGTGCAGTTGTCTGGATGTCAGCTAATCTATGGTGATCTATTATCTCGAGAATGTCCGCCTGCTTTAGTCCAGCAACAGACTGAGCTGCCTCGTTGTGGTCAACAAGGACAACTTTCTTATGATTGTATTTGATGAGATGGAAACGACCGATTGTACCTACTACAACATCGTTCTCATCCACTACTGGATATGATCTGAAACGGCTGCGAAGGATGATATCTTTTACATCATCTACATAATCATTTAGATGGAAATATTGGATGTCTTCCCTGCTGCATATGCCTTCGATTGGCTTGTCGAGGAGGTCTGTTACATCAAAAGAGCCGTCCTGTATCTTGCCATATTCATATACAGATGTCATAACATATGATGCGATATCTCCTGTTGTGAGCATACCATATAATTTGCCATCTGACTCTACAACTGGCACAGCACTGCGCTTAGCATTCTTGATTGTCTCCCAAGCCTTATTTACTGTGACATTTCTGCCGAGGGTAGGTGGTGTATCATAATCGAGATCATATACCTGAGTTCTTACATTTGTTATAAGCTTTGGTGCAGGTACGTCAAAGTATTCCAGCACAGATTTGGTCTCATCTGAGACATTGCCAAGTCTTGCTGCAATATATTGGCGGTCGCCAAGTGCCTGCCTCAGTGCTGCATATGCGAGCGCTGAGCATATTGAGTCAGTATCTGGATTCTGATGACCTGTTACATAGATAGGTTCCATTGAGAATCTCCTTCTATAATTGATATTGTAATATTACAACAAATTAATTTGTAAATCAACAAATGAGCGTGTATACTAAAATCATGAATATTTCAGAACTACTTAGTCTCTATGAGTACAGAGTCAAGTGGCCACTAAAGTTTAAGTTCTATTCTATGACAAGGCCAGTTGACAAGAAAACCGTACTCTTCTCAGACCCGTACAGCACAGACCTCACAGATAATATGGCGCCAATTTACACTGCCCTTCAAACTATGGGCGGTTTTAATCTCGTGAAATGCTTCTCGGAGCCTATCACTCCTGCACCTAGTCTCATAGGTAAAATCCGTGGCAGAATAAACCGTGGCAAAGTATATGACAGATTCCTAAAGGAATATGCCAGTGCTGGCACTGTATTCCTCACTGAGAGTTTCCTCTCAGCCTATGCTGTGCCGAGACGTGATGGTACACAGGTTGTGCAACTGTGGCACGGTTCTGGCGCATTCAAGAAATGGGGTTACAGCACACTGGATAAGGAATTTGGTGCGACAAGAAAAAGCGCCGACCGTTTCCCTATGCACAACTGCTACACACTGGTTCCCGTCTCAGCTGATGTCGTCGTGCCATGCTACGCCGAGGCATTCGCGTGCTCGCAAGCAATAGTGCAGCCACTCGGTGTCCCTCGGACTGATGAGCTCGCTCGCGACCCGTCGTCCACGCCTCACGACAAGACGACTGTACTCTATGCCCCAACATTCCGTGGCAACAATGTCACATCCGCACATTGCGACGACATCCTAAACATCCGTCATCTCCATGATGCACTCGGTGATGATTATAAAATCTTGCTCCGCCTGCATCCATTTGCAAGAAACAAAATAGAGATTCCGGATGATTGCAAGGATTTTTGTATAGATATATCCGATATGGATACCAACAGTGCGCTTCGCATGGCCGACATCCTCGTCACTGATTATTCTTCCATAATCTTCGAATACTCATTGCTCGGCAAGCCTATCATATTCTATGCATATGATCTCGATGAATATAAGAACAATCGTGACTTCTATTTCCCTTATGAGGATTTCGTCCCAGGCCCTATTGTTACGGCCGAAGACGACCTCATCTCGGCCATATTGAATGTGGACTCTAGTGCTACACAGGTTAAATCATTTGCAGACACATACATGTCCGCTTGCGACGGCAGAGCGACAGAGAGAATTCTTACATATTTAAAGCTCATATAAAACAAACCCCCGATGATTACCATCGGGGGTTTTTCTCATGCCATATGAGTTTACATATCTTTTGCACTTGTAAGAATTCTGAACTTTCCGATAAGTGGAAGTTCCTTCGCTCTGCCGTCAACGGCATTAATAATGCCAATTACGAGGAATGCGAGAATACCGAGATTCAATACAATTGTGAAAATGATTGCAAGAACTTTGATACCAGAAATGATACCAAGGAATACAGAAACTATTACTTCCAAGAGGAATAGGATAAGTCCCTGATTTGCATGGAACTGTGCATACTTAGAATCTTTTGCTGCAAGCATTGGAACTAGAACAAGGATTCCAAAATAAGCAAGAACTGCATATACCTTGTTAGCTGCTACATCCTGTGGATCGAAATCAGCTGTTCTGTCTGGTGTATCATTGAGTTCCTTGGCTGCTTTTGTAAACTCTTCAGCCTTCTTATCAAAATCTTCTGCTTTCATAGTGACCTCCTAATTATGCCTTACCCATATCGCTGTAACCGTCACGGAGGAATACCTTCTCCTCTTCCTTGAGGTCGAGACCGATTGTGCCACCTGGGTTCATTGTGTAGTCAGGATCGAAATACTCCTTGAGAGCACGGAATGTACCATACTCTGTTCTACCTACTGAACCCTCGAGCCATGGAGCGAACATCTTACCAATACCATGGTGATGTGAAAGTGCAGCGCCTGACTTCTGGATAGCATCAAGAATTGTCTTGTGATATGCCTTGAACTCTGCTGCTGTATCCATCTTGGCAATGAAGATGAAGTAGAGGTTAGCACCCTGTGGATAGCAGTGTGACATATGAGTTGTAACTACGCAGTTTGGAAGAGCGTGGCATACTTCACGTACATCGCGATGTACCTGAGCCATGTTGGACCAGTTTACGCAGCACTCAAGTGTATCGATGATGATACCAAAGTCATGAAGTGAATCACGCATATATGGATCGTCAAATCTACCCTTTTCCCAACCCTTACATACGTAACCTGTAAGTGGGAAACCGCCGTGCTTTAGAGCAACCTTCATGATGTTTCTTGCAACATTCTTAGAATAGCTCTTATCACCATCTGTGAATCCAAGGAAGAGACAACGCTCCATATCCTTGTAACCCATCTTCTCAAGAAGACCCTGAGCAGGTGTCTCGTCTACATTGTAGAGACGAAGCATCATATTGGTCTCCTCTGGGTCAGAGAGACGGAATACTGATGAGAAACCGAACTCGCCCTGGAGACACTCACGTGCAAATTCCATAGCATCTTCCCATGTCTTGAAGATATATGAGAAACGCTTTCTATTTTCTGGGTTGTAATGGAACACTTTAAGTGTTGCCTCTGTGCATACACCGAATGTACCTTCTGAACCCATCATAATCTGATTGAGGTTAGGACCTGTTGCCTCACGTGGATAACGTGATGTGATAATCTCGCCTCTTGGAGTTGCATACTTCTGCTGGAGGCAGATATCTGTGATACAACCATAGTAAGTTGAGTTCTGGCCTGAGCCTCTTGTTGTTACCCAGCCACCTACTGAAGAATACTCAAATGACTGTGGGAAATGTCCGCATGTGAATGCGCGCTTTGCGCCAAATTCAGCAACTGCATTATTGAGGTGTGCCTCAAGGTCAGGACCTGACATACCAGTCTGAACTGTGATTGTCTGGTCAATCTCATTGAAACGGATAACCTTGTTATACTTGCGGCGCATATCAAGTGATACGCCGCCGAGTGTTGGCTCTACGCCACGTGTTACTGATGATCCACCGCCATATACATAGAGAGGAATCTTGTTCTTAGCACAATAATCAACTGTCTTGTTGATCTGCTCAGCCTCTGATGGATAGAGAACTACATCTGGGAGGCTATCGAACTGACGCTCACGGATACGATAGAGGTCATATGCTGTCTGGCCATATGCAACTGAGAGTCTGTCATAGTCAGACTGTGACATATCATCACCATATACTGACTTGAAGAAATCAAGATGCTCCTGTGCCATCTTAGGTGCGTACTCGCCCTTGAAGTCTACCTTCTCGAGACCTGTATCGCAACGATAATGATCTACATATGTATCATCAATATCAAGTCTCTCCTTCATAAGCTTATAAAGAGACTCTTTTGGGAACTTAAAGTGATTAGGATCACCCCAACGGAAGATTGATCTATAAGAATCTGATGGAGCTGCCTCTTTAATCCATTTTGGCTCAAAGCCTGAATAAGGTTTATATCCCATTTTAATTTACCCCTTTCATATCTGTGTAAGTAAGTCTGATGTGATAATTACATCTACACCGAGTCCTAGTACATTTGGAATAGCAACATCGCCGCGCTTCAATTGCTTATCAATTACTGTCTTGTTAATCTCCTTCATGACATCAAAGATTTTATCCTTTGGAATATCAGATGATACACGACAAGGTACTACTGGTGCATCCTTATAAATCGTCTTAATTGTTGAGCAGATGGTACGCATTGGATGGGTCATTTCGTTGATGGCAAATTCTCTGCCACGCTTACAGCTCTGACCTGTTACTTTCCACTCGCCGCCTTCTTTAGGCTCAATATTAATTGTGCAGCCACGTGGGCATGTTATACAAACAAGTTTACTCATGTTTCTTCATAACCTCCACTTCTGCTGTAATTGTGCTATATGACTTGAGGCTAGCCTTGGAGAAGTCGACCTCGACTCTCTCCATCTCTGGTGGCTTCAAGAAAGCATATTCTTTTTCAAATACTGTCTTGCCATCAGCCATAATCTTGAATGTTGCCTTCTCATAGACCTCTTTGCTTCTAAAGTAGAAGGTCACTGGCTTATCAACATTAAAGATATTTACGCTATGAGGTACGAGATAGAGAAGATTATCATTTATCTTGATATTTACGCTCTCATGATCAGCAGTTGACTTATAATGAGCAGCAGCATAACCTGCGATCTCACCACTCTCTGATACATAGTCAACGAGGTCATTTACATGAAGTGCATTACCGCATGAGAAAATGCCTGGTACTGATGTCATGAGTGTCTCATCACACTTAGGTCCCTTGGAGTGACCATCCATTTGAACTTCAAGTGTCTCTGCAATCTCATTCTCAGGGATAAGTCCTACTGAGAGAATGAGAGCATCACACTCGATAATTTCCTCTGTGCCAGCTATTGGGTTCATTCTGTCATCTACTTCTGCAACCTCAACTGCTGTTAGTCTATCACTACCAAATACTCTTGTTACTGTATGTGAGAGATATAGTGGAATATTATAATCATTGAGACATTGATGGATATTACGTGTGAGGCCTGATGGTGTTGGTTTTACTTCATATACACCTACAACCTCTGCGCCCTCGAGTGTCAAACGACGAGCCATGATAAGGCCGATATCGCCTGAGCCGAGTATTACGCACTTCTTAGTTGGTAACTGGCCTAGCAAATTAGTGAAATGCTGAGCTGTACCAGCTGTAAATACGCCTGATGGGCGTGTGCCGTGAATAAATACCTGCTTTGCTGTACGCTCGCGGCAACCTGTTGCAAGGATGAGTGTCTTAGTCTCTATAACTTCAACGCCATCACGGCTAACTACTGTTGCCTTAAAGCCATCTTTTATTCTCTCAACGGAGGTTACGAATGTTAAAATCTTAGCTTCGATTCCGAGCTCTGTGAACTCGTCAATGAAGCGCTCGGCATATTCTGGACCTGAGAGTTTCTCGCCATATCTAACGAGACCAAATCCATCATGGATGCACTGCTTCAAGATACCGCCTAGGCGAGCCTCACGCTCAATTAGGATAACCTTGGCGCCTTCCTTGTGTGCAGATATTGCTGCAGCAAGGCCAGCAGGGCCACCGCCGATTACAAGTACATCAGCCATTCTAATCATTCAGCCATACCTCCTTTTGTCTCGCCGTAGCAAATTACTGCTTCAGCGGAAGCTTTTCTAACATCAGATATTGCCATATTTCTCTGCTCGGCAATAATCTTAGTTACAAGTGGTGAACAGAATCCACCTTGACAACGTCCCATACCAGGACGAATACGTTTCTTAATTGCATCAACAGTTGGTGGGCAAAGTGGACGATTAAGTGCGTCTATAATCTCGCCCTTAGAAATTTCCTCACAACGGCATACGATCTCGCCATAATCAGGATTCTTGGCAATATAAGCTGCACGCTTTGCAGGGCTCATTTCCTTGAGCACTGGAACCGCATGGCGTTCTGGATGCCAACGCTTCTTCTTTTCAACTGGTGCTTCTTCACTCAGTCTATCAACTACCATTTTCTCAATATCGAGAGCAAAGGCAGGAGCCGCTGTGATACCCGGTGACTGAATACCGCCACAGTGAAGCATATTGTTGCAGCGTCTACCCCATTCAATTACGAAGTCCTCTTCAAATGTTGGAGCGCGAACACCTGTGAAGTATGTGATAATATCACGTTCATTTGCAACTGGGATTGTACCCTTTTGCTTAGTATATACTGTCTTGATGCTCTCTGGATGAGTTGCCTTATCCTCCTTGGAGTAGCACTCAACTGCATCAGGACCTGCAAGTATATTATTATGTACTGTACGCATGAGTCCGCCGCCCTTGGTGTGACTCTTAGTCTGCTTCTTGAGATTTATATGCTGTACAGATGCAATTGTATCGATAATTCCAGCGGATTTCTTATCCTGGATGGAATTAGTACCACGGCGTGGATGAATTGAATAGAAACGGTCATGTGCCATCTCTGCAATATCATCTGCAAATACACCAGCGGCATTTACAACAATCTTAGGATAGATAGTGCCTCGGTTAGTCTTGACAGCAACAATATTGCCATCCTCTACAGTCATACCGAGTACTGCTGTATTGAGATATGCCTCTGCACCATTCTCGACTGCATTTTCAGCATAGGCAATTGTAAGTCCATAAGGACATACAACTCCTGCCGAATCGTTATATACACCAAAGAGTATCTTGTCATTAACCTTTGGTACATGCTTTCTAATAAAGTCTCTGCCAACGAAATGTGTATCTGTTACACCATCGTGGTGCTTTCTCCACAGGCAGAGGAAGAATACAGGAAGGAATAACCACCATTGAGTAAAGAGTGCATATTGTCCCTCGCGGCGGAATGGAACTTCCAGTTCCTCGCAGAGTTTATCATACATGTGGTTTCCAAGCAGAACGTACTTCTGCTTGAGGCTACCCTTGGACAGGTCAAAACCTACATGTACCTCTCCGTCGTTTGCGCCAGATGCCTGCATTGCAAAGTCTGATTCCTTCTCAACAAGCATTACACTGAGATCCCATTTACTAAGTTCTCTTGTGATGGCGCAACCGGAAATTCCGCCGCCTATTACGAGAACATCAGGAGTCTTGCCATCCAGTGCATTGTCTGTAAGGGATGGTACTCGCATAGCCTCTGGCTCTGCACCGGTGAACTTGATATCATTGACAACGTGGATATTGCTATTCTTAGTTGCTGCTGTTGCACATGCATCAAAGACATCTTCCCACTTGTCAAGTTCACCTGTTACTCGGATGATATCATCCTCGAGAGTTACCTTAACTTTATCCCCATATTTCTGGGATAATTTCTTTTGAATTTTCGCTAAATTTGCCATGTCAGCGACACCTCTTTTGGGTTAGTCGGTCAAACGACCGACTTTGACTATATTATATTACATTTATATATAAAAGTCAACTGGACGGACCTCACAAAAAATGCTACAATGAGACATACAAAATGACAATTGGAGGTCCAAAATGGCTGCTCCACGTAAGGAAAATGTAAAAGATATCATAATGGATGCAACTGAGCATCTACTGGAGACTCACTCCCTCGGAGACCTATCCCTCGCCTCTATCGCAAGCGAGGCTGGCATATCCAAGGGCACTCTCTATTACCACTATAAAACCAAGGAGGATATCCTCCTCGATATAACAGACCGCTATCTTGAAGTTCAATGGAACAACTGGATCACATGGGTTGAGGATAAGGAAAAGGATACCTCTCTCCACCGTCTTATCAAGTATGCAATCGAAGGAAACTTAAAGGTCACCGGTCCCCGCCTCCACCTTCTCTATAACGCATGTGTTGGCAATGAGTATGTTAGGGAATCTCTCATCAAACGTTATGAGAAATTCCAGCGTGACTTTGCCCACCGCATAGCAGAGCGTGCGGGCGACGAAAATGCGGAATACCTCGCGTGGACCGCACTTCTCATCTCAGATGGGCTTATCGTTCAAAAAGCCCTAGATAACCCAGATATCGATGTAGATGAATATATCAAGCAAACTGATGAATTCATCAAGAAACTAAGCATATAAAACAATATATAAAAAACTAAGGCCTCAGGAAAAACCTGAGGCCTTAAACTTTTTCAATTAGTCAGCTGACTGCTCAAATGGAACACTACCGAATTCCTTACCTGCTTCATATGGAAGAACGAATGGAGCTTCCTCAAGGGCTGCTGCAAGTTCCTCTTCTGGAGTTGGTGCTGGAGCGATAGGCTCAACTGGAGCGATTGGCTCAACTGGAGCAATTGGCTCGATTGGAGCGATTGGCTCGATTGGAGCAATTGGCTCTACTGGAGCAATTGGCTCAACTGGAGCGATTGGCTCTACTGGAGCGATTGGCTCTACTGGAGCAATTGGCTCTACTGGAGCATCTGCTACTGCAGCTGCAGCAATTGGTGTACCTGCTGCTGCCATAACTGCTGCCATTGAAGCTGCGAAATCAGACATTGGAGCTGCTGGCGCTACTGGCTCAACTGGAGCAATTGGCTCGATTGGAGCGATTGGCTCTACTGGAGCTGCTGGAGCTGGCATTCCATTCTCTGCTGCAAATGCTGCTGCAAATGCTGCTTCCTCTGGTGACAATTCAGCCTGTGGAGCTGCAAATGCTGGCTCAGCTGGAGCTACTGGCTCAACTGGAGCTGCTGCCATAGGAGTTACAGGCTCAACTGGTGTTGCCATCTCTACTGGCGCTTCGAATGCAGGAGCTGCTGCCATCTCTGGCTCTGCTGCTATTGCAGGAGCAGGCTCTGCTGCAAATGGCTCTGCGAATGCTGCAGCAGATACTGGAGCAGCATCTTCGATACCCTCAGCGCCTTCTACTTCGTAACCTGATGGTGCGAAATTATAGCCTGATGTGAATGGAGATACGATATCCTCATCGCCTTCGATTGGTGGAGGTGGTGTATATCCGTTATCATCATCACCGCGACGCTTCTTAATGATAGCGATAATTATAATTGCAAGAATTGCAAGAACAAGTAAAATACCGAGACCGATGAGAGCGAAGAGAAGGAACTTAGACATTCCAGAATCGTCCTCTTCTGGCTCATAATTTACTGTGAATGAATATGTGAGCTGATTACCCTGTTCATTAGAAACAATTACCTGTACTACTGAACCATTTGTAACCTTCTCTGCACCGATTACCTGTACAGTGTCATCACCATAAGCTGTTGCATCAACAACAAGTGAATTTGTGTACTTAGGTACTGTGAGAGTGTAATCATATACGCCTTCCTGGAGTACAGGAGTGATATCCTCAGCGCCATTCATGATCTTGAGGAACTCAAGTCCGAGGCCCTGCTCATCAGGATCTACAGAAGCACCTGGTGTCTGAGTCTTGACTGTGTACATCTTAACTGTACCATCTGTGCCCTTAACTGTGATCTTGATTGTATCGCCTGGCTTCCAGTTCTCTGTTCCTCTAATTGTTACTGTTGCGCCATCATCTGCTGGTACAGCAACGATTGGGAATGATGTAGCATCCTCAGGAACTGTTGCGATATATGTTGTTGCATTAGGATTAAATGCCTTATTGAACTGATAGTCACCAGCTGACAAGCTCTTAAGGTTAGCAGCTGTTGAAGCCTTAGTAGTTGATGGCTTTGTAACTGGCTTAGTTACTACTGGCTTAGTTACTACTGGCTTAGTTGTAGAAGCCTTAGTTGTAGAAGTTGTTGGCTTTGTTGTTGGCTTAGTAGTTGGCTTAGTAGTTGGCTTAGTAGTCGGCTTAGTTGTTGGCTTTGTAGTCGGCTTTGTTGTAGGCTTAGTTGTTGGCTTTGTTGTCTCTTCTGTTACAGTTACTGTCAAAGTCTTAGTACCTGTAATTTCTTCACCAGTAGTTGAATCTGAAATAGCATAGAGCTCTACGCTAATTTTAGCAGTACCTTTTTTAACGCCCTTAACTGTGATGCTTACGCTATTTTTTTCAACCCATTCCTTACTTGAAGAAACAGTAGCGACACTGGTATCAGATGATGTGATATTAACTCTACCAGTAGCATTGTTTGCTACTATATTAAATGTTCCAGAGCTACCTTCAGTGATAGACATGCTGGATTTAGATAATGTAACACTTCCGAGCGCGAATGCGTTCAAAGGGAGAACGCATACGAGAAGGAGTAGTGCAAGAAATACGGCTACAATTTTTTTCTTCATTATTTATTCCCCCTTTTAGTTGTCCATAATTCTATTCTTAATTGCAACGTAGTCACTGGTCCAAACTCTACTGTCGCCATCATAGTTTGCTGCTATGGTCTTAAGAGGATCAGTAATTAGAGTTTCTTCCATTATGTGATTCTTAATAGCAACATAGTCTCCAGTCCAAACTCTTCCGTCACCATCGACATCACCCATTACAAGTACAGTAACTTCATCCTTAACGTTCTTATCATCGTCATAGAGTCTGATGATACATCCTGTACCAACCTTCTCTGTTGACTTGAGTTCTGTTGTACCGTCTGCCTTGAAGAACTTAATCTTGCTTGCATCATTGATAAGTTCGTCATTCTTGAAGTTAGTTGACTTGATACCTGTAATGTCATCAAGGTTAACTACGAGACAATCCATATCGATGCCATCAAGCTTTTCTCTTTCCATTCCAGAATCTGATGCAGCAGCAATCTTGCTGTTGTCATAGATTGTGAATGTAACTGTTGTCTTGATCCATGTCTCTTCATCTATTGGCTTGTTCTGTCCATCAGGAAGGAATACGATTTCGAATTCCTTCTCGCCTGCTGTGTCGAGATCAATGTCATCGAGATTTATGATTTCATAAGAATCAGTTGCTGTTGTCTTGCTATTAGATGTTGATTTAACTGTAAGTTCATCAAGAATCTCTTCCATTGTGACACCGAGGTCAAACTTCTTAGTCTTGAGTGAAGCAGAAATCTTATCTACTGGATGAACTGTTACTGTATAGCTACCGATGTCAGCATCCTTATATGTACGGCTGCCAGCATAAGTGATATAGATGTTGTAATCCATATCTTCATATACAGCTTCGCTTGATTTATATTCGGAAGAATCAACCTGATATGTGAAGCCGCCTGCTGCTTGTGCATACTTAACTTCACGTGTCTCTGGATTTTCCTCTTCATCAACTGCATCATATATAGCAGTTACTGTGATATATCTATATGTTGCTGAGAAATTCTCACCAAGTGCGAAATCAGTCTTAATCTTGTCAGTATCAACTACTGCCTTGATTGAAATAGGAGCTACAGTCTTAACTGCTTCTTCTGCATCCTTAGTATCTGTTTCCTGATCAGCGATCATTGCTGATACAGAATAGATATATTCCTTATCTGGAACTGCATTTTCGTCATCGTATGTGAGTGTGCCATCCTTTATTGTTGCGATTCTATTAAATACTGGGTCGCCTTCCTCAGGAACTTCTGCACTTCTTACGATGTAACTTACTGCGCCATCAACTTCGTCCCAAGTGATGGTATTGATACCTGTGTCACCAGCAGTAGCTGTTACTGTCTTAGGTGGCTCGTTAGGTACTATTCTAACCTTAACATCCTTGGTGAGCTTAGTTGCTGCATTATTGATATCCTTAGTGTTGTCCTCAACCTTAACTGTGATCTCAGCCGGTGTAGAACTATCATAGCCTGTGAGGATAACCGTATCGATATTATCAATTGTGAGACGCTTGGTTGAATTGAATGATGGATATGTATCATTCTTAGCATATACATACTTCTCAACTACTGAGAGAGTACCTGCGAACTTTTCAAGTGTATAGTCAACAGGATATGCCTTATAAGTAGCAGTTGCTGTCAAATCTGTTGGTGGAACAATCTGAACCTTAATAATAGCATTCTCTGGTGTTTCATCACTTGTCATTACTGTTTCAGCCTTACCGCTTGCACCACAATATGTAACTGTTCCAGTATATTCACCTGGTACATTAACATCGAGTGTCTTATCGAAGTTCAAGCTAAATGTCTTAGCTGATGTGCTGTCCTCAGAATACTTGAGAGTCTCAGATGTCTCATTCTTATATGTTGCTGTAACCTTGATCTGGCTGCTGAACTTAGATGCAGAAATTGGTGTACCAAGCATAGATCTAAAGTTATTAATATCTGTAGCAACAACGCTTACTGGATATGAAGGTGTAGCATTAACTGTTGCATAATCGTATGCAGGCTCGCCTGCTACTACAACATAAACTCTGTAAGTATATTCTGTTCCTGCTACTGAGTTTCTATCTGTATACTTGAGAGCATCAGAAGAAGCAAGTACATCCTCTTCCTTCTCTTCGTTGAGACGTACAACTCTATACTTAACATCATTTGCTGCTGATGCCCAGTCAAGTACTACTTCCTGGCACTTAACGCCCGACTCATCACAATCGTCTGATACGTGAGATGCAAGATCAGTTACCTTAATATCATTAGGAACTACAGTTACTTCAACTGGTTCTGATTCAACATTAACTGTTGTACCGTCAAGTTTTTCATAAGAGTACTTAACTACAATTGAAGCCTTGCCTACTTCTGCAAATACATCAGATGTTGCTTCACCCTGAGTAACCTCAGCTGTGTAATTAAACTTATCAAGAGACATTGTTGTCGTCTTGGCAGCTGAATTACCATATGTACCCTTAACTGTCAAAGTGTTCTTATCGAGAATATCAAGTGGATTCTGTCCAACCATATATGTCTCGTATTTAGGAGTTACATTAATCTTATCAATATCGAATACTTCGAATTTTGCGATATAGATATCAGCGCCTTCTCTATCAGCGTCAGTATTCTTAGCTGCAAGCCAATCTTCACCATACTTTAGCTGGACATAATATGTGCCAGCCTTTTCAAATGTAGCGCCTGTAAACTTATACTGTGCTTCACATGAAGGGTCTGTATAAACAGCAAGTGTATAACCGTTCTTCGCTGTTCCCTCTACATAAGAGAGTTCTGTATCATTATCTGTATTCTTAACAACGAATGTCTTAGCAATCTTATCTGCTGCGAACTGATCGCCTACAACATACTCATCCTTGAACTTGTCTGTCTTATCAACTGTGATATCTTCAAGTTCAATCTTGAGCCAACGGAAATATTTAACTGCGTAAGCATTTCCATCTGTATCAGCTACATCAATTGTAACGAGCTGATAGTTATCATATGACTCATCAGTTGGAACAATTGCAGCTGTTGGATCAGCAGCTGCTGTACCGTTAATGATTTTAACGCCAGATGCGTCAACTGGATCCTCAACTGTATCAGCAATCATATTGTTTTCAGGAGCATAAGGCTCGAGATATGTCTTAGTTGTTGAGAGACCAGCTGTTGCCTCATCAAACTTACCAAGATTAACTGCTACTGGTACACCATCAGTTACGCCATCGGCACCAGCAAGTTCTGATCTTGCTGTATTAACGCTTGCGCCAGCAACTGTTCCCTGTGCTTCGTTATATGCTACGAGACCTGCTACTTTGATATCAGCCTTCTCAGCTACTGCCTTGAAATTGTTATTGTCAGCAGACTCTGATACGATAGCGCCATCTGCAAGTTTAAAGAGTACAACGCCTGTATTAGTAGCCTTAACATCACCATAGTTATCAGCGGCGATACCTGCTACATAAGAAGCCTTAGCACCCTTCTCATTCTTAGGAGCTACTGTATTAATAAGTGTTACATCAACTGCTGATTCGATGTCCTTGATAGTACCATAGTTTACAGCTGCGATTGTTGCTGCAAGTGCATTTGCATCTGCCTCTTTTGCTGTAAGTGTTACAGAACCGTCGAGGAACTTCAAGTTCTCAATCTTACCATAGTTGTTGATAAAGATTGCTGCATCTGATGTATCCTTAACATCAATCTTGAGACCGGATACTGTATGACCCTGACCAAGGATCGTACCTGTAAATGTATCTATTGGGAGGAAATTAAGTGTTGATTCTGTATCCATGAAGTCAGTTTCTTTTGCAAGACCTTTTGCGATAACAGCATCCTTATTTGCAAGGATCTGCTCGAGAGTTGCTTCACCATATATTACATCAACAAATTCATAATACGTATTCTCAGGAATTGGATCATCAATTACAACTTCTGTATCCAAAATATAATCTGGATCACTAAATGTGTAATAATCTTTACCTTCTACAAAAGTTGTATCAGTTGTGAGTTCGTATACATCTTCACTATTGATATCAATTGCTTCTGAGATTGCCTTCTTATCTGCAGAGGATAGTGCATTATAATATGCATTAGCATTATCATCTGCTGAATATCTTGTTACGAAATCGATATCGTTGATTACTTTATAATCAGCCTCAGGATTGTTGCGGACATTATTGAAGTCCTCAGCATTCTTGATTTCATATGGATTATAAATAGTACCCTGCTCAAGTTCTGTTGCATTAGCAGGACAGTTCTTAAGAGTTGGGAAAGGATAAACACCTGTGCCAGTTACTGGATCCTTGAAGTTATTACTCTCACCTAATACTATAAAGCCTCCAAAGTCAAAAACTTCAGCTTTTACTGGATTATCAAGTGTAAATGTATTGCCTACTACTGGTGCTGCATCAGCTGCGTTTGTGATATAAGCATAGTCAGCTGAGCCTGCAAAATAATAAGCATCCTCAATATTAGTTTCTTTATCTACTACATATTTACCAACAACACCCGCAGCATTGATTGCATTGAGTGAACCTGCTGAGTAAACACGTTCAATTGTAGCGTCCTTAGTTACATAACCAGCAACACCACCAATTGAACCTACGAGTGTAGAATTAACGATTGTGCCTGAATAGTAAGCATCTGTGATATTAGCTGTCTTCTCCTTATCAAAGATACTTCCTAAACCTTCTAACAAGGAGCCACCACTAATAAGGCTGCCAAGAAGTGATGAACTCTCTGTTGTAGCGCCATCAAATCTACCAGCAATACCACCAACGTTAGTATTAGAAAGATTGGTTGCTGCATGAACTGTGATATCAGCACCACTCCAGCACTCTACTACTTCACCGCAAAGTGAACCTGCGATACCACCAACGTCAGAAGCTGAAATTGGAGATGCGGATTCAACAATAATCTTAACGCTGTCTGTTACAGCGCACTTATTGATTGTAGCAATATTAACAGTCTTAGTTGCAGAACCGCCTGAGATACCACCAATAAGTGAAAGAGCATCAAGCTCAGATGTTGCTGTTGCTGAACCAGCAATAGCACCAACCTTGGCATTGGTTCCACCAACAAAGAATGTTGAATCAGAAACTACGAGTTCATTAACTGTGCCCTTTAAGAAACCAAAGACACCGATTGAACCGCCCTTGTAAGAAGGGGTCTGATCTTCTGCTGCCGTGTTATCGGTAAAATCGATACCGCTAATTGTGTGGCCATTACCATTGAATGTACCAGCAAATGCGACAGCGGCTGTATTACCGATTGGTGTCCATGTCTTTCCTGTGAGATCAATGTCTGCTGTAAGTGTTACAGTTGCAGAATTAGCAGCTGTATCCTTAGTGTCATTGACTCTCTTGGCAAATGCTAAGAGTTCGGATGCAGTACCAATATTGATTTTCTCAGTATCGTCATCCGCAGCACTTGCGAACAAGAAAGTAGGAACGAGTGTCATGATTAGGACAACCGCCATAATCACGGCTATGATTTTCTTACTTTTCTTCATAGGTTTTTCCTCCCCTACGCGTAATTATACAGTTTTATTATATATAATTATAATAATACAGTCAATTATATTTAGAGGGTTTTTGTATGTTTTTAATAAAAAAATTAAGGGGTAGCGGAAATCGCTACCCCTCTATAAAAAATGTTAGTCAATATTGAATATTTCGAGCGCTTTTTGGATATGTGGATCATCCGCATCCGACATAATTCCTATCTGGGCAGTCTGATCTGCCGTGAGTTTTACAACATGATTTGGTTTCAGTCCAACACCATTGTAACTCTCACTTGTATATGGTTTAATTCCTGCAACTGTTAGGACAGCAGCATCTCCATTGGAGAGTCTGCGTACCTCCTGTAAGGTGCAGACACCAGCGGTTTTAGTACCGATGAGTTCTGCTTTGCCAAAGTCGCGCAAATCGCATGCAAAGAGCTCAGCAGGTCCCTTCGTTGCGCCATTTACAAGGACAAGCATAGGCAAAACTATGCAGTCGGAATCAGATGGATAAGTGTCAATTGTCTCGCCATTTTTATCAATAATTGTGGCCATTGCAGCTGTTCCATCAGTTGCTACTGGAACCAAAATATCGAGTATTTCTGTCGCATATTCTATGCTGCCCTCTGAGCAATTTCGAACGTCGAAAACGACCGCTTTACAGCCTGCTTTCTGAAGTTCATCCATAGCATCATCGAACTGAGAAACAGCATTTTGATAGAAGGCAGAAATTGATACAATTCCGACAGATCCTATCATTCTATATGATACAGAAGTTGCGCTATATCCCATGACCAAATTAACTGTTTTGGAGGTTGAATCATGCTTGACTGTAACATAGACAGAAGCCAGTCTCTCGCCCTCCAAATTGTTCATGAGTTCTACGCTATTTTCCTCAGTAACATTGGTATCTCCGACCTTAGTAATCTCATCGCCAGGCTTAATTCCAGCAGCCTCAGCTGGGGAATTTTTAGCCACTGCGGAGATGTATAAATTGTCCGTCTCAGAGTTGTAAGTGCAGCTAATTCCAGTGCCTGACATCTTGCCTTGCATACGGTTCTGATATGTTACATATTCGTCCGCTGACAAGTAGAAAGATGCCGGGTCACCGAGGCCTTCAATATAACCCTTAACGCTACCTGCATTTACATTTTCAGACTTAACATCCAAGTAGAAATCCTTACGTACAATCTCATCGATTTTAGCGATTCCATCGTACATAGAAGACCTACTTGCAAGGTCACTTATAAGATTGTTATATACGCTCATTGAGACCTTCATAGTGATTGCGATTGTAGCAGCAATCACTATAAAAAGTACAGCAAGAGCAGATCCAAGAGGAATTTTCTTAGTCATATAAGCTCCTTATAGATTACTTGTGAACATAAGCAGATGGGTTCTTTCTAGCACCATTTATACGTACTTCGAAATGGAGATGGTAACCGGTTGAGTGACCAGTTGTACCAACTGAACCAATCTTGTCTCCCTGCTTTACACGGTCGCCCTTTTTTACAAGAACTTTGTTAAGGTGAGCATAGAGAGTTGTATATCCATTACCATTATCAATGATGATAAATCTACCATAACTACCATAGCTACCGCTACAGCAAGTATAGTGCTTAGGGAAATTATGTGAACAGCTAGAATCCGCCATAATAACAACGCCATCAGCTGCTGCGAGAACGCTTGAATTAGATGGTGCTGCAATATCAATACCACCATGAAGTTTTGTTTTACCATCGAGTGTTCTTGTACCATAAGGTGAAGAAATACGAGATGAAGAACTTGCAACTGGCCAGATAAATCCATCAGGATTGCCTTCGAAAGTAGAAGGCTTACCTCTCAAGATTTCATCAATTTCAGATGCAGCTCTATCCATGATTTTCTCACGGTCAATTTCAAGTTGCTGAAGCTGCTTATCCTTAGAACTAAGTGATCTAATATATGATTCGAGCTTCTTAACCTTCTGGTCAACAACAGCCTTATTAGCCTTGATTTCAGCCTGTGCTGCTACGATATCATCCTTAGAAGCCTGGAGAGTGATCTTGTCCTCTTCAAGTTCCTTGATGAGTTTATCAAGGTCAGCAATTTCAGCCTTGAGACCTGCGATCATATCGCTGTCGTGCTTGGCAATACGAGCAGCAAGCTCGATTCCATTGATGAGGTCCTCAAATGAATCTGCTTCAAAAATAAGTTCTATTGTAGATGTATTTCCAGCCATATACATGGCACGCATACGCTGACCAAGGAGTTCCTGTGTCTCCTCAATCTTGGCTCTCTGCTTGGAAATCTTGGCATCAGTTTCTTTAATCTGAGCATTGAGAATAGAAATCTGCGAGTTCAAGTTATTAATCTGCTTCTGATATGAAGAAATCTCAGACTGGAGTGCCTCAACCTCTCTCTGAAGAGGTGCTGCGAGTTCCTTAGTATCCTTGATTTCGCCCTCAATTTCTTTACGTTTAGCCTTGGAATCGGCTATCTCTTTTTTATACTTTTCATTCTGTGCTTCAAGTTCTGCAATTCTTGCTTTTGCCTCTTCTGAGAGCTTTGTTGTCTCCTCTGCATATACAGGAAAGGCACAAGAAATCGCAAATATAATAGCAAAGAATAAAGCTACTATTTTCTTAGTCGTTGTCATTAGAAACCACACTTCCTTGTTCTTTCAAGTATCTTGTCATTGAGAAGATACTTCCGAATACACCAGCACATACGCCTATTGCGATAAATGCTCCGAGCATTGGCAATGCATATGGCAAGAAAGAAATTGCCTGCGAGCCAAAGAGTGTAAAAATTGTGCTAAATTGACTCATTGCGAGTTGATATAGACCAAATACAAGTGCAAGTGATACAGCACCTGAAATGATGCCAATAACAACACCTTCGATTATGAATGGCCAACGGATGAACCAGTTTGTTGCACCTACGGCCTTCATAATGCTAATCTCGAGTCGCCTGTTATACATTGTAACTCTTACAGTATTAGCGATGATGAAAAGGCTTACTGCAAGAAGCATTATGATAATTCCGAGACTGATATATGTAACACCAGTTCTAACCTGACGAATCTGGTTTGCGAGGTCACTGTTACCGCGTACGCTCTGTACGTTTTCTACAGTGCCGAGCATCTTGAGAACGTTATCATAATCTATCAAATTATCAAGAGTTACTTTGTAAGAATCCGGCATAGGATTTTCCTTGAGTCCGTTGAGCAATGCTGCGTCCTCGCCCATTGATTCGAGCTGTGCTTTATAAGCCTCATCCTTGGATACGAAATCAGCAGAGCCAACATTTGGAATCATGCGGATGTCCTGGCCAGCCTTATTTATCTGATCATCTGAAAGTTTATCATTGAGATAAACCATAATTACGTTCTGGTCCTCTACATTTTCAAGCATTGCATTTACATTTACGAAAAGCATAATTGCAATACCGATAAGTACGAGACATGATGTCAATACTGCAACAGATGCAATTGACATCAGTCTGTTGGACCAGACATTTTGAACGCCTTCCTTAGTAAGATATGATATGGAGGCTCTTTTATGACGTGTTTTTCCTTCAGCCATTTCTATACCTCCTCATTCGTATCTTCAAAATATTTGGAATAATCAACGCCGTCTATTGTTGCAAATGGGCTCTGCTCTGGCTCCGAGGCTGGAACTGGAGTTGTAGCGAAAGTCTGAGCCACAGCTGGAGCTGGCGCCTCTGGTGCTGGCGCTGGCGCTGGGGCTGGTGCCTCTGGCGCTACAATGTCAGCCGGTACAGCTACGTTGATTACTGAAGATATAGTTTCATTGCTCTGGTCAAGTTCTGCAAAAGAGGTAATCTGCTGTGCCGGCTCTGATGCAGCCTCGACTGTTGCCACAAATGACTGTACAGGATCTGGCTCTGGTGCCGGTTGCTGTACAGGCGCTGGTATTTTGATTGTTACAGGAATAGGTTTGTGTTCCGGTTCGTCCTGTGCTGCAGCTACTTTGGCAGCAATCTGCTGAGCGATTTCATCGACCTCAACATCTATTGCACTTTCGAGCTCGTCAGGAAGAGTATTTTCATCCATTGGCTTGTAACCAGTGGTCTCATCATATGAGAGTTCACTGCCGGATGCCGTATCAGAAATAACCTGTCCGTGGTCAATAACTACGATTCTATGGTTGAATTTCTTAACAAGTTCGTGCTCATGAGTAACCATGATAATTGTTGTACCGTTCTCATTGATATGATTGAGAAGATCAACAATTTCATATGACATCTCAGGGTCGATATTACCTGTTGGCTCATCGGCGATGATTGTATTAGCATTGTTGACAAGTGCACGGGCAAGAGCAACTCTCTGCTGCTCACCACCGGAGATTTCATTAGGCATTGAGCGCGCCTTGTTCTGAAGACCTACGAGGCTGAGAACATATGGTACTCTCTTTCTAATCTCTTTTTCGTTAGCACCAATAACGCGCATTGCGAATGCAACATTATCATATACTGTCATATTTGGAATCAGGCGGAAGTCCTGAAATACAATTCCCATTGTACGGCGGAAATAAGGAATCTCCTTATCTGTCATACGTGTAAGATCGAAATTATTTATCATGATAGTTCCGGATGTTGGAACTTCTTCACGCATAATAGTTTTTAAGAAAGTACTTTTTCCGGAACCAGATGCACCAACTATGAAGACGAACTCGCCACGCTCAATGCGCAGGTTTACGCCCTTCAGTGCTTCTGTACCATTGTCGTACTTCTTGTAAACGTTTTTAAATTCAATCACGTTTTTGCACTGCTCCTTAGCATAAAAAATAAGACTGTATTAGCGTAGTAATACTAATACAGTCTATATTATACCATATAATAATAAAATTTGTAACTGTTTTGTAACCAAAATCCAAATTTCGTGCTATTGCACAAAATCGAACACAATATTTAGTGTTTTAATTAGAATTTTGTTGGATTAGAGTCGAGATACTTCTTAACCATGAGAGCTACTTTAAATACGATTGCATCATCAAATTCACGTAGATCAAGTCCTGTGAACTTCTTGATTTTCTCAAGACGATATACAAGAGTATTTCTGTGAACGAAGAGTTTACGTGATGTCTCTGATACGTTCAAGTTGTTCTCAAAGAACTTCTGGATAGTAAAGAGTGTCTCCTGATCGAGATTGTCGATTGAGCCACGCTTGAATACTTCCTGAAGGAACATCTCACAGAGTGTTGTTGGGAGCTGATAGATAAGACGTGCAATACCGAGATTGTCATAACTTACGATATTCTTCTCTGTATCAAACACCTTGCCTACTTCAAGTGCAACCTGTGCTTCCTTGAGTGAACGTGACAAGTCACGGATACCTACTACTGTTGAGCCGATACCAACAAGAGCGTTGCTATAGAACTCTGTATTGAGAGCATCGCAGATAGAATTAGCGAGTTTCTCAAGATCCTTGGAATCGATTCCAACCTTAACTTCCTTGACAAGAGCAATATCTGTCTCGCTTATGCTTATAACGAAGTCCTTGTTCTTGTCTGGGAAGAGATTCTGAATTACATCAAATACAGATGCATCCTCATGTCCTGTGATTCTAATGAGAAGAACAACACGGGTAGCATCATTGTTGAAACGAAGTTCGCGAGCCTTGACATAGATATCACCAGGAAGAATATTATCGAGGATAACATTCTTAACGAAGTTACTTCTGTCATATTTCTCATCATAGAACTGCTTGATGCTAGAGAGTGAAACTGAAAGGATTCTAGCATACTTATCAGCAAGATCATCATCGCCTGTTACGAATACTGCATATTCGTGACGGAGATGAGAGCCAAAAGTCAAATATGTAACACCATCGAGACAGATAGTCTCGTTGGTTGAAAATATGTCTGAAACATTTACGCCAATCTGCTCACCGATTTTTTCGAGTTCGCTGCATGAGATAATTGAACCTGTCTCATCAACGACACCGACAATTCTATCGATAGCCTCACGCATCTGGTGTATTACGCCTTGAAACAATCTATTCGACATATCGCGCACCCCTTTTGTGCATTTTTTCTAAATGTGTATTATACATTATACACAAATATTTAGCAAAATGCAAACATTTTTATTCCATTTTTCATAAATATTGACTAAACGAGGTGCCCGTTTAGGTTATTTTGCATAACTAACGAGGTGGTTTTTAGGTAGTTATTTCACCTAATTCCCCTTGTGTAATTTCACGACAAAATCCTTCTTTTAGGTCTATATCTAGTGGTAAGCCCCCAATTTTCACTCGATTTAGTGTCAAAACCTTGTTTCCAACAGCACCAATCATGCGCTTAATTTGGTGATATTTTCCCTCACAAATTTTTATTTCAATTTCTTTTTCATTTAGTCGTTTTATCTTACTCGGAAGACACTGATATCCGTCTTTTAGTAGAATTCCTTCCTCCAAAGCAGATATATCCTCATCTGAAATTGGATCAGCAAGCGTTGCAATATACGTCTTCTCAACATGGTTCTTAGGCGATAGGATTCTATGCGCAAAATCACCGTCATCAGTTATGAGGACAAAGCCGGTGGTGTCGGCATCCAGACGACCAGCTGGGAAAAGACCGTCTCGGTAGAGTTCCGGTGGAACGAGATCGAGTACGGTCTTTTTACTTTTGTCGTCTGTCGCTGAAATGACACCAGCGGGTTTATTGAGCATTATATAAATATGTTCTTTATAATTAATAGTTTCTCCGCATATAACAACAAGAGAGCTGTCAGGGTTAACCTGCAGCTCTGGAGATTTTGCGCTCCGACCATCGACTGATACGAGGCCTTGCTTTATAAGTTTTTTTACATCTGATCTAGAGTATTTCCCCTGTGAGGAAATATATTTATCTAGTCTCATAATACAATATCATATCCTGGTCTGTCGTGAAGTGGTGGATCATCGAATGCTGTTGGCTCATCATCGAGTGGAACATCGATTACAGACTGGTGTCTGATAATTGGAATATCCTTGTCCTCTTCTACAACAGTTGACTTCTTATTTCTAGGCTTGCCATAAGCGCCAGATGCATTTCTATCCTTATTCTTCTGGTGCTTGTCTGTCATACCATAGTTCTCAAAGTTCTTGTCAATAGGCTCAGGCTTATGGCGTACTGCCATTCTCTGCTCCTTATTTGACTTATTCGCAGCAATATTAAGTCTCTGCTGGAGTTCTTCGATTTCCTGATGGCTCTTGTTAATTCTATATTCTGCATCATTTACGATGTCATCAACATATTTGCTTGCGCTCTTCTTTAAATCAATTGACCATTTCTCAGCAGCGAGCATCTTCTCTCTAGACTTCTCCTCTGCCTCATTTACAATTATCTCTGCTGTATTGCGAGCATCTGTGAGATACATCTCAGCTTGCTTTCTAAGGCGTTCTGCTTCGATGTCTGCCTCTTTTACAATATTCTGCTCAGAGATAATTCTATCTGCCTCTGCTCTCGCAGCAGCGATAATCTCTCTTGCCTTGTCCTGAGTGATGCGCATAACCTCTTCGGTACGACGGTTAGTTTCCTTGTCCATATCCTTGGAGCGCTTCTCAGCGGCAGCGAGCAAGTCACGGCTAATTATCTTGGCATCGTCAACAGCATTTGTTGCCTCTCTGCTGGCACGACTTATAATCTCGCGTCGCTCGGATGCAAGAATCTTAGCCTGTCTAATTTCATCTGGTACATTGAGACGAATATCTTCTATGACTGTCTTGAGGGCTTCTACATCGACAGTCGTTCTGCCTGAGAAAGCTACAGGCTTTCCTTCAGCTATTATGTCTTCCATCTCATCAAGTAGAGATTCCAAATTAGTAGCCATCAAATCAGTCCTTTCTAAATTTATTTTCGAGGTCTGTGAGAACCTCACTTGGAACGAAGCTGCTTATGTCTCCGCCCATCTCTCCAATCTGCCTTACTATGCTTGAACTTACAAACATGTTCTCAGCCTTGGTAGGAATAAATACGGTTTCAAGTTCCGGATTCATCTGTCTGTTGCCAAGTGCTTGCTGGAACTCGTACTCAAAGTCACTTGCAGCGCGCAGTCCCTTAACAACAACATTTATACTATGTGATTTAGCATAATCAACAAGCAATCCATCATATGTATCAACTGTGACATTAGGGAGATTCTTGGTTGCTTTCTTTATCAGTTCAACTCGTTCCTCATCCGAGAAAACATATGAACCTTTCTTGCGATAGTTTATCATGACAACTACAACAACGGAGTCGAATATCTTAGAGGCGCGCTCTATTACATCGACATGTCCGTTGGTAATCGGATCAAAACTACCTGGGCACATTGCTATGCTCATTCCATATCCTCCCTTACTCTGTATACGGTCAGTTTAATCTTGCCATACTTGTATTCTTTCTTCACATAGAATCTGTCAACTTCTGCTGGGAGAGTCTCCTCCTTGGAAGTCTCACAGACGATAACTCCCGCATCACTCATATGTGGAGTGAGAAGAGGTAAAGCCTCCTCAATCAGTCCCTGTCCATATGGTGGGTCAAGGAATGCTATGTCAAATGTGTCCTTGGTAAGTCGGAGGAAGCCGAGGCTGTCCTCATTCTTGACAACAGCATTTGAAAGTTTAGTATGTGCGAGATTGGCATTAACTACATCAATGGCTGCTCGGCTCTTATCAACAAATGTTGCTGTGTGGGCGCCACGGCTGAGCGCCTCTATGCCGAGCTGGCCAGAACCAGCAAAGAGATCAAGCACTCTCGCACCCTCAACTTCAAATTGAATGATGCTAAAAATTGATTCCTTTACCTGGTCGGTTGTTGGGCGTACATCAAGTCCCTGGAGTGTCTGCAATTTGCTACCACGTGCTGTTCCAGTAATAACTCTCATAATACGCCTCCTAAATAACAATTAATTATACCATTAAAAATGCAATTACGCAAAATGATTTTTTATGTTTGCAGCATCAACTGCAGATATTCCTGAAATTGCTGCTATCTCATCCACATCCGCGCGCTTGATAGCCTCAATAGTTTTGAATTCTCGGAAGAGAATTTCAGCCTTGCGAGGACCTATTCCTGGGATGCTAAGGAGCTCGCTCTGCCTTGCATTCTTGGAATGTTTCTGGTGATGATATCCGATAGCAAATCGGTGTACTTCCTCCTGGATTCCGGAGACGAGTGTGAAAACACGGCGCTTGCTGTAGATCTGTATCTCGCCGCCATTTCTGGTTATGGCGCGAGTTTTGTGCTTGCCGTCCTTGACCATACCAAAGACCGGTATGCTAAGGCCTGCCTCATTTAGAACATCAAGTGCGACATTCACTTGGCCCTCGCCACCATCCATCAGGATGAGGTCAGGCAGACGTGGAAATTCATCGTCGCACTTGTGGGCAAATCGACGGCTGAGCACCTCACGCATAGCGCCGTAATCGTCTCCGCCATCAGCCTCTGAAATTATAAATTTGCGGTATCCCTTCTTGTATGGGGTGCCGTTTTTAAATACAACCATTCCGCCGACAGCATCAGCGCCCGCAGTATGGCTTATATCATATGACTCGATATATTCCGGTGGGAATGGAAGGCCAAGAAGTTCGCCAAGCTCCACAACAGCTGTTGATGTCAGCGCCTTGGACTTGCGCTGGGACAATGCTTCATATGCATTGTTCTTGGACATGCTAACAGCCTCTGCTTGACGTCCCTTGGTTGGTACAACAATCTCAACTTTATTGCCTCTGCGGTCGCTTAGCCACTCGGCGATAAGTTCGCTGTCAGACGCCTCCCCATCAAGTACAACAAGTTTCGGAATCTCATCATTTTGTGTGTAAAAACTACTGAGGAATTCGCTTCTCGTATCCTCGAGATTTTCCTCGATATCTAGGAAATAATTTGAGCTCTTAGTCAGTCTTCCCTCCTGGAATCTGAGGACATTAATGCATACGAGATCCTCGTCTCTTGCAACTGCAAAAACATCCTTGGTTTCAGTGCCAGAGAAGATGACTTTTTGCTTGCTATCAAGGCGTTTTATAGCATTTATGCGGTCGCGCATAAGTGCTGCTTTTTCGAACTCAAGGGCCTCGGAATACTCCTCCATTTTAGCCTCAAGTGATGCGAGATATTCCTTGGTATCTCCACGTAAGAATTCAATTGCATCCGAGAGTGCGAGATCATATTGAGCCTTGGTCATCTTGCCTGCGCAAGGCGCGCTGCACTGGCCCATATGATAGTTGAGGCAAGGACGTTGTTTGGTCTTGACCGGGAACGTCTTGCCGCACTGCGGCAACTTGAAAATCTTGAGTGCAGCGTCGAGCGACTCATTTACCACCCATCCGCTGATATATGGTCCGATATATATCGCACCATCGTCCACTCTCTGCTTGGCTGACTGGAGTCGCGGCCAAGGCTCATTTGTTATTTTGATATATTTGTAGCCCTTGTCATCCTTTAGAAGGATATTGTACTTAGGCTTATATTGCTTGATTAGACTGCATTCGAGAACAAGCGCCTCATATTCCGATGCACAGAGAATGTGCTCGAAATCATAGACATTTTCTACCATTCTGCGAACCTTAGTCGCATGTCGATTCTGTGATCCAAAATATTGGCTGACACGGTTCTTTAAGGCCTTTGCCTTGCCAATATAAATGATTTCACCATCGCGGTTTTTCATGATATAGACGCCTGGTTTAAGTGGCAAATGATTTGCCTTATCCTTGAGCATAGGTAGCCTATTTTCAGCCAAAATTTCACACCTCTAATCGCTTAAAATAACAAAAGCACACCGCTATCGCTAGCAGTGTGCTCACAAATACAAATTAAATTATTCAGCAAAACCTGACTCTACAAGAGCTACAAGTGCTTCTACTGCTTCCTCTTCGTCTGAGCCGCCAGCCATAATTTTAATTTCTGTTCCGCCCATAATTCCAAGTGAAAGAACACCAAGAAGGCTCTTTGCGTTTACTCTTCTCTCATCCTTTTCAACCCAGATTGATGACTTGAACTCATTTGCCTTCTGAATAAAGAATGTTGCTGGACGAGCATGAAGACCTACCTGATTCTGTACCTTAACATCTTTTGTATACATAGAGCTTCCCTCACTAAATTTTTATTTGTCAACATTATATCATTTATAAAGTTATCGTCAACGACTTTAAATGTTTTTCTACGCTTATAAAACAAGTTTAGAGACTAGGACAAATTATTAACAGTCAGCAACACTTAAATTTGTTGAACATTCACAGTTTTTTCTACTTCAAAACGCTTGCAAAAGTAGGCTGTTGTTAATTTTGCACAAATTTGTCGTACATATCTTGTCGCTTATTTTTGGTTCTTTCAAGCGACTGTTCATATTGCCACTTGGCAATATTCTCATGATGTCCCGAGAGTAAAACCTCTGGGACCTTGCGTCCCATCCACTCTGGAGGACGTGTATATTGAGGATATTCGAGCAGTCCATCATAGTGGCTTTCAATGGAAAATGCATCTTCATTTCTAAGCACACCTGGGATCATTCTGCAAACTGAGTCAACCAGCGCCATTGCAGGTATCTCTCCACCGGTCAAAACATAATCTCCAATTGAAATTTCCTCCGGCTTTAGTTCCTCTATTACACGCTCGTCAACGCCCTCATAATGTCCGCATAAAATTGCGATATTATCAAGCTTCGCAAGTTCCTTTACGCGGGCCTGAGTAAGGGGCTGTCCCTCAGGTGTCATATAGATAAGATGATATGGCTTCTCACCATTATCAGTAAGATCCATATATGCATCATATATAGGCTGAGCCTGCATAATCATGCCTGTGCCACCGCCATATGGGGTGTCATCAACATGCTTATGCTTATCTTTAGAATAGTCACGGATATTGTGGCAATTTATCTCCACCAGGCCCGCTTCACGTGCTCGGCCAATAATGCTCTCGCTGAGCACAGCCTCGCACATATCAGGAAAGAGTGTCAAAATATCAATCTTCACGGATCTCTTCCCCCTCTGTGAATATTCCTGGCATAGGTCTTACTGTTGCTCTATTCTCTGCAACATTTACCTCTACCACAACCTCAGGTATAGATGGGAGTAGATATTGCTTGCCATCTGCGCCACGGATTTCCCATATGTCGGATGCTCCGCTATTTAGCACATCAGTTACCTTACCATACTCCTTGCCACTATCTGCATCATATACGGAGCAGCCGATGAGTTCCGCTACGAAGTAGCGACCATCCTCAAGTGGCGCATCTGCGCGTTTCACATAGATTACTTTGCCACGCAAAGTATTGGCCATGTCTATATCAGTTATGCCCTCGAGCTCGAGGAGCATGACATTGCCATGTGGACGCGCGCCCATGACCTTCATTGGTGTTTTGCCACCGCGGCCGAGATATACAGTTTTAAAACTTTGGAAAAACTCCGGTGAGTCACACCAATATTGGACGCGCATCTCACCTTTTACGCCATGCGTACTTACAATTTTTCCCAATTCTAGGTATTCCAGTAGCATATTTTTCACCAAAATAAGTAAACAAAGGCAAGCCAAAGATTATTACCCTCAGCCTGCCTTTTGCTTACTAATTAATCAATTTCAACTGCTATGTGGGCATCATTCTTGTTAGCTGATGCACGCATAACGGTGCGGATAGCCTTAGCGATACGGCCCTGCTTGCCAATTACACGTCCCATATCATCTGGTGCAACGTGGAGATGGAAAACTGTTACGCCGTTCTCGTTTGGCTCATCAACTTCTACGGATACTGCAGATGGATCATCTACAAGGCCCTGCGCAATTGAAACAAGTAATTCACGCATTATGTGGACCTCCAATTATTTTATAGCACCGCTCTTCTTGAGGATTGCACGTACTGTGTCTGTTGGCTGTGCGCCATTAGCCATCCACTGCTTAACCTTCTCCTCATCGATTTTGATAACTGCTGGATCCTTAGTTGGATCATAGTAACCAATTTCCTCGATGAAACGGCCATCACGTGGGAAACGTGAATCTGCTACTACTACACGATAGAAAGGAGCCTTCTTAGCGCCCATTCTGCGAAGTCTAATTTTTACTGCCATTTTTAAAATCCTCCAAAGATTAAATTTACTAAATTACATTCCAAATTGGCTCATGTCCAATTTGTCGAGTTGGCTCATGTCCATATTCTGGGACATTCGCTTCAGTGCCTTTCTGGACTTCTTGCTGTTCATCTGTTTGAACATCTTTTGCATCTGTCTGAATTGAGCAAGAAGTCTGTTAACATCTTCAACCTTCTGTCCGCAACCAGCGGCGATACGCTTTTTGCGCTGACCGTTGATGATGTCAGGCTTTTCTCTCTCCTCAGGAGTCATTGACTGGATAATAGCTTGAAGTCTATCAAACTGTTTCTCGTCAATCTCTATATCTTTTGCTTGCTTAGACACGCCAGGCAACATGCCGAGTAAATCCTGCATAGGCCCGAGCTTTCTAACCTGTTGTAGGTTGGATAGCAAGTCATTAAGATCAAACTTATTCTTGCGAAGCTTGCGTTCAAGCTCAATCGCTGTCTGCTCATCGAATTCCTTCTCAGCCTTCTCGATAAGTGATAACATATCGCCCATGCCGAGAATTCTCGATGCCATACGGTCTGGATGGAAGACATCCAAATCGTCCAGCTTCTCACCAGTACCAACAAACTTGATTGGCTTGCCGGTGATTGCTCGTGCTGACAGCGCCGCACCACCACGGGTGTCGCCGTCGAGCTTGGTAAGTACGAGTCCATCGAGTCCTACCTGCTCATTGAATGTGGATGCAACATTTACTGCATCCTGACCGGTCATTGCATCGACAACGAGAAGTATCTCGTGTGGATGAACTTCCGCCTTTATATTCTGAAGCTCTTCCATTAGAGCTTCATCAACGTGGAGACGACCAGCTGTATCTATAAATAC
The DNA here is from genome assembly GCA_045642705.1 of Acutalibacteraceae bacterium. GTDB lineage: Bacteria > Bacillota > Clostridia > Oscillospirales > Acutalibacteraceae > UBA1227. The sequence continues at coordinate 66,758 of JAZUJK010000009.1, forward strand.
ATAATCATAGCCCTGGTCCTTGGCAAGTTTAATTGCCTCTTTTGCAATTGTAACCGGGTTGTCTTGGCCCATTTCGAAAACTGGGACACCAACCTGTTCGCCAACTACTTGCAACTGCTTGATAGCAGCAGGTCTGTAAACGTCACATGCGACGAGGAGTGGTCTATGATTTTCACTCTTGAGTCGCTTGGCAATTTTCGCACAATGTGTTGTTTTACCAGAACCTTGGAGACCACACATCATAACTATCGTCGGTGGATGTTGAGCGATTGTAAGTCTCGTCTCTGTACCACCCATGAGTTCTGTGAGTTCTTCGTTTACTATCTTAATTACCATCTGCGCCGGTGTGAGGCTCTTCATTACCTCTGCGCCGATAGCACGTTCAGTTACTGCGTTGGTAAAATCTTTTGCTACCTTGTAGCTTACGTCTGCTTCAAGTAGAGCAAGACGAACTTCTCGCATGGCTTCTTTAACATCATTTTCTGTTAGAGAACCCTTGCCCCTCAGTCTGGAAAACGCGGCTTCCAGACGGTCGGAAAGACCTTCAAACGCCATCGCTTTACCCCTTACTCTTCCTCATTATTAAGGCTGTTTGCTATAAGCTTAATTCTAACTACAGCCTCGTTAATGTCTCTTGAGAGACCTGTACGCATATTAGTATCATTTATAAGTTCTGCACACTGGAGAATCTCATTGAGTCCAGCGCGGACCTCTTCAAATCTCTTGGCAAGACCGAGACGCTCTTCCATTTCAAAAAGCTGACCCTCGGCACGCTTGATTGCATCGCGCACACCCTGCCTTGTGATACCTTCATTTTCAGCAATTTCTGAAAGTGACAAGTCATCATTATAATAGTATTCTATAAAGGCTCTTTGCTTTTCTGTTAACATGTCGCCGTAAAAATCGAGTAACACATTTATTACTTCAAAGTTTTTAGCCACTCCAAAAACGCCCCCTAATTGAAAATCACGCGTGTAAAGTTACTGTCTTTACACCTGCATATTATACATATAAGAATAATGCTTGTCAATAAAAAAATCCCCTAAAATAAGGGGATTTTTTAACGCTCTTGTGTAAAGGTCAAAACTTAACACAATATATAGTTGTTACTTCAAAGTTACGATTGTAACTCCGTCCTCACCTTCACCATAGACACCAAGTCTAAATTCCTTAACATGTGACTGTTTAGAGAGATATTGCTTGACCGCCTTGCGAAGTATGCCGCTTCCCTTGCCATGGATAACAGTGAACTCACCTATTCCGCTTCTTATCTGGAGATCCATGAATCTGTCTAGGGCAAGTATTGCCTCGTCGGCAGCCATTCCACGTAGGTCAACCGATGTCTCAACTTTCATATCGAGTTTAGAGGTGACCTTCTTGGATGTGCTGCGATTTGCCGAGCGTTCGCCGCGGCTGGCCTTGCGCGCTGCCTGTCCTTCGAGAAGGCGGAGGTTCTGCAACGGAGTCTTGCTCTTGATGATTCCCGCTGTCACTTCAACAAGGCCTTTCTTATCAGGCAGTGCTGTGACAGTCGCTGTTGTGCCAAGGTCGGCAATGACAACCATATCGCCGATGACAAGGTCACGTGGCAATTCATAGTCATCATCCTCTGCAAGTGCAACAATAGGATTGGTTATATCATCAAGTCTGCCAGAATGCTTCTTGATCATTGCCTTGGCATCGGCAGATACCTGGGACAAGTCCTTGGCATTCTTTTGCTCTTTCTTTAACTTGTCGAGGTCGTCGAGGAAGTAAGCAGCCTCTCTGCGTGCCGACTCGACAATCTTCATAGCTTCAGATCTTGCCTTCTCAATCTCCTCATTCTTGAGGCGCTCGAGACTGTCGCGTAGTTCCTCGGCTTTTTCCTTTTCAGTTCTTGCAGCCTCACTGAGTTCACGAGCCTTCTCATGCTCTGATTCCATCTCAGCTCTGCTCTGTTCGAGTTTCTCAATTACATTTTCAAATTGAGTATTCTCAGATGATACGAGTGCTCTCGCATGGTCTACAACCTCAATTGGCATACCGAGACGCTCGGATATTGCGAAAGCATTGGAGCGGCCAGGCGCTCCGATAAGCAAGCGGTATGTCGGTGAGAGCGTGTCAACATCAAACTCGCAGCATGCATTCTCTACTCTGTCTGTCTCAAGGGCATATGCCTTGAGTTCAGCATAGTGAGTTGTGGCTGCGATTTTGGCACCTTGACTGCTAAGTCTCTCAAGTACCGATATCGCGAGCGCCGCTCCCTCTACAGGGTCTGTGCCCGCTCCAAGTTCATCTATAAGTGCAAGCGTGCTATCATCTGCGCGCTTGATAATATCAACTATATTGGTCATGTGTGCAGAAAATGTTGAGAGCGACTGTTCAATACTCTGGTCGTCTCCTATGTCCGCAAACACATTGCGGAAGATTGCCATACGGCTCTGGTCAGCCACAGGAAGCATAAGTCCAGATGCTGCCATAATCGATAGCAAGCCAACTGTCTTGATAGATACAGTCTTACCACCCGTATTAGGACCTGTGATGACAAGTGTGTCATAGTCCTCACCTAGGCGTATGTCTGTTGCGACAACATCCTTCGGATCAATAAGTGGATGTCTCGCACGTTTTATATCAATTATTCCGCTGTCATTGAGAATTGGCTCTGATGCTTTCATATCATAAGCAAGCTGAGCCTTGGCAAATATAAAATTAAGTAATACAGCAGCCTCATATGAGCGTTTTGTCTCCTCATATGTATCGCCGACGAGGCCTGAGAGTTCTGCAAGAATTCTCTCTATCTCGTCGCGCTCCTTGGATTGCAAAACGCGAATCTCATTGTTGGCTTCTACAACGGACATTGGCTCTATAAATACTGTTGCGCCACTGTCAGATGTATCCTGAACAACACCGGCTACCTCGCCCTTATGTTCCCTCTTAACAGGTACAACATAACGACCATTTCTCATAGTTACAATAGCATCTTGGAGTGCTGTCTGATAATGTTCCGAATGGATGATATGGTCGAGTTGCTCTCGTATCTTATTCTCTTGACGATGGAGCGCCTTTCTAATGCTTGAGAGTTCAGGCGATGCATCGTCCGACATCTCCTCCTCAGAGAGGATGCACATAAAGATCTGTTCCTCCACTGTTCTATGCGGGATAAGAGCATTGAAATATTTATTTATCTCTGAATCCACACCCTCGCATTGATTGAACCACTCGCGAAGGCTGCGGATAGTTCTCATAGTAGAGCCACAGTCGAGAAGATCCTTCATTGAGAGAATACTTCCGCTACTTGCTATATGAAGTAAGTTATTGACATTCTTGAGTCCGCCAAAGGATGGTCCGCCATACTTGGCAAGAAGGATATAAGCCGCAACAGTTTCACCAAGAAGTTTCTCTGCTGTAGCGAGGTCGCGTGCAGGTTTCAGATTGATAGCCATATCATGGGCATCAAGACAAGAAGTCTGCGCAGCAAGCCTATCCAGTATTTTGTCAAAATCAAGTGCTAATAAATGTTTATCCATAACTACCTCAAATCGTTTTTACCGATTTATAAAATTCAAGTGTTTTAAAATTGCATCCCACCTGCTCCAATGCGAAGCGCTCGCATATGCGGGACAGTTCAGCAAGACATCTGTCACTGAGCGTGAAATCAAAAACTTTCTTGGCCTCACTGTAGATAATATGTCTCATTGCAGTGACAGTACTATATGAGAGCTGGGTATATTGAGGCGTAGCACATACAGAGCATGCGAGTGTGCCATGCTTTATATCAAAGAACATAGGTTCCGATTCAAATGCGCCGCACTCTGTGCATGCGATAAGATTAGGTGCATAGCCTGACATCGCAACGGCGCGGAGCTCCGCCACAGCCTTAATCTGAGTCGCTGGCAACTTTTCCTTGGAGAGCAGATAAATCGAATTGAGAAGAAGCTTTAAGAGTTCACCGCACTCGGATGATTCCGGTGCGAGTTCACCTGCCAGCTCAGCGAGATAAAATGCGATGCTGAGATTCTCTATATTGGTACGTAAATCAAAAAAGACTTCGCGTTCTACGGCCGAATTTACGTTATATGCGTCTCGTCCTTTATAGAACACAAAGTCAGAATATGTTAAGAGTCCAGTGCCGGCAAGATTGCGATTCTTCATCGACTTGCCGCCACTGACAAAAGCACGTATCAGTCCATACTCGGATGTGAGGACAGTGATAAGCCTATCTGATTCACCGACATTCTGCTCCTTGATAACAAGGCCGTCAGTCTCGATATGCATCTATCCTCACCTCCATTTATTCATTGTCCAGTCCGAAATTGTGGATGAGACCTTCTCTGTCTCTCCAGCCCTCCTTGACCTTAACCCAACATTGCAAATTGATATGGCAGTCAAAGAATTTCTCCATATCCTGACGAGCGTATGTGGATATCTTCTTTAGCATCGCGCCACCCTTGCCGATTATGATTCCCTTGTGAGTTTCACGCTCACAATAGATGGTGGCTTCGATGTCGAGGATATCGCTGTCCTCACGCTCGTGCATTTTCTCGATTGAAACGGCCACGCCATGTGGCACTTCTTTATCGAGCAGGCGGAGCATCTTCTCGCGAATAATCTCGCCTGCTATGACGCGCTCAGGCTGATCTGTCAGCGTGTCATCCGGGAAGAAGTGCACAGATTCCTGGGCGAGCTTCTCCAGCTCATCGAGGAGTTCTGGCACGGCAGTACCTTTCACAGCGCATATTGGAACAATTGCCGTAAAATCATATAGAGGGGCAAATTGTTCTATTCTCGCTGCGACCTCTGCTGGGTCATGTAGCATATCAATCTTGTTAATTGCAAGGACTACTGGAATATCGAGTTTCTTAAACTTCTCGATGAGTTCCAGCTCGCCCGGCTTGATTTCACCTGCTGCCTCAGTCACCATGAGGCAGGCATCCACACCACCGATACTATCTGTGACAGCCTTGACCATATTCTCACCGAGTTTATTTTTAGGGCGGTGATAACCTGGTGTGTCTGTGAAAACAAGTTGGCAGGCGCCCCTTGTTAGGACGCCCATTATCTTAGTACGAGTGGTCTGCGGTTTGCTTGATACAATCGCAATCTTCGTACCTAGTATTTCATTCATCAGAGAGGACTTGCCAACATTTGGGCAGCCTACAATTGCTATAAAGGCTGTAGTCGTATCCATTATTCGTCTCCCATATAATAGCTTCCGTCACGCTTGAGGCCGAGCTCGGTTAGAGCCTGTTCCTCTTTCTCACGCATACGGAGAAGTTCAAGGCCACCATTTTCATGGTCATAGCCTAGGAGATGAAGCATTGAATGAACTGTGAGATAACCAACCTCACGCTCGAGACCATGACCATAGCGCTCTGCTTGCTCAACTGCCTTAGGAAGTGATATTACGATATCACCGAGCAATGCCTCGCCTGTCTCATGGTTATAATCCCACTTGCCATCTACGCCCAGTGGGAATGACAATACATCCGTCTCTTTATCGATGTTTCTATGTTCGCGATTGAGCTCATGAATTCGCTCATTGTCAACAAGTGTTACTGACACCTCAGCATCGTCAAGGAAATTCTCCATGACGAGCACTGCGGTGCAGCAACGGCGAATTAGCATTCGGAGTCCTTTTGGAACTTTGATAGCTTTTTGATCATTTGTAATTATGACTTTAACTTTACTTGCCACGAGTCTTTCCCTCCACTTTCTCAGCATAACGTTCATATGCCTTGACAATCTCTTGAACGAGGTGATGGCGAACTACATCGCGCTCGCTAAATTTGATTGTTGTTATGCCTTCAATATTTTTTAGTATTTTGGTAACCTCTACGAGTCCTGACTTCTTGCCTCCTGGCAAATCTATCTGTGTCACATCTCCTGTGATTACTGCCTTAGAACCATTTCCGAGACGAGTTAAAAACATCTTCATCTGTTCAGATGTTGTATTTTGAGCCTCGTCAAGGATGATAAAACTGTCATCGAGTGTACGGCCACGCATATATGCAAGTGGTGCCACCTCGATTGTTCCTCTCTCCATCTGACGCTGGAACCCATCTGGGCCAAACATCTCAAAGAGAGCATCATAGAGTGGGCGAAGATAAGGGTCAACTTTCTGCTGGAGATCACCAGGTAAAAAGCCGAGGCTCTCGCCCGCCTCCACGGCAGGACGTGTCAGAATAATTCTGTTGACCTCCTTGGCCTTAAAAGCCTTAACAGCCATTGCGACTGCAAGATATGTTTTACCTGTACCAGCAGGTCCAATTCCAAATACTACAGTGTTGTCATTTATCGCATCTATATATTTCTTCTGTCCAAGTGTCTTGGCCTTGATAGGCTTGCCACTTGCTGTAATGCAGATGCACTCAGACATGAGCTTGGTAAGGTTATCCGACTCGCCGCTTCTTGTCATCTCGATGACATAGCGAACATTCTGCTCGTTCAGTTCCTCTCCCTTGGAGAGCAATGCGAGCAAACCATTTATCGCTTTCTCAGCATCGGACACAGCGGCATCGTCGCCCGTAATCTTGATAAGATCACCACGGGCAACAACAGTTACACCATATTCATTTTCAATGATATTCATGTTCTCATCAAGGCTTCCAAAGAGACCAAGAACATTCTCAAAGTTGTCAAAATGAATCTGCTTTTCTGCCATAGTCTGCCTTCCCAAAATTCAAAATAAAAGAATACGAAATTACACTTAGAATAAGTATAAAACATTTTAAATAAAAAAGTAATTGACATTTTATATAAATTTAACAGTTTTTTATTGACTGACTAAACTTGTATTAGATGCCTTCTTATGTTAAAATTTTTGCATAATTTGTAAGGGAGACGACATCGTGAAGAAACTTACCAATATGGACAAAAGCCCAGCTTGTGAATATTGTCACTATGGCCGCATAACAGCGGACGAAAAAGCTGTGCTATGTGAAAAAAGAGGCATTATGCGCCGCGACTCATCATGTCGTTCTTTCAAATATGACGTTCTAAAACGCCAGCCTAGAAAACCGCTTCCTCTTTTCGGTCAATATACAGAAGAGGACTTTAAATTATAAGGAGTACATCATGTCAAACTTTAGACCATTTAAAGCAGTGCGCCCACTCCCTTCCTATGCCAAGCTAGTCGCTGCACTTCCTTATGATGTTATGACATCAGACGAAGCGCGCGAGAAGGTCCAGGGCAATCCTTATTCATTTCTCCATGTAGACAAAGCAGAGATCGACCTGCCACTCGGCACTGATATCTATTCAGATGAAGTATATGAGACAGCAGCAAGAAATCTCCGCAGTCTCAAGAATGATGAGATTATGAAACAGGATACTTATCCTTGCTACTACATATATGAGCAGGAGTGGCAGGGCCGCTCCCAGACAGGCCTCGTTGGCTGTGCGTCAATCGACGAATATCTGGACGGTCGCATCAAGAAGCACGAGCTCACTCGTGCTGACAAGGAGGCCGACCGTATCCGTCACGTTGACACATGCGATGCCAACACCGGCCCTATCTTCCTCACCTACAAGGGTGACGATGAAATCGACAAGATAATTGACATCTATAAAAAGACCAATATGCCTATATATGACTTTGAGTCAGAGGGCGAAGTACATAACAAAGTATGGGTTGTAAACAACGACAAGGGCGTTGTTGATATGCTACAAAAAGCATTCCAAAATGTTGAAGCGCTCTATATTGCAGACGGCCATCACAGATGTGCATCCGCTGTAAAGGTTGGCGAGAAGCGCCGCGCTGATAATCCAGGCTTCACTGGTGATGAGGAGTTCAACTTCTTCCTCGCAGTTGCTTTTCCAAAAGATGAACTTCGCATTCTCGATTACAACCGCGTAATGAAGAATACCAAGGGTTACTCCAAGGAAGATTTCTTCAAAGCTATAAATGAGAAGTTCACAATTGAGACAACACTCAATCTCGACCCTTATGCTCCAGAGGAGCGTCACTCATTTGGTATGTTCTTCCAGGGCAAATGGTATAGACTTATTGCCAAGGAAGGAACATATGATGAGAATGATCCTGTTGCATCTCTCGATGTTTCAATTCTCCAGGACAATCTCATCTCTCCTATTCTTGGAATTGATGATCCGAGAACAGACAAGAACATCGATTTCGTTGGAGGAATTCGTGGTCTCGGTGAGCTCGAAGAGCGTTGCAAGGACGATATGGATATCGCCTTCTCAATGTTCCCAACATCCCTTGATGAACTCATTCGCATAGCAGATGCCGGAAAACTTATGCCACCTAAATCAACATGGTTTGAGCCTAAACTTCTCTCTGGTCTCTTCATCCACTTGCTTAAATAAAAATAAAAAACTCCCAGCCAATCGGCTGGGAGTAATTTTTTATCAATTAGTCAACTGTATCTGTCTTAGCAACGCTTGTATCTGGAGTTGCTGTGCCAACTTCATGCTTAACGCCTGCTACCTTGTGGTCCTCACGGATTACGTTGTTAACTGTAACAACCTTGTGATCCTCACGGATGTCATGAGTTCTAACGCTTGGATCTGGAGCAATATATTCTGCACGAACCTTAGCATCAAAGATGCCGTCCCATCCGTTGCGAATGAAGTCCATCATATCATCAAATGTTGAACTACAACCTGTAAATCCAAATACCATAACGAGTGCAAGAGCAATTGCTGCGATTCTTGACTTAATATTTTTCATCTCAATACCTCCGAAATTTTATTCCGAAAAACTAATACACTAGAATATTAACATACATATGCCAAATTATCAAATATAAAATGGCACGCCCGGCCGGAGTCGAACCGGCGACACATGGCGTCGGAGGCCATTGCTCTATCCAACTGAGCTACGGGCGCATTTTTCTATTTTGCAAAAGGCTTGTATCCAACGAATCTGGATTTGAATTCTCGTTGGTTGGACTTGGCCCCATAATAGATTAAGAACTGCTTCTTGGATGACGAATGTTTAAAGCAGATAAAGCTCGCATAATTTGTGCTCTGTATAGATGCGCTATATAGCAAATCTTTAAATTCCGAAACCCTAGAATAGTCAATGCTACGTGGGAAATAAGAACAATAAATCTTCTTGGTGCTGAGGTCACGGAAGTACTTATCAAGGACCTCTGCATATCTATTGATTGGGACTGAGCCTGGCAACAACTGGATGCCAAGAGGTCCCATTGTATCGCCTGTAATTGCAAATTTATCATCTGTAAAACATACAGATCCCTTAGTGTGGGATGGCAACAATTCAACCTTGATAGTTCTGCCACCCAGGTCGATTCCATCCTTGTATACTTTCTTGTCTATTGGGACAAAGTTTGGAACTTTTTCCTGGCCAGTTATCTTGCGGACCGCAAGATTCATAAGCTTGGCCATTCTGAGGTCGGCCTTGTCAATCTGGACCTCATCGAACTGGCCCGCTCCGCCTACCACTCCAAAATGGCCATGCGTGCAGATAACGGTTAGCGGCTTATCTGTAATCCCCTTGACAATCTCAAGCAGGTTACCGCCTACACCGAGGCCTGTATCAATAAGAAGTGCCTTCTGTTTTCCAATTAGGAGATATGATTGAAAGACATAATCATTGGAGATTCTATAGGTGTTGTCACCTATCTCCTCCATTTTCAAGTCGGAGACAAATTTATCAACTGTGCGTTTCTTGAGCCAATCCGATGTAATAAATTGTTTCAGCAGAGAGAAGCCCGTCGAGCGAGCTTTCTTCTTACCATTTTCAATTGTAGAAACCAAGGATTCTGGCCAGCCTGCATAGGCCCAGCTTCTATCCATATCAAGTTTCGGCAAATTCATTCTAAAACTCCTCGTCAATTGGCATTGTTGCTCGTGCGTTGAGATCGAGACTTGCTCTCTTACCTGCAATGAATTCATAGTAGCCCTGGGCACCTACCATAGCGGCGTTATCACCGCAGAGGCCAAGTTCTGGCATATAGAGCTGCCAGCCGTGACTATCGCACAAGTCACGCATGCGAGCTCGCAAAACCGAATTGGCAGATACGCCGCCGGCAAGAACAATCTTGTCATAACCGAGGTCCATCGCAGCCTTCTCTGTATTTTTCACGAGACAATCTACAACTGTAGATATAACGGATGCGCCCATATTGGCAACATCCACAGTCTCGCCCTTTTGCTCAGCATTGTGAACAGTATTTATAACAAAAGTTTTAAGGCCTGAGAAACTAAAATCATATGGGCTTCCCTCAACACGTGGATGAGGCATCTTATATGATGTAGGATCTCCGTCCTTTGCCACTCTATCAAGATTGAGACCACCAGGATATGGAAGTCCGAGCGTACGAGCCGACTTGTCCATACATTCGCCAGCAGCATCATCTCGAGTAAAGCCTACGATATTGTAATCTGTATAGGACTTAACCTCTATCAAATGAGTGTGTCCACCTGATACAACAAGAGCCAGGAATGGTGGTTCCAAGTCCTGAGTTGTTATATAGTTTGCGGCAATATGTGAGCGCAAATGATGTACTGGAACAAGTGGTTTTTGATATTTCAGTGCAAGACCCTTGGCGTAATTTACGCCGACGAGCAGCGCTCCAATTAGGCCAGGTGCAGCAGTGACAGCTATTGCATCGATGTCATCCATCGTGCAACCGGCCTCACGTAGTGCCTGCTCTGTTATGCCAGAGATTGCCTCCGTATGTCTACGGGATGCTATCTCTGGAACAACGCCGCCATATAGCTTGTGCTCCTCAACCTGAGATGCAATAACAGATGACAGCACATGGCGGCCATCTAAAACGACCGCAGTTGCAGTCTCATCGCAAGAAGATTCAATACTTAAAATTTTCAATTCTTAAACCTCCTTGTCATAATAATTGCATCCTCATCTGGGTCCCGATAGAATCCAGGCCGAACACCTTCACGGAAGAATCCGTTTTCTTCATAGATTTTAATTGCCGTGCTGTTGGATGTCCGCACTTCAAGTGTTATAAAGCTCGCACCATTATTCATAGCATTGGTGGTTGCCCTCTCAACAAGTGCTCTACCTATTCCATGTCCACGGTAATCTGGCAATACAGCAACATTGGTGATGAAACATTCATCCATCACCATATATGTTCCAATATATCCAACGACCCTATCCTCTTCAATCGCTGTAAAGAAATAGGCATTTGGATTATTATAATATTCTTCAATTTGCGCGGCGGTCCAAGGATGCGCGAAGCAAGCTTTTTCAATCTCTGCAACATCCTCTATTGCGCCGAGTTTTAAAGAAATAACTTTCATACTTTCTATCCTTTTGCAAGATACCAGGTCTTACCGATATGTGCGTCCGAGAGGAGATCAACAGAAAGTGCACATGCATTTTCCATCTCTTCCTTAACTATTGCGCAGACAGTCTCTGCCTGGTCCTCCCTTGCCTCAACAATTAGTTCGTCGTGAATCTGCATGATGAGTTTTGCATCAAGACCCTCTGCTTCCAATCGATTATATACCTTGACCATCGCAATCTTGATTATATCAGCTGCTGTGCCTTGAATTGGCATATTGCGAGCAACTCGCTCGCCAAATGCACGCAGCATATGATTGGACGATGTGAGCTCAGGCAGATAGCGTCTGCGCTCATAGAGAGTCTTTACATATCCGTCATTCTTGGCCTCCAAGATTACATTTTTCATGTAATTGTCAACGCCAGAGAAATTAGCGAGATATCCATCGATATATTGAGATGCCTCAGCACGTGTAACACCTATATCCTTCGCAAGTGAGAAGGCACCGATACCATATACGATACCAAAGTTTACAGCCTTAGCTCTGCTACGCATTGTTGGTGTAACTTCCATAAAAGGCACTCCAAATACTTGGGATGCTGTAACTCTATGGATATCCTCACCGCTGCGGAATGCTTCAATCATATTGGCATCATTTGCCATATGAGCGAGTACACGAAGCTCAATCTGTGAGTAGTCGGCATCTATCAATGTATAACCATCCTTGGCTACAAAGAACTTACGAAGTTCTGAGCCAAGTGGCTTTCTAACAGGAATATTTTGGAGATTAGGCTCAGTGGAAGAAATTCTGCCTGTCCTTGTCTCCTTTTGATTGAGTGTCGAATGAATTCTGCCGTCCTCGGCGATGCATGCAACAAGTCCATCACAATATGTGGACTTTAGCTTGGCAACGGTACGGTACTCTAGAATATCCGCAACAACCGGATATTCATCCGCGAGTTCCTCGAGCACATCAGCAGACGTTGAGTAGCCACTCTTAGTCTTTTTCTTGGCAGGTATGCCAAGCTTCTCAAAGAGTGCCTCGCCGAGCTGCTTTGGAGAATTCAAATTAAATTCAAATCCACACTCGTCATATATCTTTCTTGTAATCTCATCCACGCGATTTGCTATTACTTTTCCATATTCAACCAAGCCATCGCGGTCAATATAGAAGCCGACGAGTTCCATTGATGCTAGAACTTCTGCCAATGAGATTTCCAGTGCTAGCAAATCAGCCTGATTGTTCTCATCAATCTGGCACATGAGCTTATCAGCAAGAATTTCAAATGTACCTGCACCATACTCCTCAAGAAGGCGCTCAGCAGAGTAATCATTTGAATTAGGATTCAAAATATATGCAGCAAGTGATGAATCAAATTCAATACGTGGAACAGTATATCCACGCTTCAAGCCATAGGCATATAGGGACTTGGCATCAGATACATATTTCTTGATAGCCGCATCACGCAACTTGTCCTCAAGCTCGCCATATGTTGCATCACTCGTGTCAAAAATATATAGTTTTTTATCGTCTGTAAAGGTATACGGCTTTACAGACTCTACTTTTTCTGTTTTAGGTGCCTCAATCTTGGTCTCCATAGCCTCAGAATTTCGCAGTCCCAATGTGTCAATCATCTTGAACATCTCAAGGCTCGCGAGCATACGTGTTGCTGCCTCTGGATCCCCTGCTCCTACTCTATAGCTCTCAAGATTCGTATCAATTGGAGTCTCGAGACAGATAGTACCGAGGGTACGTGACAGATAAGCATTGTCCTTATCAGCAATAAGTTTTGCCTTGACGCCAGCCTTGATATCAAGAGAATCAATATTCTCATAGATGTTATCAATGCTGCCAAATCTTGCAATGAGATCACCCGCAGTCTTCTCACCCACACCTGCAACACCTGGTATGCAGTCGGATGAGTCACCCTGGAGTGCCTTGATATCTATCATTTGAATTGGTGTAACACCATAGTTCTCTTTTATATATTTTGGTGTGCAACGTGTTGTAACTGTTCTGCCCATCTTGGTTGTTGGAAGAATTACAGTTACATTGTCACGAATCAGCTGGAAACTGTCGCGGTCGCCTGTTGCAAGGAAACATTCGTCATCTGGGCCGCATGCCTTAGACAGTGTGCCGAGGATATCATCAGCCTCATATCCCTCGAGCTCTACGCACTTGATGCCGAGCAACGGAAGAAGTTCCTTTAGCACTGGCATCTGCTCTGCGAGCTCTGGTGGCATGCCATGACGGTTAGCCTTGTAACCGTCATACATCTTATGACGAAATGTTGGCGCACGTAAATCAAAGGCAACAGCGACCGCATCCGGTTCTACCTCTGCCTTGATTTTAGCAAATATTGAAAGAAAGCCATAGATACCATTAGTAAACCTACCATCCTTGGTAGTAAGCAGTTTGATACCATAGAAAGCTCTATTTATTATGCTATTTCCATCAATTACAAGAAGTTTCATAATTTGCCTCTTTATAGTGTGTCGCTATCAAGAATAATTGTAAATGGACCATCATTAAGTAGTTCAACTTTCATATCAGCGCCAAAGCTACCAGTCTCAACTATTGGAACAGATTTCTTGCATTCGCTGATAATATACTCATACATTTCATTTGCGAAGTCAGGGGCACCAGCTTCTACAAATGAAGGGCGGAAGCCCTTCTTGCAGTTGGCGTAGAGAGTGAACTGCGACACCAAAAGGAGTGAGCCGCCAACCTGATCAAGTGACAAGTTTATCTTGTCATTTTCATCATCGAAAATGCGCAGGCCAACCATCTTGTGAATCATCTTGTCGGCAATTTCCTTGGTGTCGCTATCCGCTACGCCAACAAGCACAAGAAAGCCTTTGCCTATTTCGCCTATTACTTTTTCATCTACTGTAACACTTGCATGTGTTACACGTTGAATTACAAATAACATAGTTATTCTCCTTAAAAATGTTACTTATAATAATACCACGAGATTGTTTTCTTTTCCACTCTACTTTGAGTAGGTTGTTTTTATTTTCGTGCTTTGATACTATGGTTGCGAAGGGAGATTTCGTAATGAATCAATATGTAACTGGCAATACAATAAAACGTCTTCGCGAGGACAGAGGTCTCACCCAAGCAGATCTTGCTAGCATGCTTGGCGTATCAGACAAGACAATCTCAAAATGGGAAACAGGAAGAGGATATCCGGATATCACTCTACTTGAGCCTATTGGCGAGGCACTTCGCATCTCTATAGCAGAACTTTTATCTGGTGAAGAGATTAAAAATGTCAACATATCCGGCAATATGCTTCGCTCCAAAATTTATGTCTGCCCTATATGCGGAAATGTGATTCATAGCACAGGAAATGTATCGGTCACTTGCTGTGGAATAACTCTACCTTCACTTGAGCCGGAAGAGGCTGACGAAGCCCATCACTTCAGCATCGAGCATGTTGAAGACGAGATGTATGTAACAATAAATCATGACATGACGAAGGGGCATTACATATCATTTATTGCATATGTAAATGACCACGATTTTGAACTTGTAAAACTCTATCCAGAGGGTCCAGCAGAGGCCCGTTTCAAATTTAGAAGAAAGGGCATATTGTACAGTTATTGCAATAAGCACGGGTTAAATAAGTTTATGCTAGAAGCAAAAGAAAAATGGGGTACAACCCCACAGTGGAAAGAATTTGAAGAAAAGACGCAGAAAAAGAGCGAAACTGAGATGAATGACATGGGCGCAGACCTCATGAAACTCTTTTCAGAACTTGGCGAAATCAAGGACCAGGATCCTTCATCAGATGCCGCTCAAGCAAAGGTAAAATCAATTCAAGATTTCATAACCAAGAATTATTACACCTGCACAAATGAGATTTTCAAATCTCTCTCACTCATGTATATTGAGGATGAGCGTTTTAGAGAGAATATCGATAAAGCCGGTGGCGCTGGCACAGCAGAATTTGCAAAAGCCGCAATCGACATTCTCACAAAATAAAATAGTTTTAGGAACTAGGAGAATACATTTTCTCCTAGTTTTTTTATTTTTATTTATATGTTAATATAGTAGGTAGTTACTTATAGTAAGGAAGTTTTTATGTTTATAGGAAATATTGAAATCAATGACAAAGCATTTCTAGCGCCTATGGCCGGTGTGGCAGATAGAGCGTTTAGAGAGCTATGTCTGTCATATGGTGCGGCGGGCGTGACATCGGAGATGGTGTCGGCCAAGGGTTTTACCATGGGCGACAGAAAGTCGAAGGAATTGCTGAGGCTGTCCGACATGGAGCATCCCGCAGCAGTACAGATTTTCGGAGATGATCCTAAAATCCTCGCTGAGGCTGCAAGAAATGCGCTGGAGTTTGCACCTGATTGGATTGATATAAATATGGGATGTCCCGCTCCCAAGATTGCAGGCAATGGCGGTGGTGCTTCACTTATGAAGGACCCAGTGCTCGCACAGGATATTGCGCGTGCGGTTGTGTCAGCAGTGCCTATCCCAGTTACGGTTAAATTTAGAACTGGATGGGATGCGGAGCATATCAACTGCGTAGAATTCGCGAAGCGCATGGAGGATGTCGGCGTTGCTGCTATAACGGTACATGGTCGTACCAAGGAGCAGATGTATGCGCCGGGCATCAACTATGATGCGATTGCTGCGGTAAAGCAGGCCGTGTCAATTCCAGTTATTGGCAATGGCGATATTGTGGATGGTCCATCAGCCGCTGCAATGATTGAGCGAACAGGATGCGACGCTGTTGCCGTAGGTCGCGGAGCACAAGGCAGGCCTTGGGTATTCCACCAGATAAATTCCTATCTCTCCCCTGAACTTCGCATAGTTCCGGAACCTCCTATGTCCGAGATTATGCGAGTTATGATTAAGCATATTGAGACAATATGTGAATATAAGGGTGAGAAGGTTGGAATGAAAGAAGCGCGCAAGCACGCTGCTTGGTATATAAGAGGTGTAAGAGGCGCCGCTTCTTTTAGAAAAGAAATTGGTATGCTCTCCTCTATGGATGAACTAGAGCAACTAGCAATGAGAGTATTGAGTGCAGACACATAATTATTTTGAAATGGAAGACCTCAATGACTAAGAATAGAGATTTTATAAAATTATATATTGCAGATGTCAGTGCCCTTGAAAATCAAGAACTCTATGACCTGGCATATGGCTCTGTGTCTCCCGCAAGACGTAAAAAAACAGACAACCTAAAACAGCCAAACGACAAATGCTTGTCACTTGGTGCTGGATGTCTGCTAAACTACGCTCTCGCGACAGAAAATATTTCAAATTATAAAATCACATATGGTGAGCATGGCAAACCAGAACTTGACTGCGGACTCAATATCAGCATTTCACATTCTGGCAAGTACGCACTCTGTGCTATCTCTGATCATGCGGTCGGTTGCGACATTGAAAAAGTCGACACCGCAAATTTGAAAGTTGCGAAGCGCTTCTTTACAGAACGTGAATATGAAATGCTCACGTCCGCAGGAGACGACATAGATACGTTATTTTATCGCCTATGGACAATGAAAGAGAGCCTGATAAAACTTACCGGGCTCGGCATATCTCAGGCTCTAGATTCATTTGAAATCGATGTTTGTAAAGGCTCTACACTTTACAATGATATAATTTATCACTTTTATGAGTACGAAATTGATGACAATTATAGATGCAGCGCTTGTAGTGATGCTTCTTGTTCTGCCACCCTTATCAGTGTAGACTTAAAAAACGATATTTTATTTAGTTTATATTAAAAAGTGTTTTAGCATTTTGATTTGTAATATCACATACTTCTTGCGGGGATAATCCTTTTATCTCCGCAATTTTTTCTGCCACAAATGAAATTAGGCTCGAATCATTGCGCTCGCCACGATGCGGTGTAGGCGCCATATAAGGACAATCTGTTTCAAGAAGAATTTTATCGATTGGTATTGCCTCAACCACTTCTATGGCCTTTCTGGCGTTTTTAAAGGTAACTACGCCACCAACGCCGATATAGTTGCCAAGTTTTATATATTCCTTGGCCATTTCAGTTGAACCAGAGAAGCAATGGATAACTCCACGAGGTCTCATTTCCTTAATTATATTGAAAGTGTCCTCATGTGCATCCCTATCATGGACAATAATAGGGAGATTTAGTTCATTTGCTATCTCAATCTGCCTACGAAATAGATCTATCTGGTCCTCACGTGGAGCACCGTCCTCGTAGTGATAATCGAGACCTATCTCACCAACGGCAACAGCCTTAGGTTCAGTTTTTAAGAGGTCACAGATAACATCGAGGTCACCCTTGCGCTCCTCGCCTATGTCCTCTGGATGAAAACCTAGAGCAGCATATATATAATCATATTGCTGCGCAAGTTTTAGATTGCGGTAGGATGACATAAGATCCGTACCGCAAGTAATAACATGACTTACGCCTCTATCTGGAAGGAGACCGAGAAGTTGATCTCGGTCTCCCATAAAAGCTTCGTCATCATAATGTGCATGAGTGTCGAAGATATTTTCCATTATCTAAACTTAGCTCCTGTTTCGAAGTCATCAACAAAGAGTACCTTGGCAGCACCGTCTGCTGTATCAGCAGCGATAATCATGCCCTGGGACTCAACTCCACAGAGTGTTGCTGGCTTTAAGTTCGCTACAACGATGACCTTGTGACCGATAAGGTCCTCTGGCTTGTACCAAGCAGCAATACCTGAGGCAACAACGCGCTCGCCTACACCATCATCAAGTGTGAGTTTCAAGAGTTTCTTAGCTCTTGGAATTGGCTCACAAGCCTTGACCTCTGCGACACGGAGCTCTACCTTGGCAAAATCATCAATTGCAATCTCTGGAAGGCTTGTGATGCCAACCTTGGCATTGTTGGCCTTCTCAGCAGCGGCAGCCTTTGCCTGACGCTCAGCAACAACCTTCATCATCTCTTCCTTGTCTACGCGAGCGAAGAGTGGTGTTGCCTCGCCAACCTTGGTACCAGCCTTCAAAACGCCAAATGTAGCAAGTTCATCATATGAATTGCCATTTGCATTTGTCTGTGCAAATATCTTGTCTGATGTATCAGGCATAAATGGCTTGATCATTACTGCAAGGAAACGAATAGCCTCGATGAGATTGTAGAGTACTGTGCCGAGACGAGCCTTTTGTGCCTCGTCCTTGGCAAGAGCCCATGGTGCAGTCTCATCGATGTATTTATTGGCTCTCTTGGCAATGCCAAGAATTGTTTCAAGTGAATCTGCGATTCTATATTCTGCGAGATAGTCCTCTACTTTGCCAACCGCATCGAGACAAGTCTGCTTCAAATCGTCATCGAACTCACCAGGTACAGATGGCTCTTGAATAACACCATCAAAATACTTGTTAGTCATAGCGATTGTGCGGTTTACGAGGTTACCAATTGTATTGGCAAGATCTGAATTGAATCGCTCAATCATTGTATCATACGTGATTGAACCATCAGCAGCATAAGGCATCTCTGAGAGCAAGTAGTAACGAACTGCATCAACGCCAAAGAGCTCAACGAGGTCATCAGCATAGATGATATTACCCTTGGACTTACTCATCTTGTCCTCGCCAAAGAGGAGCCATGGATGTCCAAATACCTGCTTTGGAAGTGGCTCACCGAGAGCCATAAGCATAATTGGCCAGTAGATAGTATGGAAACGTACAATGTCCTTACCGATGATATGAACATCTGCAGGCCAGTACTTCTTATACTGCTCGGATGAGCCATCTGGATCATAGCCAATTGCTGTAATATAGTTTGAAAGCGCATCAATCCATACATAGATTACGTGCTTATCATCAAATGTTACTGGTATACCCCACTTAAATGAAGTACGTGATACACAGAGGTCCTGGAGACCTGGCTTAATGAAGTTATTAAGCATCTCTTTCTTACGTGCTTCTGGAAATATAAATTTATCATTGCTCTCGATATAATCCTCGAGTTGCTTTTGATACTTAGATAGTTTTAGGAAGTAAGCTTCTTCCTTGGCTGGTTTAACCTCACGACCGCAGTCTGGGCACTTTCCATCAACAAGCTGAGACTCTGTCCAAAATGATTCACAAGGTGTGCAGTAGAGACCCTCATACTCACTCTTATAGATATCGCCCTGGTCATAGAGCTTCTTGAAAATCTTCTGTACAACTTTCTCATGATAGTCATCAGTTGTACGAATAAATTTATCATATGTTGTATTGAGGAGATCGCAGATCTCACGAATCTCGCCAGCAACCTTATCTACATATTCCTTAGGTGATACGCCAGCTGACTTCGCATACTCCTCAATCTTCTGTCCGTGTTCGTCTGTTCCTGTGAGGAAGAATACATCATAGCCCTGCATTCGTTTATACCTCGCGAGTGCGTCGGTCATAACGATTTCATAGGTATTTCCTATGTGTGGCTTACGGCTTGTGTAAGCAATGGCTGTAGTAATGTAATATTTCCCTTTGTCTGCCATTGTCAATTCTCCCTTCTAAAATTAAAGCGCCAGAACTTGTTCTGGCTGCTTTTTATTCTTCTTCAATTTTTTCTCTTGCATCAAATTCCTGCTCGTCTGTCTTCTTCTCTGCGAGCATAGATGCCATCATAGTAGGTGCGGCTACGCCTTCACCTTCAACGAATTCATTCATACTGAATTGAATTTCAAGCTCACGCAAATACTTGTCGCGCTCGCCCTCTTCATTCTCAGCAAATGATTCCCAGTGCTTCTTTACCTTGTTAAGTTTTTTATCGCCTTTTATGCTTTCGTTTTCTTTAAAACTCAAACGTCCACGTTCGTCCATAACAAGTGCTCCTAAATAAAATATATAATAAGGCATAATACTCATAAATTTTATCATTTAATAATTATATAGTCAAGCAATTTACATTTGGCATATGAGGGCTTATAATATCACTGTACATTTTTATAAAGGAGACATACAAATGGCTAATAATTATCCTACGATTTTATTGCATGGATTTATGGGATTTGGTAAGGGAGATTGGATCAACGAATATCTCCTCCAGTATTGGGGCTTCAAGTTCTTTTGGAACAAAAAGCACAATGTAATTCCTTATCTCACTAAGAAGGGCTATGAAATCTATAACCCACCACTCGGCCCATGGAACTCAGCTTGGGACCGTTGCTGCCTTCTCTATGCTTACCTTATGGGTGGACGCGTAGACTATGGTAAGGCTCACTCAGAGAAATATGGTCATGCGCGTTATGGCCGTACATATCCAGGCGTACTCAAGGATTGGGGTAAGCCAGGCAACCATGAGAAGATCAACATCGTTGGTCACAGCCTCGGTGGATCTTTTGTAATTGCATTCTCAGATATGCTTATGAACGGTTCAGCAGAAGAGCGTGCTTGCACACCAGAGTCAGAACTTTCACCACTCTTCAAGGGTGGCCAGGGAGATCTCCTCAACTGCGTTGTAACACTTGCTGGTGTTAACAACGGTACAACAATGGCTTCCAAGCTTATGGAAGGCAATGGCTATCAAAAGATTATGAAGGCTGTTTGCTACGGTGTAGGAACAATCGGAAACATGGGATTCCTCACACACTTCTGGGATCAGCGTCTCGACCAGTGGGGCGTTACAGCAAATCCTGAGAACAAGCCTAAATTTGTCCATATTGCTAAGCCTGATGAGTATCGCGATGGTGCTATCGCTTACTCAAATTGTAAAGCAGACAATGTTGGTTGGGAAATGACTCTCGAATATATGGCAGAGGCTAACAAGGATAGAAAGCCAAATGCTAACACATATTACTTCGCATATGTTGGCGAAGCATCTGAGCCTAAGAAGAACGGCAACCACAAGCCAATTTGGGACGCAATGAACTTCGTTCCTTGGGGCGCAGGTTGGCTCACAGGTTCTGCTTGGTCAGATGAGATGGCTAAAGTATATCCAGAGCATCCAAACAAGGAAGAGTGGCTCTCAAACGACGGTTTCGTAAACGTACTCGGACAGCGTGCACCATTCAATGCACCTCAGAAGGAGTTCGTAAAGGGCGAGAAGCTCGAGCCAGGTATCTGGTACAACATGCCAACACAGCATCAGTGTCACCTCTCATGGAACGGCGCTCATATTTCTAAGGAGCAGTTCTTTGATTATATGGATGACATGTTCGAGAGAATGGCTTCTGTTTAATCGATAAATAATAAAAGGCAGTTTGGGAATTCCCAAACTGCCTTATTTTTTTACTTAAATAATCCGACAATCAAATCAAATAGTCCATATGATAGTGCTGCAACTATGATACCTGCAACAGCAACACCTACTGCGATTACTTTGAATGCCTTCTTATTATCCAAATTGAGAAGAGCTGCAACCAGAGAACCAGTCCAACCACCAGTTCCAGGAAGCGGGATAGCAACGAATGCCATAAGTGCCCATTCCTCGAGACTGGATTTCTTTTCCTTCATCTCATCAGCTTTTTTCTTGCCTCTATTCTCAATCCAATCAATAAGTTTTACGAGAATATGATGTTTTCTCATCCATTCGAAAATCTTCTTGATAAACATAAGAAGGAATGGAATTGGAAGCATATTTCCGATATAGCATACAATCATTGCTGGAATAAGTGGGACATGCAAAATATAGGCTGCAATAAGTCCTCCACGTAGTTCCAAGATTGGCAACAGTGAAATCAAAAAGATAATCACATAACTACTGAATGCGCCATCTCCGAAAATATTGCTAAAGAAGTCAACCAAAGTAGGTGCAAGTGATTCTGCCATACTTTTCTCCCCTATTCAACTAGGCCCTTGGACAATAAGAAATCTCGAGCGTCTGTCAAAATCTTCTTATCGTTTTCAAATCTGAGACGCTTTATTGCCGTCTCAAAATTCAGCCATGAATAGTCTTCTATTTCAGTTTCTTGAATTTTAGTATTGGTATCAGTTGTTTCAGCTACATAAATATTTACTTGCTTCTCAACTCTACCCTGAATCAGATAATCAGATGTCGCCATAAATCCTGGGACAATATTTATATGAATACCTGATTCCTCCAAGACTTCACGTACAGCTGTCTCCTCATCGGTCTCACCTTTTTCAACGTGACCCTTAGGGAAACTCCAATGTGCTGAACGCTTATTCTTGATAACGAGATATCTATACTCGTCATTAATTTTTCTAAATACTATTGCTCCACATGAGCGCTCATATAGGCATGTTATCGAATCAGGTTTAAAGAAATCTAAAACTTCTTCGATGTCATGAATTATGAAACGTTTACTCTTAGGTGCAACGAGATAATAAGTTTCTCCATCCTTTTCACAAGTGGCATTAACTCTTCCATCGAATGTTACAACTGGGTGGTTAATACCTAGGACGAAAGCCTTGAGCTTCTTGCGTCCTCTCGAGGTAACAAGGTCAATTTCTCCGTAATTCAGTTTGTGGGTTAGTCCATTAGAATCAGTCGAAAAAATCGGAGTTGTCACCTTTACTCTGACAAACTTGCCAAGCATAATATACCCTCCGATAGCGCATACGCGCCGTAGACAATTTGGGTTTATTATACTATTTTAAGGGTCTGCATACAAGAGAAAATTTTATCACTTATTGCGCTGCTCCAAGTATTCGATGAAGCCTAAAATGAGATCCTTGCCATTATCGTCAAGGAATGAAATTTTAGCAAGGCGCTCTTTTGCACGAGCGTAATGGAAGTCCATTTTCTCCCTTGCAAATTTCTCGGCGCCTGACTGTCTGAATATCTCTTGGACAGCGCGTACACCGGCCTCGGTGATGTTGGAATCACCATAATATTCATTGAGTTTCTCGAGCATATTTTCATCATTTGCTTTAACATATGCATAGAGGAAAGTCTGCTTGAATTCTGCAACATCCGCACCGACATCCTTGCCGAGTACGGCCTGGTCACCATATATTCCAAGAAGGTCATCCTGGATCTGGAAAGCAAGACCAGCATCGAGCATAACCTCAGATACGAGGGCTGTCTCCTGCTCACTTGCTCCACGTAGGATCATACCAAGAATGATAGGACCGATAGTTGTATAATAAGCAGTTTTGAGAACAACAAGTGTCTCGATTACATCAAATGGGTTTCTCTCAATTGGGCTCTCAAAAGGAAGTTGATCCTTATATCTCTCTGAGAAAGGAACAACTACATCCATAATTCCGCCCTCGACAGTCTTAATGACCATCTCGTTATACTCATGAAGAAGTCGCATAATATTAGGATTCTCACCATATGCAAGAATCAGCTTATTATATGCTTCATAGAGACCGATATATCCCAGCGCTACAGCAAATCCTGAGACAAAGTCCTTCATGATATCAGGGCTCTCCTCAAGTACCTTAGCATTGGAGATATTGAACTCGTTGAAAATTCTTACATGTGTTGTCTCCTTGCCGCGGCGTGTGCTGCCATGGTCAAGAAGGTCATCATGAATAAGAATTGATGACTGGAATGTCTCAAGTGATAGAGCCAGTTCATCCGCATATTCAATATCTGTTCCGCCCATAATGTAATAACCCATATCAGCAAGTACGCCACGAAGCATCTTACCACCTGAGTTAATATGTGTGAAATATGACATGGATTTTGCAAATCCCTCTGGGGATTCATCCATAAGCGTCTTGTTGTAAAGAGCAACTTTCATATCAAGACGCGGATAGTTTTCGTTAAGAAATTTTGTGAAGGTATCAAGTGCTGCCATTTTAACCTACCTTTACACCTTTTACAGTGATTTTACCAAGCATAGGCACTGTCATTTCGCCTGTGCAATACATACCTTCAAAGGTAATTGTTCCCTCGAGGTCACCCAAATTGAGCATTGGGATTGTACCCTTTACACGAAGTGTGTTTCCCTCTTCGATTGTGCTGATGAGATTGAGTTCTGGTGTTACGCCAAAGCCACTAGCATCAACTGAGAATTCATACTTACCATTCTTGTCTGCAATTGTGAGTATTGGCTGTACCTTGAGAAATGGTACAGAAATATCCAAACTCCATTTTCCTAGTCCTATCATTTTTGCCTCCTAAATCTGTGCCGGTTTATATGCCAAATAAACTCATCTGACTGCTCTCAGGCATGCCCGCAAGCGAGCCCATATCCTTGAGCGCTGTAACAACAGCGGATGAGATGCCTGAACGACGCTGCAAGTCGTCTATCGACAGATAGTCGCCTTCTCCGTCGTTCTTGGCATTTTCAAGGGACTTCGCAGCTGAATCGCCGAGTCCCTTAATTGATGTGAATGCGAGACGGATTTTACCGTCCTCAACCTCATATACAGTCGCTTTAGACTTGTAGAGGTCAACTGGCAAGAACTCAACGCCTCTTGCTATCATCTCCAAAATAGTTTGAAGACAAGCGTATTCATCCTCGTCCTTCTTATTCCTGTCTGGGCCCTTAGCAAGAATCGCACTGAGTCTTGCTTTTATTACATCTGCTCCACCAAGAATAGTGATTGCATCGGCATCTCCACCACGTACGGTGAGATATGTCGAATAATATTCTATCGGTCTATATAACTTATACCATGCAAGGCGCAGGGCTGCTGATACATAGGCCGCAGCATGTGCTTTCGGGAACATATATTTAATCTTGTAACAGGAATCAATATACCAATCCGGTACATTGTTGTCCTTCATTGCCTTGATATGTTCCTCTGTAAGTTTAGAGGTAGCTTTACCCTTTCTTACAATCTCCATGATTTTGAATGCCATATCAGGGTCGAGTCCATAGTGCATAAGTCCGACCATGATATTATCACGGGTACCAATAACCTCAGAAATCGTGCAAGTGCCATTATGAATGAGTTCTTGCGCATTTCCAAGCCATACATCGGTGCCGTGTGAGAGACCTGAAATCTGTAAGAGATCCGAGAAATTCTTAGGCTTACATTCCATAAGCATGCCACGTACAAATGGCGTGCCCATCTCTGGAATGGAAAGCGTACCTGTCTCACAGTTATCGATATCCTCTGGCTTGATGCCAAGAGGTTCAGGGCTGGTAAACAGTTCATATATCTTAGGATCGCAGATATCTACATCCATAACTGGTATACCTGTCATATCCTCAAGATACTTATACATTGTCGGAACATCGTGTCCGAGATTATCAAGTTTCAAGATTGTATCGTGTAGGAAATGGAAGTCGAAGTGAGTCGTCATCATTCCCTTATCTTTATCATCAGCGGGATATTGAACTGCCGAGAAATCAAATACATCATAGTCGTTTGGTACAACAACCATTCCGCCTGGATGCTGGCCTGTTGTACGCTTAACACCCGTACAACCAGCAGTCAGTCTATTGATCTCTGCGGAATTCGCAACAATGCCCTTCTCCTCGAGATATTTCTTGACATAACCAAATGCAGTCTTGTCAGCGACAGTAGCAACTGTACCTGCTTTGAACACATGGTCATCGCCGAAAAGTTCAATTGTATATCTATGAGCTGATGCTTGATATTCACCTGAGAAGTTTAGGTCTATATCAGGTGACTTATCGCCCTTAAATCCAAGGAAAGTCTCAAATGGGATATCATGTCCATCGCGTATCAGTGCAGTGCCACACTCTGGGCAATCCTTAGGCGGCAAGTCATAACCTGAGCCAACCTCACCATTTAAGAAGAATTCTGTGTGCTTACAATTTGGGCAGCGGTAATGAGGTGCCAATGGGTTAACCTCAGAAATACCTGATGCATTTGCGACGAAAGATGATCCAACAGAACCACGGGAGCCAACATGGTAGCCATGCTCCTCTGAGTTATAAACCAGTTTCTGTGCGATCATATATAGTACGGCAAATCCATTCTTGATAATTGAATCAAGTTCCTTGGAGAGTCGCTTTGCAACATATTCTGGGACTGGGTCGCCATATAGTTCGCGAGCCTTGTCCCAGCATAGGCGCTGGAGCTCCTCCTCCGCACCATCGATAGATGGCGGGAAGTTGCCATCAGGGACAGGGCGAATTGACTCAACCATGTCCGCAATTTTATTAGGGTTCGTGATAACAACGCGCTTGGCCATGTCCTCGCCGAGATAAGCGAAGTCATCGAGCATCTCTTCCGTTGTCTTGAAATAAAGTGGTGGCTGCATCTCGGCATCACGGAAGCCCTGTCCCGCCATCAAGATGGTGCGGAACTTCGCGTCGCCAGGGTCCAAGAAATGGACGTCACCCGTTGCGACGCAGAGCTTGCCAGCGTCAATTGCAAGAGCAAGTATCTTGCGATTGATATCCTGGAGTTGCTCGATACTCTCAAATTTTGGAGGTATCTTGATCTCCTGCTTGGTCACTTTATCCTTTTCAAATGTTGGGCGCAATTTAAATGCATTGTTGCCAATAGGTTGGATTTCCATATAGTCATAGAAATCCACAAGTTCTGCAATACGTGATTCAGGCTCACCATCCTCTATCGCACGATAGAGTTCGCCTGCCTCACATGCAGTACCGATAAGAAGACCCTCTCTATGAGATGCGAGATCCGATTTCAGTGTTACAGGTCTCTTATAGAAATGCTCTGTATGAGCATGTGATACAAGTTCATAGAGGTTCTTGAGTCCTATATTATTCTTAACCAAAATAATCTGGTGATATGTATGTTCCTTATGGTCGTGCATAGCAGCTTGGATGTCTTCCCAATCACGTGGTGCACCCTCGCGCATGTCGTCATAGATGTATGACTCTACGCCATAGATAACTTTTATATTGTTGGCTCTGCCTGCTTCAAATGCAGCAGGATATCCCTGTAATACACCATGGTCAGTGATTGCAACAGCGCGGTGTCCCCATTTCGCAGCGCGTGCGACGAGATCGCCTGCATCTGTCATACCATCGAGCATTGACATATTGCTATGGAGATGCAGCTCAACGCGCTTCTCTGGAGCATTGTCCATGCGCTCTATTCTCTTGACCTTGGCCAGTGCTACAACATCAAGTACGTATTCCTTGTTATAGTTGTCATAGATAATATCACCACGAACGATTACAACAAGTCCGTCTCGGAGTTCATGAAGTAGATCCTTGACCTCTGGTATAGGCTTAAACATCTTAACAGGATATGCACCTGTCTCATCCTTGATACTAAAATTGATAATCTTCTTGCGGCCATCTCTTGTATCCTTGATTGCGAGGTCGAAAATCTCGCCCCATACAACAACCTGGCCATCATCATATACAATATCAGAAATATTCTTAGGCTTTTTACCAATCTTATTTCCATAGATAAGCTTGGCAGTTTCCATATATAGAGGAATGCCATCAATTATCTCATGTGGGCGAGCGGCTTCCTCCTCCTCAAACTTTTGCTCACGCTCAGCGCGTACCTCTGCCTCAGCTTCTGACTGCATCTTGGCAAGCATCTCCATCGGATTCTCTTTTTCTGGCACACTGAGACTTATATCAACATTTGTGAGACCGAGATTTGCCTTAACGTTCTCGGAAAATTCATTTATTAAAGTATCAGCTTTTTCAAAATGAGCAGGACAAACGGCAGACAAGCGCATCTCTCTTGTCTGCTTATTTATTTTCACCTCTAAAATTTCCGCATATTTAAAACTATCCGGACAATTTTGAGGTAAGAATGTAGAGAATATATCAACTATTCGTTTAACACTCTGTCCCATTTAAAACCTCTCTATTTCAAGGAAGAGTTCATCAATCAAATCCTCTTCCGGTACCTTTCTTAGTATTTCACCTTTTTTAAAGACGATGCCACAGCCCTTGCCACCGGCGATTCCGACGTCGGCATTCTTGGCCTCGCCAGGGCCATTTACTGGGCAACCCATAACAGCAACCTTGATTGGTTTGCGAACATCGCGGAGCCTACGCTCAACCTCATTAGCAATAGCAATAAGATCAATTTGAGTTCTGCCACAAGTTGGGCAAGAAATCATCTGAGGGGCATTTGGAAGAAGATCAAGTGCTCCGAGAATATCATATGCTGCATATACTTCCTTCACTGGGTCATCAGTCAATGAGACACGAATTGTGTCGCCTATTCCATCACATAGAAGTGAGCCTATACCAACGGATGACTTGATGATACCGAGGCGTTCTGTACCTGCCTCTGTAACACCTACGTGAAGTGGAAAGTCGCATTCCTTAGCAACTATCCTATAACAATCAATTGTATTTTGAACTGATGAAGATTTAATTGAAATAACGATATCTTTAAAACCAGATTCCTCAATAAATCTCGTATAGTTGAGGGCGGACTGAGCCATAGCCTCAGGGGTAGGTCCGCCATATTTCTTGAGCAGATCCTCCTCTACTGAGCCGGAGTTTGCACCGATTCTCATAGGAATTCCCTTGGCACGACAAGCGTCTGCTACTGCAAGCGCATTGTCCTTGGAACCGATATTACCTGGGTTAATTCTAATCTTGTCAATTCCAGCCTCAACACAGCGAAGCGCTATCTCGTGGTTGAAATGTATGTCCGCAATAATTGGAAGCTCTACTGCCTCTTTTAGTGCATATACGAGGTCAACTGCCTCAAAGTCAGGGACTGCAATTCTTACAGCCTGACAACCTGCTGCCTCAAGGGCACGAGCACCAGCGATATTCTTTTCAATATCATGAGCTGGTGCATTCAGCATTGACTGAACGAGAATTGGAGCGTCTCCACCAATTTTATATTTACCTAGATTTACCTGTCTTGTCTTTCTTCTCTCCATACAGAACACCCACCTTATCAAGTAAAGATTTTGAAAACATCACTGGCTGTTACTGCGAGCATTAGGAGCATAAGCATTGCAAAACCTGCGGTGTTAATAGCTGCTTCGATTTTAGCTGGCATCTTCCACCCTGTGATTCCCTCTATGATTATTAGGAAGAATTTACCTCCATCAAGCGCAGGGAAAGGGATTAGATTGAATACGCCAATATTGATTGCGATAAGCGACATTATCATTAGCAGTGCTGTGAAATCCATTGTCGATACAGCATCGGATGTCGTATCCGCAATTATATCTACAGTTCCAATAGGACCTGAGAGTTCATTCAGATTGAAATCCATTCTCGCAATATCTATGAGGCTACTCCATACCAGCCTTGCGACCGAGAACGAATTGAGGAAGGCATATTTCGCAACATGGCCAGCCGTTGGCTCAATGCCAAGAATTGCGAAATCATAATATACGCAAGTGATACCTCTCTCCTCGTATGTGCCAAATTTAACTGACTTAACATTGACGAGTTCTCCGTCACGCTCAACGAGGAAGTCTATTACTGCATCCTCGTCTCGCATCATAAAATATGAGAGGTCAAGTTCCGTATATATCTTGTCATTGCCAACAGCGACAATCTTGTCGCCCTCTTTCAGTCCATAGTTTGCAGATATAGCATTGTCATAAAACTTGGCAACACGTGGCACACCGATAAGATCTGACTGTGCAAGCATGATTGCCATTATGATAATGCCACAGATGATATTTACTGTTGCACCAGCAATTATTATGATAGCGCGCTGCCACCACGGCTTGTTGGAGAACGAGCCTGTGTCATCACTATCCTCATCCTCACCTTCCATAGCGACATAGCCTCCGATAGGAAGTGCGCGAAGCGAATAGAGAGTGTCACCGCGGCGACGCTTCAATATTGCTGGTCCCATACCAATTGAAAATTCGTTTATTTTAACTTTGAAAATCCTAGCGCAGATAAAATGACCGAGTTCATGGGACAGAATTATTACGCCAAATAGCAATAGTGCAAATAGTATTGGCCAAACCTTTGCCCAAACAGCAGCCATTTTTATCCCTCCTTTATGATTTTCTTGCTACGAGTTTATTGACATAGTCGCGTGCGAATCTATCCATTGCCATAACATCGGTCAATGTATAATTCTCGATATTGTCGGCGGCCTCCATGGTCTCTGCTACTAGCTCACCGATATCGAGGAAGCCTATACGGCCCTTACGGAAGAGGGCGTTGGCTTGCTCGTTCGCACTGTTGGCAGCAGCCGGATAGAGGCCGCCACGCTTTATTGCCTCCTTGCATATTGAGAGGCAATCAAATGTATCATAATCTGGCTCATAGAAAGTGAGTTTTGCAAGTGATGCCAGATCAAGTTCTCCTGTTGGAGATGGATATCTATTTGGATATGTAAGTGCATATTGAATTGGAATCCTCATATCAGGAAGTCCAAGCTGAGCGATAACTGCATTGTCATCGAACTCAACAGCACTGTGAATAATGCTCTCGCGGTGAACGACAACCTTAATCTGTTCAGGTGTCACATTAAAGAGCCAGCATGCTTCGATAATCTCGAGACCCTTATTCATCATACTTGCGGAATCGATTGTAATCTTGGCACCCATATCCCAGTTAGGATGTTGCAGTGCCTGTTCCGCTGTAACATTGGCAAGTTCCTCACGAGTCTTGCCAAAGAAAGGTCCTCCGGACGCTGTCAGGATAATGCGCTTGAGCGCTCTATCCTTGCCCGCTCCCTTGAGACACTGGAATATTGCAGAATGCTCGCTATCAACGGGATAGATATTTACTCCCTTTTCGCGCGCTGCATTCATAACGAGCTGACCACCAGCAACGAGTGTCTCCTTGTTGGCGAGAGCGAGGTTCTTGCCCTCGTCTATCGCATCAAGTGTTGGCACAAGTCCTGCCATGCCAACAATTGAGTTGAGCACGGTGTCAGCGTTCTCCTCACGCGCGCATTCACAGACACCTCCTATTCCAGATAGGACCTTGATATCTGTATCCCCAAGTCTCACCTTGAGGTCTGCCGCAGCATCCTCATCGAGGAGCGCTACCATACGCGGATGAAATTCCCTCGCCTGCTCCTCAAGCAAAGACACATTATGTCCTGCTGCAAGAGCAGTGATTTCTATATTGTGCATACGGGCAACATCGAGAGCCTGTGTACCGATTGAGCCCGTTGAGCCTAAAATGCTAAGTTTATCTGTCATTTATAACACAACCGATTCGTAAATAGTGATAAGTGCATAGAACATTGGCATAACCATAAGAACGCTATCAAAGCGGTCCATAATTCCGCCATGTCCAGGGATTAAATTAGAATAATCCTTGATATCATAGTTTCTCTTGATAAGTGATGCGATGAGATCGCCAAACATTGATGCAATAGAAACTATTGGTGATAAGAGACAATAGAACCAAATTGGGAATGGGAGTTCCGGATTGGTTGCAAAAATTGGTGTCTTCATATAGATAAGAAGCCATAGAAGATTTAAAAGAAGTGCGCATATAACGCCACCGATTGCGCCTTCCCATGTCTTCTTAGGTGACAATTCAGGAGTCATCTTGTGCTTGCCAAATGCCATACCGGAGAGCTGTGCAAATACATCTGTAAAGAGTGCTGCAGCAACTACATACCAGATAAAGAATTTACATTCGGCCTTATCGATGTCCTTATATGTCTTATAGAAGTTCTGGATGATAGGTGCCATTGCAAATGCAAGCGGAATGATAATCGATGCATAGATGGTACCAGCGAGATGTTCGAATTTTACATCCGGATACTTAATAACTGTCATAAACAGCAAGAAGATTATGTAAACTACAATAATTGCAGGTGTTGGAATAATTGCGTTATATACAACTCCAAGTGGGAGAACAAATGCAAACAAAATTGCAACTATCTGCATCTCCTTGGATGGCAACTTGATACATCTTGTAAGTTCAAAGCAAGCAAATGCTGCAAGCAATGAGAAAAATACATCAAAGATCCAAGTGTCTGCAAGGAACCACCAAATAGGTATTAAAATCAAGGCAAGTACGATGCCTGATATAACTCTCTGTTTCATAATGTGCCTCCAAATTATACGCCACCGAAACGTCTGTTTCGTTTCGCGTAATCCATAATTGCTCGGTCGAGATCATCAGTTGTGAAGTCAGGCCATAAAACATCCGAGAACCAGAGTTCCGAATAAGCTGACTGGTATGTCAAGAAATTGGACAATCTCAGTTCACCAGATGGTCTGATGATGAGGTCTGGGTCCGGCATTCCAGCAGTATAGAGATGTGCTTCTATATCATCCTCTGTTATCTTGGATGCCTTGAGGTTACCCTTCTCAACCTCACGTGCGATTTCCTTAACCGCATGAAGGATATCCTGTCTACCACCGTAGTTGAGAGCGATATTTACAATTGTTGTATCCTCTGATATCGCATCAAGTTGTGTCTTCTCAACGAGTTTCTGAAGTTCATGTGGAACTGCGGACGTGTCGCCAAGGAAGCGGAGCACGTAGCCGCCCTTCTGCCGGTCATACTTTATCTCATCAGCTTCAAGGAGATAATCCTTGAAGAGCTTCATAAGTGCAGCGACCTCACTTGCCGGGCGCTTCCAGTTCTCTGTTGAGAACGCATAGAATGTAACTACCTCTATGCCAATCTCATGACAATAGTCGCTGATAGTGCGGAACACACGCGCGCCCGCAACATGACCAGCAGAACGCTCAAGTCCGCGTTCCTTGGCCCAACGTCCGTTGCCATCCATAATGATTCCGATATGTCTTGGCATAAATTCTTTTGGCGGTAGATTACTCAAATGAATCACCTCTAAAAATGCAAATTAAGGTGTAGGGGCAAAAGCCCCTAACACCCTTGCTCTAAAATATAAAGCTTGTCGAGAGATTAAACCGACATTACTTCTTTATCTTTAGCTGCTGCTATTTCATCAATTTCTTTGATTTTCTTATCTGTGATCTTCTGGAGTTTTTCCTCTCCATCTGAGAGATCGTCCTCTGTGATTTCGTTGTCCTTCTTCATCTTCTTGAGAGCATCTATCTCATCACGACGAACATTACGAACTGCAACTTTTGCTTCCTCAGCACGCTTGGAAATATCCTTGGCAATTTCGCGACGTCTGTCCTCTGTAAGAGCTGGGAATACAAGACGGATAACATTACCATCATTATTAGGATTGATACCGATATCTGATGTGAGAATAGCCTTCTCAATTGCAGCAATCATATTCTTGTCCCAAGGCTGGATGCAGAGAATACGTGCTTCTGCAATGCTGATAGCAGCAACCTGGTTGATAGGAGTTGGTGTGCCATAATAATCAACAGAAACTCTATCAAGTACGCCTGCATTTGCGCGGCCTGCGCGGATAGCAGCATAATCACGTGAGAGTGAATCGATAGCTTTTTCCATTCTCTCTTCTGCTTTGTCAAAAATTTCTTTCATTTCCATAATGTTCACCTCTTATTATTTTGAAGAAACTAGTGTTCCGATATTTTCACCATTTACAGCACGAACAATATTTTTCGGATCTGTTAGGTTGAATACAAATATATCAATGCCATTGTCACGGCAAAGAGATGCAGCAGCTGCATCCATAACTGTGAGTCCCTTATTGAGAAGATCTGTCTGAGTGAGAGTATCAAACTTCACTGCATCAGCGAACTTGTTAGGATCCTTATCATATACGCCATCAACATTGGTGGCCTTGAAGATTACTTCTGCCTCTATCTCTGCTGCGCGAAGAGCAGCTGTTGTATCAGTTGAGAAGAATGGGCTTCCTGTTCCGCCACCGAAGATTGTAACTGCTCCAGCGCTGAGTTCTGCTCTTGCATCATGTGAATTAAAGTATTTCGCAATTGGCTCCATCTTGGTTGCTGAGTAGACAACAGTCTTGCATCCGAGCTGTTCCAAAGTATCTGATACTGCGATTGAATTCATCACTGTACCTAGCATACCAATTGAATCGGCGCGTACTCTATCCATCGAGCCGCTTGAGCGTCCGCGCCAGAAGTTTCCGCCACCGATAACGATACCAACTTCTACACCCGAATCGCTGATTTCCTTTATTGCTTTACAAATGTCTGTAATTACATCAAAGTCAAATCCGTGGCCTGCTTCGCCTGCCAGAACTTCACCTGATAATTTGAGTAAAATTCGTTTAAATTTTGGTGCCATTCTCTCTACCTCACAAACATATAAATATATATAATATAACAATTTTTATTTTACCTTAAATGGCAGTTTGTGTAAAGGTAATATTGCAAACTGAGATAGAAAATGTTATCTTTATATTAGGCAAAAATTTCTAATTTTGGAGACCCCTATGAAAAACAGCGTAATTCGCAAAAAGTTGATATCCATCCTACTCCTCGCAACTATGAGTACATCAATACTCACAGCATGTGGAGCAGATGATGACGTGCCTGCCGCAGATATTCCAACTACCGCTGTTACTGTGTCTCCGATATCCAAGGGTGACAAGAAAGAGGATGCATCATCCGCCCCTTCTACTACGGCACCGGCTGAAAAACCTGCAAGTAGCGAGAGCGGTTCCAAGACCCAGTCCTCCACCAAGAAGCCAAGCGGTGGCACAACCAAAGCCCCCGCCAAGACTTCCACCAAGGCAACCACCAAGAAGCCTAACCGCGTTAATAACGCCAAGACTTCTTCCGAGCTTGCCAACGTCAGCCCTAAGCAGGCCGCTGCCGCAACATATGACACCGAAATCACAATCAAAGAGACCTCTCAGACAGCAATTGATCCCGATGTCTATGTACATGTAAAATATGAAAACTTCGATTACCACATCAAGAAGGTTTGGAAGAACTTCCAAGAAATTGATCAGGTTAAAATCGAAGCCAAGTATCTAAATGAATATCTAAATTATTGCTGTCTTCCAATGAAAGACACATTCTATGAGATAAATTGCAATGGTTATGATGCTCAGTATTCCTATGATGCAACCAAGCAATATGTATTCCTAAAAGTCAATTGGTCATACTACGTAAATGCAACTCAATTCTCTGCTTGTCAGAATATGGCAAAGTCCGTAGTGCTCGGTGCTACTGGTTCAACGATTGAAAAGATTCGCTATGTTCACGACTACATAGCATCCCATACAACGTATAAAGAAAATGTCGATGGAATTTATAACTGTCTCATAAATGGTAAGAGTGACTGCGATGGTTACACAGCAGCATTCAAACTATGTATGGATCTCCTCGGAATAGAGAGCAAAGCTTATTGCACATCCGATCATATATTCAATCTCGTAAAATATAACGGCAAATGGTATGCAGTTGATTGTACTTGGGATGACCAAGACGCTTACGGAATGGTAATTGCCACATATTTCATGCGTGGCAATGCGATGTATAAAAACTTCCCAATTCTTGTCAATCTTCCACTTGCAAATGGCAAGCTCGATTGTGACAGAAGTATCTATGTAGCAAATGATACCAAGTTCCGCTCAGCATGCGGTCTAAAACCTAACCAGACATACAAGCCAGACCCTGATGGAGTTACAATCCATGTATACGAAGATGGCACGTACCTAGGTTATTTCACGCTAAGTTAAAAGTCTATAAAATAAGTAATGAGGCCTGAATTTCAGGCCTCATTTTCTTCGCTGTAAAGTGCAAATACTTCACTCTCTTGCTCGCTGTCCATTTCATAGAGAACTTCCATGGTGTTATAATCTATATCATACTCGTAGTTATGCGGAATTCCGTCCTCATCGATATAATGTGCATTAGTTATAAAACAGTTATTTTTATAGATTTCATATGTTGCATATTCCTCACCATTTTTAATGGTAATTAATGTCTTTTCCCCATAGGATGCCTCATATTTATCCGATACGATATTTACATTTCTTACGTCATTTTCATCCCAAAATGCAACATCAAGAGGTAGTCCTGACTTGGAATCTGTGAAATAATCCCATCGATCATTTTCATATCCATTATATACAGCATAGAGTAGTGTATCATTTCTTGAATAGTAGTCTATTGAACGATTTCCTTCTGTCTCAGTTCTCTTATCAAGTCCTGATATCGAATCCATCTTCATTGAAAGATTAATCTCTGATATATCATCGAGAACATCCTTTACTGTCATGACCTTATCAAATCTCTCAATAAGCTTGTGATTTCCGATGAATTTTATTGATTCAACTGGAACTGGAGATAGGCCGGACCATCGGTTACAGGCTGCAAAAACAAATACAACTATGAATAAAAAAATAAGACCTGCGACCCTTTTCATAAGGCACCTCCATCAATAGACTAATTGAATTCTATCACTCCCAAAATGCACTTACAATAGGATATCCAAGTTGTAACTGACTTGTATCCCTTTTGTTACCTTTACACAATATATAGTATAAAAAGACATAAAAAAAGAGCGCTGCAATGCAGCGCTCGATTTTTATTAGTGGTTATAGAAATTATTCGTTGATAGCGATAACAACGCCTGAACCTACTGTACGGCCACCTTCACGGATAGCGAAACGAAGGCCTTCTTCAATAGCGATAGGAGTGATAAGTTCAACGTCCATCTCTACGTTATCACCAGGCATACACATC
>JAZUJK010000010.1:0-35717 GCA_045642705.1 Acutalibacteraceae bacterium
GGGCGATATGTTCCGATATTGCGACATCAATCAGCACGTATCGAGCCATGTGGAAACCGTAGTGCTTTTGTCCAAGTAGTATTAATTGATAAATACTTGACAATTTAGTAATAAATTTGATAAATAGGTATTATAAGTATACAAACGCACATTATTGTATAAGGGTTGTGAGTTTATGGGAACTCGGCAAGGTATAAAAAGGATTGTTGCGCTCGTATTGGCAATGATTCTAGTCTTCTCATTGATGCCAATGGCATATGCGATTGAGGGGAAAGATAGTACAAGTGGTAAAAAAGTAAAACTTGGCTATTTTAGTTTCCAGAATTATATGTTGGGAGCGGGGCAAGGTGAAACCAAATCAGGTTTCGCCTACGATTTGCTTTGCGATGTTGCCGCAATTAACAACTGGGAATATGAGTTCGTATATGGCGACTTTAATGAACTATATGAAAAATTATTAAATAACGAGATTGATATTCTACCTTGCCTTGTATACACAGAAGAGCGTGCTGCGGCACATCTTTTCTCAGATGAAGAAATATATGCTGAGCAATATTTTATTTCTGCTAAGAATGAAAATGTAAACCGTGATTTTAAGATTTCTGACCTCAATGGTAAGAAAATCAGTTCGGTTAATGATACACATCAAAATGAGGTTTTCCTTGAATGGGCAAAGGAGAATGGTATCTCATGCCAGCTCGTATGTACGCCATCATTTGATGATTCATGGAAACAGTTAGATGATGGAAAAACAGACTATATTTTGAATATCGATAGTGCTTCACAGGATTCTGGATACACATCACTTTTGAGCGTGGGATCGGGAAGTTCTAGGTTCGCTATTGCTCCAAAAGACACAGAAATTTTGCATGAACTCAATAGCGCAATTACGAAAATTTATGAGATTAATCCGTTCTCAATTGCACATCTTAAGGAAAAATATCTGAAAGATACTATGTCATCATATAAGTTGTCTCAAGATGAGCAAAATTGGCTTAGTGGCAGGGAAGTTATACGAGCTGCTGGACTAAAAGATGACCTTCCTTATACATATTCCAAGAGTGGAGCAGTAGTGGGCGTATACCCTGATATGATTAAGAGCATGTTTAAAAAGCTCGGAATTAGTACCAAGGTAGAATGGACACTTTATGCTTCAGTAGAGGAAATGCATGAGGCATTGGCATCAGGTGAAGTTGATTTGGCTTGCCCAGATTATTATGGACACTTTTATGCAAGCGAAAATGATGTAATCGTATCTGAGAAGATTCAAGATATCAATATGGGCCTTCTCACTGAGGAAAAGACTCTTGAAAGAGATATAGATAGAATAGCGATTCCAGATAGCAGACTAGTAGCAAATTATGTCTCGGATGTATATCCAAAAGCTGAAATCGTTCTATGCAAAACTGTTGATGATTGTTTGAAAGAGGTCAATTCTGGCAGAGCAGATGCTGCAATTGCGCATATTGCAGCATTGCAAGAAAAGTCATCAAAAAGCATGAAAACTTTCAGGATAAGATCGCTTAATGCGCGTTGCCCAATTTGCTTCTCAACTAGCCAAGAGAACGGCATGCTTATTTGCATATTAAACAGGGGATTGCATCTTATCTCTGACTTCGAATTCCAGACACTTGAAAACGAGCATACACCATCTGGTGATTACGCTCTCTGGAACTATATCAAGAACAACAAATTGCTCGTAACCATGATGGCAATTGCGATTTTCACAATTGCTGCTTACGCATGGGATAGAACTGCCAGCTCAAGAAAACTCAAGAAGAATCTTGATGAGATTACAAGGCAGAAAGAAATCATTGAAAAGAATGAAAAAGAACTTGTCGAAGCCAAGAATGAGGCCAATGCAGCAAGTAGAGCTAAGACTACATTCCTCTTCAATATGTCACATGATATTAGAACTCCGATGAATGCAATTCTCGGTTATTCTGACCGCATGTTAAGACATATTGATAATAAGGATATTGTTGCAGATAGTGCAGGTAAGATTAAGTCATCTGGTGCTTATCTTCTCTCACTTATCAATGATGTACTTGATATGGCTAGAATCGAATCAGATAAGGCCAAGATAGAGGTAAGCCTCAATGATATTAGAGAAAGAGGTCTTCTTCTCTGCGATATCTTTGAAGTGGATATGCAGAAAAAAGACCTGACTTTTAATGTTGATCTTGATGATGTCACTGATAAATATGTGTGGTATGACAGCCTAAAAGTAAGACAAATTATGCTTAATTTGATTTCAAATGCAGTTAAGTATACAGGAGTGGGTGGCACAATTACTCATACCATGCGCCAGGTTGAATGTAAAAAACCTGGATATGGCAGGTATGAGTTTGTAATAGAAGACAACGGAATGGGTATGACACCTGAATTTGTCGAGCATATATTTGAACAGTTCTCCCGCAGCGATGACTCAATCACTAAGGGCACTCAAGGAACTGGTCTTGGAATGTCAATTGTAGCGAAACTTGTTGATCTTATGGGCGGTACAATTGATGTTAAGAGCGAAGTTGGAAAAGGAACTAAGATTACTATTTTCTTGGATTTCAAACTCGGAACAGAGGAAGAAATAAACGAATTGTTGGCATCGGAAGAGCCAGAGTATGAAAAGGTTTCACTACAGGGCGTTAAAATTCTTTTGGTTGATGACAATGAGCTTAACCGTGAAATTGCTCAAGATATCTTGACAGAAGAGGGCTGCATTGTTGTTGATGTCGCTGAAAATGGTGAAATTGCTGTACAGAAAGTTGCCGAATCAGAGCCTGGAAAATTTGATGTGGTTCTAATGGATGTTCAGATGCCTGTAATGGATGGCTATCAAGCAACAAGAACTATTAGAGAGCTTGAGAATACTGAGCTTGCCAATATTCCAATCATCGCTATGACGGCAAATGCTTTTGAAGAAGATCGCCAAAATGCACTTGCGGCAGGTATGAATGATCACGTAGCGAAGCCAGTTGATATTGCAAAATTATCCAAGGCACTCGCTGCAATAATAAAAAGTTAGTTTTTTGCATCATTATTATTGTTTTTTTATTTATTTATGTGTTATATTAACCCTATATATTATATTTATAATATAGGAGTTGAGGCTTGCGGTGGAAACTCAAGTTCATAGCAGAGTTAGAAAAACAATAGTTTTAGTTGTCATAGCTATTATGTCAGCTATGCTTTTCTGCGCATGCAATAGAACTTCAAATATTAAAATGGAGACAAAGGCCAAGAATTCATTTGGTGAGACACTTGTTGTCGCAACAGATGATGACTATTGGCCTTTTGTTTATTATAACGACAAGAAAGAACTTGTTGGACATGACATTGAACTTATCAATACTATTGCTAATGAACTCCAAATGAATCTTGAGATAAAGCCTATGACATGGAGCGAGTCCCTAGAAGCTGTCAAAAAAGGTGAAGCGGATGCTGTCCTGACTTGTGAATATGGGGATGCTTTATTACCAGGTGACGCAATTGTTCTGTCTAGCCCAATGCAAGCCGATGACTTTATGGTCTTTTCTAAGGAAAAGCTTAAGAAAACAGAACAGCTATATGGTTTGAAAATAGGCGTAACAGAAAATGCAAATGCTCTTGTATCAATTAGAGCGCATGGTTTTGAGCCATTTTGTGTTACATATAATTCCAATAAAGCTGCTTTTGACGCACTCATGAATGATGAATGTGATTGCGTTGTATGCCGCTATGTTGTTGGCGTTGGAATCATTGATGAGATGAGTGATATTGCAGGTATTGAAATAAAACCTTGCTTCTCATTGTCTGACAGTAATATGGCAATAGGTGTAAGTGCCAATAATCCTGAACTTTTAAATCGCATTAATTTAACAATTGAAAAGCTTAGAGCCGACGGAGTGTTGGATGATCTTAATGATAAATGGCTGTTCGCATATATTCCAACATTACCAATTATCGATATGATTAACGAGCGCCCAATAATGAGTACTATTATTTTAATGTGCCTGCTTGCTGTTGCAATTCTAATTATTACTAGAATTGCTATATTGCGACAAGAAGGTATATATCTAAGAGCTCTATCTAAGGACTATGCTTCTGTTGACCTTGTAAATATCAAGGGAAGAAATACATATGACTTTGTATATAGACGTACTCTTGTAAAAGATGAGCTTAAAAATCTGGTAGATGAAAAATGGCTCAAGGAGCAAAATATTACAGAGCGAATTAAACTTATGGCTCTCATGGTGGACCCGGCAGACCAGGATGATTTTTATACTATGACTAGAAAGTCCAAGGTTCTTGAGTCCTTCGCAAGAGGCAAGACTCATACAGTAGAATTCCGTTTGGGAAAGGGCGAAAACACCCTTCACTTTAGAGAGGAATTCATTCCTATCAAAAACTTCAAGGGAAAAGTAAATACTATGGTTGTATGCATCCGTAGTATTGAGGATTTATACCAACTTGAAGTGGCTCACAGAAAGCAATTGGAGGATAAGAATAAAGAACTTGAATCCGCTCTTGGTGATTCTAAAAAACTTCAAGAATCACTTGAGAATTACAAGAATGCCATTATCACAGAATCAATCATCTCACTTGAGGCAAACTTGACTAAGAATATATTGGTCTATGGTGAATGGAAGGGCGACGATGGTGAACTTCGTCCGCTTCATGATATTTTGGGACTCGATTTGCCTTGTGAATATGATGTTTATATTGAAAAGTGGAGAAAGAAATTTGTTGATGAAAGTTCAAGTGAAATATTTGCTAAGTCAACAGATAGAAATAATCTCTTAACAAGCTTTAATAACAATAGAACAGAGATGACGTTCGACTATGAAGCTGATACTATCGACGGCAACCGAAGATTTCTCCGTCGTAGTATCTGTATGATTAGGAATTCCGAGGGTGATGTTATATCCTTCACGACTGTTAAGGATATTTCCGAAATCGGAAGAGTAAGGGAACAGGAAACAGCTTTGCTTAGAACCATCTCTGATGACTTTGATAGCGTTGATATTATTACACTTTCCGATAACAAGCAGAACGATACAATTACAAGAAGGCATAAGATAACCGATTCGTTTGCAAATGTTGTAACTAATGCTTGGCTCAATGAGACAAATCTTAGCAAACGACTCGATATAATGATTCAATATTTGGAACCAGAGGACAGGGAAGCATTTTATAACGAAACGCGCAGAGAAGTTATTTATGACGACTTCTATAATGATGAAGTACATTCAGTTAATTTCCGTTTGAAGATAAATGGTGAAGACAGTTTCTATCAGGAGCGATTTATCCCAATCCTTGGTAAGAATAAAGAAGTTATGGGTATGCTCGTATGTATACGTTGTACCGATAGCGAAATCAAGAAGGAACTAGGACACAGACAAGAACTTGAAACAGCGATGAGGGCTGCTGAAAAAGCAGATAAGGCCAAGACCACATTCCTATTCAACATGTCCCATGACATACGAACACCGATGAATGCAATTCTTGGTTATGCAGCAATTGCAAGCAAGAAGACATCTATAGATGAGATAAAAGATTATCTTGCTAAGATTGGAATTGCAGGAAATCAGCTTTTGTCACTTGTAAATCAGGTACTTGAAATGTCTAGAATCGAATCAGGCAAGATTATCTTACAAGATCAAAGAATTGATTTCGTTGAGAACTTTAATGTATTACATGCGGTATATTATGAGCATGCGAAATCGAGCGACATTGATTTCTCTGTTGAGATAAATGATGTTAAGCACTTACATGCTATTGGTGATAATGACAGAATGACTCAGATTGCAAATAATCTAATCAGTAATGCTGTCAAATATACGCCAGCAGGTGGAAGTGTCAAGGTGATACTTGGTGAGGCGCCATGTCTTAAACCAGGTTATGGACTATATAAGTTCACAATCGAGGATACAGGACTTGGAATGAGTGAGGAGTACCTTCCTCATCTGTTTGAAGAATTTACGAGAGAAGAGAATTCTACTGTTCGTAAGATTCAGGGTACAGGTCTTGGAATGCCAATTGTAAAACGACTTGTCGATCTTATGGAAGGTTCAATTGATGTAACTTCTAAGCTCGGAGAGGGAACGAAATTTGTGGTTTCAATTCCGTTGCGTATTGATAAGGAGTATAAGGAAGACAGCAAACATGATGAAAAGTCTATTGATGTATCTCTCAAGGGTATGAAGATTCTTCTCGTAGAAGATAATGAGATGAATAGAGAAATAGCCCAAGAGATTCTGGCGGATTTTGGTGCAGAAATAGATACAGCAGAAGATGGTGTTATTGCTGTCGAAAAAGTCAAATCTTCTAAGCCGGGAGATTATGATATTGTACTGATGGATGTACAAATGCCACGAATGGATGGTTATGAAGCAACCAAACAAATTCGTGCTCTATCCAACAAAAAACTGGCTGGTATCCATATCGTTGCCATGACTGCAAATGCATTTGCAGAAGACAAGCAAAATGCACTTGATGCAGGAATGGACGGACACCTAGCCAAGCCGATTGATGTCAATAAGCTTCTTACAACATTGCAAGAACTTATGGCGACTGATTAATTTGATTTTCGACTTATCCTATCTGGAGGTTTTTTATGAATAAAGAAAAAGTTGTAAATGTCTCTACTTCTCAGGGCGTTGATAGACGTGAGGTACAACTCCATGAGCAAGAGCGTAACATGGAGATTATCAGAATCCTCGCATCTGAGTATT
Source organism: Acutalibacteraceae bacterium (assembly GCA_045642705.1). Lineage (GTDB taxonomy): Bacteria > Bacillota > Clostridia > Oscillospirales > Acutalibacteraceae > UBA1227. The sequence goes on from JAZUJK010000010.1 coordinate 6,711, forward strand.
CATCAGTTTACTATATCGACCTTAACACAGATGAACTGAACCCATATACAATGAACGCTGAGACAGAGTCTGAGTTCGGTCAGATTTTCAACAGCGGAATTACATATTCAGAAGCTTTCAAGCTTTATGTAGATAGACTTATCTTGGATGAAGATAAGGAAATGATGCTCCGTGAGGGTTCTATTCCTACAATTAAGAAAGAGCTCAAGAATCAGAAGACATATATCACACAGTATCGATCATCAGACAACCGATACAGTGAGATGAGATTCGTTAAGGTTAATGGTGAAAACGAAGAGCCAACAGCTGTTGCCCTCGGTTTCGCAGACCGTGATGAAGAAATCCGTGCTCGCCAGAGACGTGAAGAGGAAAGAAAACGTAATACAGACATTATCGAAATCCTCGCATCTGAGTATTCATCAGTTTACTATATTGACCTTAATACAGATGAACTGAACCCATATACAATGAACGCTGAGACAGAGTCTGAGTTCGGTCAGATCTTCAACAGCGGAATCACATATTCAGAAGCTTTCAAGCTCTATGTAGACAGACTTATCTTGGATGAAGATAAGGAAATGATGCTCCGTGAGGGTTCTATTTCTACAATCAAGAAAGAACTTAATAATCAGAAGACTTATGTAACACAGTATCGTTCATCAGACAACCGATATAGTGAGATGAGATTCGTTAAGGTTAATGGCGAAACTGAAGAGCCAACAGCTGTTGCCCTCGGTTTCGCAGACCGTGATGAAGAAATCCGTGCTCGTCAGGCCCAGGAATTGGAGCGTCAGAGAAACTTTAACATTATCGAGATCCTCGCATCTGAGTATTCATCAGTTTATTATATCGACCTCGAAACAGATGAACTGAACCCATACACAATGAATGCTGAGACAGAGTCTGAGTTCGGTCAGATTTTCAACAGCGGAATCACATATTCAGAAGCTTTTAAACTCTATGTAAGCCGTCTTATCTATGGCGAGGATAAACAGCTCATGCTCAAGGCTGGTTCCGTAGAGAATATTGCAAAAGAACTTGAAAATAAGAAAACATTCATTACAACATACCGTTCTGAGAACTCCGGAGACCCTCATTACTGCGAAATGAAATTCGTAAAGGTAGGAGACGCAAACGGTAAGCCAAAAGAGGTTGCGCTCGGTTTCGCGGATAAGAATGAAGAAATTCGTGCTGAACTTACACGACAGGCTGAAATCGATAGAAATAATGAGATTATCGAGATTCTTGCATCTGAGTACACATCAGTTTATTACATCGATCTTACAACTGATGAACTTACTCCATACTCCATGAACGAGGAGACGGAGAACCAATTCGGATTCCTCTTCAAGAATATGACTTATTCAGATGCATATAGAGTATACGTAGATACTCTTATCTATCTTGAAGATAAGCCGATGATGCTGAAAGCAGGTTCTATCGGTAATATCATGAAGGAACTTCGTTATAAGAAGACCTTCCTTACAACATATCGTTCTGATAACAATGGTAATCCTCACTATTGCGAAATGAAGTTCGTAAAGGTAGGAGACGAAGAAGGTGCACCTAAGGCTGTAGCTCTTGGTTTCGCTGATAAGGATGATGAACTTCGTAATAGAATTGAGCAGGAAATAGTTAGACAGAGAAATACTGAAATCATCGAAATCCTCGCATCCGAGTATACATCAGTTTATTACATCGACCTTACAACAGATGAACTTGACCCTTATACAATGAACGAGGAAACAGAGTCTGAATTTGGTACAGTATTCCGTTCTGGTATTAAATATTCTGATGCCTTTAAGATGTACGTTGATACATTGGTTTACGAAGAAGATAAGGCAATGATGCTCAAGGCTGGTTCTATCTATAACATTCTTGAGGAACTTCATGATAAGAAAACATTTATTACAACATATCGTTCAGATAACGAAGGCGACCCTCGTTACTGCGAAATGAAGTTCGTAAAGGTAGGAGACGATGACAACCCTCAGGCTGTTGCTCTCGGTTTCTCAGTTGTTGATGAAGCATACAGAAAAGAACTTGCAAATAAACAACGTGAAGAATTTATCAACAGTTTGGCAGACGACTACGAAGCCGTATTCCATGTTGACTTTGACGGCAAGACAATTGAAACTGTCCGTATGTCTGATGCATATATGCAACGAAATCCATCTCTTGAAAATAAGATGGAATATAACAAGTACGTAGAGGCTGTTGCTGCTAATATCGTAGCAGAGGATAAGGATGACTTCGTAAAGGCTCTTTCTCCAAGCAATGTTGAGAGAGAATTTGCAAAAGAGGATGCATTCTTCCATAACTATCGAATCATCAAGAACGACGATATCACATATTATCAGCTCAAGGTAATTCATACAGGAAACTGGGTTTATGATAAGAACTTCCTTATCGGTGTGCATAACATGGATGAGCTTACAAGAGCTCAGGTTGAACAGGAAGAAATTCTCGAGGAAGCTCGTGAGCAGGCTGAGTCTGCAAACGTAGCAAAATCGACATTCCTATTCAACATGTCTCATGATATCCGTACTCCTATGAATGCCATCATTGGATTTAATAATATGGCAAGAAAGAATATAGATAATCCTGAGAAACTTGCAGACTGTCTTGATAAGGTTGATCTGAGTAGCCAGCACCTTCTTAGTATCATCAACGACGTGCTTGATATGGCACGTATCGAGTCAGGTAAAGTTGCAATCGAAGAGGATAGAGTAATCATCACTGATTCTGCTCTTGCTCTCGTAGATATGCTAAAGCAGACAATTTCTGATAAGAGCCTTGATTTCTCAATTGATTTAAGCAAGATTAAGCATAACTGCGTATTTGCAGATAAATTGCGTGTAAATCGAGTTCTTACAAATGTTGTAACTAATGCTATTAAATATTCTAAGCATGGCGGATATGTAAAGTGTTCAATTGTCGAGACACCTTGCGCTAATTCAGAACATTCCGCATATGACTTTATAATCGAAGATAACGGCATCGGAATGAGCGAAGAGTTCGTATCTCATATCTTTGAAGCTTTTGTTCGTGAGACAACATCTACAATTTCAGGTATCCAGGGTACTGGACTTGGAATGTCAATTACCAAGTCTCTTGTTGACCTTATGGGAGGCACAATTGATATCAAGAGCAAACTCGGTGAGGGTACAACTGTAACCATTCACTTTGAGTTTAGAATTGCCGATGAGAGCTATGTTGATTCTGCTGAGGAATATAAGCAGGGCCTCAAGGCACTCAAAGGCAAGAAGGTTCTCCTCGTTGAGGACAATGAACTCAATAGAGAAATTGCTAAAGATATTCTCGAGGATATGGGCCTGATTGTTGATACAGCAATCGATGGAACATATGCTGTAGAGAAGATGGCTGCTATGATAGATAAGCCAGAAAAAGAGCATTATGACGTAATTCTTATGGATATCCAGATGCCTATCATGGATGGCTATAAGGCAACAGAGGAAATTCGTCGTTTGAATAGCAAGTATGCGAAGTCAGTTCCTATCGCTGCAATGACTGCTAATGCATTTGCAGAGGATAAGAAGAAGGCTCTTGATAGTGGAATGAATGCACATCTTGCGAAGCCAATAGATAATGAGGAATTGATCAAGACACTTGCAGGTCTCTTTGAATAAGCGGTGATATTATGACACGCAGAGAAATTGCAATAAATAATTTTCACGCTGGGTACAATTGTGCCCAAGCGGTAGCGATTGCGTTCGCCGATGAAATTGGTATGGACGAGGACACCGTTGCTAAGCTCACGAGCGGATACGGTGGCGGAGTCGGTAGACTCCGCGAAGTATGTGGCGCTGTGACAGGCATGGTGTTTGTCCTCAATGCAATCGCTGGATTTACAAAGCCAGAAACGGATGACGACAAGAAGGAGCATTATGCACGAATTCAAACTCTTGCGAAGGAGTTTGAAACTAAAAATGGCTCCATAGTATGTCGAAATCTTCTGGGGTTGAATATAAAACATGATGATGCAACACCTGCTCCTCGCACGGACAGTTATTATAAGAAACGTCCTTGTGATATGCTCGTAGGTGATGCGGCAGGAATATTAGAAAACTATCTTGCAGGGAAAGAAAATGACTGAGATAAAGACAGTAAAATTTGAAAGTTTCCATATGGATTATTTCTCATTTGGAAACGGTGACAAAGCGTTTGTAATAGTTCCAGGAATGAGCCTGAAGTCTGTTATGTTATCAGCTGATGCGATAGAGGCTGCTTATTCTTGCTTTGCAGATGAATATACTGTATATGTCTTTGACTATGCCAGTGTTATAAAACCAAGCTACTCAGTGACAGATATGGCAGATGATCTTGCTATGGCAATGAGGGTGCTTGATATATGTGATGCCTATATGTTTGGCGCATCGCTTGGTGGCATGGTCATTCAGTATCTTGCTATTCGTCACAGTGAACTTGTGCATAAGATGGTTCTTGCCTCTTCAATGGCAAGGCAGAATGATCACAGCCGTACTATGATGAAGCATTGGAAAGAACTTGCTCTAGCAGGAGAAGTAGTTGAACTTAATCGCGATATGCGAGAACATATATATGGCGATGATTATCTTGCTACATGGCACGATGCCTTTGTTGCCATTGAGGCAGATGCTACGCCAGAAGAACTGAAAAGACTTGCGGCAATGATAGATATCTGCCTTGCGTTTGATGCATATTCTGATCTTGGCAAGATACATTGCCCTATATTGGTAATAGGTTCAAATGATGATAGGGCCCTAACTCCTGATGCATCACGTGAACTTGCAGATAAACTGGATTGTCCAATTATTATGTATGATGGATATGGACATGCAGTATATGATGAAGCTCCAGATTATAAGGGCCACTTACTTGATTTTTATAAGGAATAAGGGGTGTATGAAATGATTAGAAAGGCAGAAGAAAGAGATCTTGATAGGATTGAAGAAATCTTGCGTCAGGTTCATGATATTCATTCAGAGGGACGCCCTGATATTTTCGTAAAAGGCGGAGTAAAATATACACGAAGTGACCTTGGCATTTTGCTTGAGGACTACAATAGACCAATTTTCGTATATGTTGATGATGATACGGATGAACTTATGGGCTATGCATTCTGTGTATATGAATTTAGCAAGGAGACAACCAGCTTCCATGCTAGAAAGAGCATGTATATAGATGATCTATGTGTAGATGAGAAATATCGTGGCAAAGGAATTGGAGAGGAACTCTTCGAATTTGTTTGCGATCTTGCGAAGAAACGTAATTGCGTTGGTGTTACACTTCGCTCATGGGAATGTAACAATGGCGCAGCAAGCTTCTATGAGAAGATGGGCATGAAGCCACTGTATACAGCACTTGAATTAAGACTAGACTTAGACTGATTGGCGGATAGAAATGAGTTATAAGGTGAATGCTGCAGTTTGGAATGGTGTCTTTGCCATTCCAAATTGTGTTGTAGATGAACATATCAAGAAAGCGGGAGGACAGCAGATTAAGGTTCTCCTTTTCTTGCTGCGCCATCAGGGAGAAGAAATCGATGCGAAATCTGTTGCCAAGGGCACGGGCATTGATTTGTCGGATGTAAAAGACGCTTTCCAATACTGGAAAGAGGCGGGCCTCGTTTATGAGGATGGAGAGATACCACCGAATGTCAAGAAGGCAGAGGATAAAGCTGCTCTCCATGCACTCCCAGATGTTGCACCTACATATGAACAGGTAGCAGCACGCACATTGGAAGATGCTAATTTGCGTGCACTCTTTAATGAAGTTCAGTTGAAACTTGGCCGCACAATTGGTTATGGCGATCAGGCAAAACTTCTTATGATGCTTGATTATTATGGCCTCCCTGTTGAGGTTATTTTGACACTTGTTGAGTATTGCGTTGGCAAGGATAAAGGAAATCTTGCTTATATTAGCAAGGTGGCTAAGGACTGGGGCGAGCGCGAGATAAATACGCTTGAGAAGGCGGATGCATATCTTAAAGCACAAAAGGCTGACGAAAAATTATGGAAGACTTTTGTCGCTCAATTCTCTACGGACGCACCACAATTTACAGAGAGTCGCCTCGCATATTTAAAGCATTGGCGTTTCGACAACAAGCAGTCAATGGAACTTATCCTGCTTGCTTATGAGAAAATGATTGATAATATCAATAAAGTCAATTTCAAATATATTGATACTATTCTCGAGTCATGGAAAAATGATGGTATTAAAAAGCCGCAGGAAGTATTGCAGACTGAGGCAAAGCGTCGTGACAATTTGAATAGTCAGACGTCATATGACTCGGACAAGGTGCGCGCTCGTGCGCAAGCACCAATTGAATATAAGAGAAAAACGAAGGAGGAGAAATAATGGCTAACAACTTAGTTCGTGCAAAGGAAATAATTGATGCACGCAGAGAAGCTGCTGAGAATATGGCTGAGCAGAAGAAGGCTGAACTGGGAACAGTTTCTCCAGAACTTCGCGAGATAAATAATAAAATTGCAAGAGCGGGACTTGATGCATTAAAGGCCATAGGTATGGGACAAGATGCGAATGAGTATATCAAGAATCTGGCTGAGGAAAACTTAAAATTGCAAAAGCGCCGTGCGGAGATTCTTGCTGAACTTGGTCTCCCGGCAGATGTGCTTGATGTTCACTATACCTGTCCTATCTGCGAAGATACAGGTATTCATGATGGTCATTATTGTGAATGTATGAAAGCTCTTGTAAAGAAGCTTCAATACGATAATTTGTGTGAGTTCGCCCCTGCCAAGGACTCGACATTTGCAAATTTCAACCTCGATTATTATGATGCTGATGCGAAATCGCGTATGAGCCAGATATATAATTACTGCAAGGATTGGGCAGATGACTTTGACAAGAATTCCAAGAGCATTTTGATGTTTGGTAAGACTGGACTTGGCAAGACTCATCTCTCACTTTCAATTGCAAATGTAGTAATTTCCAAGGGCTATAACGTGATTTATATGAGTTCTGGAAATCTCTTCTCTAAACTCGAGCGTGAGCAATTCGGTCGAGTTCGAAATGATGAGTCTATTGAGGATGCAGTAATCACTTGTGATCTCCTAATTCTCGATGATTTGGGCTCAGAATTTACGACTTCATTTACAATAGCCAAGCTATATAACATCGTAAACACGCGTATCTTATATGGTTTGCCTACTATCATTAGCACAAATCTCATGTATGATGAGATAGGCGATAAATATGATCCACGTGTATATAGCCGCATTATTGGTGACTATATGATGCTTGAATTTATGGGCTCAGATATAAGGCAACTTAAAACAGAGATGTAATATGGGAGTAAACAATGGACATTATTGCAAGTATTACAGACCAATTTAAATTACAGCGTTGGCAAGTAGAAAATACAGTTAAACTTATAGATGAAGGGAATACAATTCCCTTCATTGCTCGTTATAGGAAAGAAGCGCATGGTACACTTGATGATCAGACTTTGCGTCTAATATCCGAGCGCCTTGAATATCTCCGCAATCTCGACAAACGTCGTGAGGAGATTTCTAAATCAATAATTGAGCAAGAAAAGATGACAGATGAATTGCAAATCGCAATTGATAATGCGGCAACTCTTGCTGAACTTGAGGATATTTATAGACCATATAAGCCTAAGAGAAAGACCCGTGCATCAGTTGCAAAAGAAAAGGGCCTCGAACCTCTTGCTATCGCAATTTATGAGCAGAAACCATCAGTGAAGCCAGAGGAACTTGCTGGTGAATATATCGACCCCGAGAAGGGCGTTGAAACAATTGAGGACGCACTGCAAGGTGCATCCGATATCATTGCTGAGGACATCTCAGACAATGCAAATATCCGTAGACGCCTTCGTAATCTCTTCTCTGTCCTTGGTGTTATTACTTCAAAAGCCAAGAAGGATGAGGACAGTGTATACTCAAACTATTACGATTTTTCAGAGAAAATTGAGAAACTTGCTGGCCATAAAATCCTCGCAATAGACAGAGGAGAAAAAGAAGATTTCCTCAAAGTGTCTGTTACCCTTGATAGGGAAAAGGCACTTGGCGTAATTGAAAAAGAGATAGTCAAGGGCACTGGTCCTTGTACTGATTTCGTTATCGCAGCAGGCATTGATGCCTATGATAGACTTATCTATCCATCAGTTGAGAATGAGACTAGAACAGCACTGACTGAGCGTGCAGCTACCGCTGCAATCAAGGTGTTCGCTCAGAATCTCCGCCCTCTTCTTATGGCACCACCTATCAAAAACAAGGTGTGCATAGGCCTGGATCCAGGATATAGAACTGGATGTAAAGTTGCTTGTGTTGATGGTACTGGAAAGGTGCTTGATACAGGCGTAATATATGTAACTCACGGTGATGCCAAGAAGGCAGAAGCTGAGCGAACAATTGCAGCGCTCATCGCCAAACATAACGTAGATATTATATCGATTGGTAATGGAACAGCATCCAAGGAAACAGAAATTTTTGCAGCCGATTTGCTGAAAAAGGTGCCACAGAAAGTATCATATATGGTTGTTTCTGAGGCAGGCGCATCAGTTTATTCCGCATCTAAACTTGCAGCGGAAGAATTTCCTCAATTTGATGTTTCACTGAGATCTGCTGTATCTATTGCAAGGAGACTTCAAGACCCACTTGCAGAACTTGTTAAGATTGAACCTAAGGCAATTGGCGTAGGCCAATACCAGCATGATATGCCTAAGAAGGAACTTGAGACAGCACTTGATGGTGTGGTTGAAGACTGCGTAAACTCTGTTGGTGCAGATCTCAATACAGCATCTCCATCACTCCTCTCACACATCGCTGGTATCAATGGCACAATTGCTAAGAATATTGTTGCTTACCGTGAAGAAAACGGAGCATTTGAATCTCGTACAGCACTCAAAAAAGTGCCAAAGCTTGGCCCTAAGGCATACGAGCAGTGCGCAGGATTCCTCCGTGTAGCTGAATCTAAAAATATCCTTGATAATACTGGTGTTCATCCAGAATCATATGATGCTGCCAAGATGCTTCTTACTCTATGCGGCTATGATTTAAAGGATGTAAAAGCTGGAAATATTCCAGAACTACATGATCGAATTGAAAAACTTGGCTATAAGAATGTTGCTGAGAGATTGTCAATTGGTGAGCCAACTCTCCGCGATATTGAAAATGAACTCCTAAAGCCAGGCCGTGACCCTCGTGATGAACTTCCACCGCCACTTCTCCGTTCAGATGTTATGGAGATGAAGGACCTAAAACCTGGTATGGAACTCAAGGGCACAGTTCGAAATGTTATTGATTTCGGCGCATTTGTAGACATCGGCGTTCATCAGGATGGCCTAGTTCACATAAGCCAAATTACAGATAAATATATAAAGCATCCATCTGAGGCTCTTTCAGTTGGAGATGTTATCACTGTACGTGTCTTAGATGTTGATTTAAATAAAAAACGAATCGGCCTTACAATGAAAGGTGTACCACAGGGAGGTTCTAATTGATGGATAAAATTGCAAGCTTTTCTATTGACCATGACAAGTTGCAAAAAGGTATTTATGTATCAAGAGTTGATGGTGATGTAATCACCTATGATATCCGCATGAAAAGACCTAATATGGGCGATTATCTCTCAAATGGTGCTCTCCATACTTTTGAGCATCTCTTTGCTACATACGCAAGAAATTCAGAGTATAAAGATTCTGTGATTTATATCGGTCCTATGGGATGTCGCACAGGATTCTACATGCTCCTTCGTGATGATGTTGATAAGGAAAATGTATTGAAACTTGTAAGAGATTCCTTCCTATTTATCAAGGACTTTGAGGGAGAAATTCCTGGTGCTAAGCGCCGTGAATGTGGAAACTATCTGGAGCATGATTTGGATGCTGCCAAGGTCGCTGCAGTTGATATGATTGAAGTTTTGAAGAACTGGATTCCAGAAAAATTTGATTACGATTATGAATAAGAAAATCCCCTGTGGCTTACCACAGGGGATTGCTTTATTTATAAGGTATTTAATAATAATTATATCTCTTGCGCTTGGCAATTATGAAAGCGGCGCTCACCAAAATTCCTAGAATTTCAGCGGACAGCATTGAGAACCAAATGCCGTCCATACCGAGGAATTTTGGCAGGATATAAAGTGGAATAATCTGGAATATAAATGTCCTCGATACAGCAATTGCCGCTGACACTGGACCATTGCCGAGCGCGGTGAAAAATGCTGATGCGAACATTGAAAATCCACCTACTAAAAATGCTAAAGCGAAAATTCTAAATCCATGCACAGTCAATGAAATTAGTTGCTCATCTCCGTTTGCAAAAATAAGTGCGAATGGACGGGCGAGCAACTCGGAAAGTGCCGTTCCCAAGAGTCCGAAAAGCCCAGTAATGATAAGGCTCAGGCGAAAAACATTCTGCAGTTCTGGAATGTTTTTCGCTCCGTAATTGTAACTGACAACTGGGGCAATTCCGACTGTATATCCGATATAAATCGAGATGAAAATAAATGCGACATACATAATTATTCCATATGCATTTACACCTAGCTCACCGGCAATTTTGATTATCTCTAAATTGTATAAAATACTAACGAGACTAAGAGTGATATTGGTCGCGAGTTCAGATATACCATTGGTGCATGTGTGAATCAAAATATTCTTATAGAACTTGGTATGTCCAAGTTTTAAAAGGCTATCATTTTCCCTCATAAAATATATGAGAGGAATAAGTCCGCCGAGCACTTGAGTAGATGCTGTTCCTAGTGCTGCACCGACAAGTCCCATATCGAAAACGAGTATGAAAAGTGCATCAAGTACAACATTGGAAATACCGGCTGCTATTGTTGCATAGAGGCTGAGGCGAGGCTTTTCCGCTGTTGCGCACAGACTCTGAAATACATTTTGGAGCATGAAGAATGGTATACAGGGGAATATTATTTTGCAATATGTTACGCAACAGTCAAGAAGCTTGCCCTCCGCGCCAAGCAATGCACAGAGTTGCCTATTGAATATTAGCGCGATTATTGCGAGTGCTATGCCGCATATAATTGCAGCATATATGACGAGCGAGAAGTACTCGCTCGCATCTTTTTTATGCCCCTCTCCGAGGGTGCGTGCAATAATCGCATTTCCACCAGTACCAAACATAAATCCCACGCCACCAAAGATCATAATCATTGGCCATGTGAGATTTACTGCAGCAAAAGAAGTCCCTCCTACAAAATTTGAAACGAAGAATCCATCTACCATTCCATAAATGGAGATGAATACCATCATTGCAGAGGAGGGAAGTATAAGTCTTAGTATTTTCTTGATTGAAAAATGTTCTGATAATTCAATTCTCATAATGCAATTACTTTATCATATTAAATTGATTTAAGCAACAGAGTGTGGTATGATATGTTGATATTATATATTTTATTATTATAAGTATTATACAAGAGGTAATTAATTAATGAAACACGTAGATATAAAGGACATAATGACTGACAAGTCATATGTAGGAAAAGAAGTAGTTGTATGTGGTTGGGTGCGCACAGCACGTGATTCCAAGAACATGGCTTTCATCGAACTCAATGATGGAACAAGCCTCAAGCATATCCAACTCGTGGTAAACAAAGAAGAATTTGATAAGGCAGACAGCCTTGCAACATTTACCAAGCTTGGTTCATCACTCAAAGCTGTTGGTACAGTTGTACCATCGGCTGTTGCTGGTGATGGAAGTGTAGAGATCAATGTAACAGAGCTCGAGCTTCTCGGACCATGCCCAGAGGACTATCCTCTTCAAAAGAAGCGTACTAGTCTTGATACGCTTAGAACTATGCCTCATTTACGTGTTCGTACTAATACATTCAATGCAGTTTTCCGCGCACGCTCAGTTCTCGCTGCAGCAATCCACGAGTATTTCCAGGATAGAAATTATGTATATGTTAATACTCCACTTATCACAGGCTCTGACTGTGAGGGCGCAGGTGAGATGTTTAGAGTAACAACTCAGAGTTATGAGGATGCAGCAAAATATGAATCGGCAGAAGAATATTATGCTGATGATTTCTTTGGCAAAACAGCAGGTCTTTCTGTATCTGGCCAGCTCGAGGGTGAAGTTGCTGCAATGGCTTTCGGAAAGATTTATACATTTGGTCCATCTTTCCGTGCAGAGAAGTCTAATACGACTCGTCATGTAGCAGAGTTCTGGCATGTTGAGCCAGAAGTTGCTTTTGCTGAACTTGATGACATTATCGAAATCGCAGAGGATATGATTAAGTATGTCGTTAAGAAATATGTTGAGACTTGTCCAGAAGAACTCGCATTCTTTGAAAAGTTCTTTGAGCCTGGTCTCTCAGCTAAGCTTCAGAATGTAATAGATAGTGATTTCCAGATTCTCGATTATACTGATGCAATCAAGCTCCTACAGGAAGCTCCTGTTGATTTCAAGTTCCCAGTTGAATGGGGCTGCGATCTCCAGACAGAGCATGAGCGTTATATCACAGAGGAAGTATTTAATAAGCCTGTATTTGTTACAAATTATCCTAAGGAAATTAAGTCTTTCTATATGAAACAAAATCCTGATGGCAAGACCGTTGCTGCAACAGACTTGCTCGTACCAGGTATCGGTGAAATCATTGGCTGCTCCGAGCGTGAAGCAGATTATGATAAACTCCTTGAGGCAATGGAAGTACGTGGCATGGACAAGGAAAGCTACGCAGATTACATTGACCTTCGCAAATTTGGTTCTGTACCACACAGTGGTTTCGGACTTGGATTTGAGCGTATTCTTATGTACGTCACAGGAATTCAAAATATCCGTGACGTAATACTATTCCCACGTACAGTAGGAACAATAAGATAAATTTGAGAGGTAAATGAAATGGATTTTAAGATTATTACAGATTCAGCATCTGATGTACCAGAGAGCGTAATTAATGAATATGGTCTATATGTAATGCCAACACCAGTTACAATTGATGGTGAGGATTTACGTGACCGTGTAACAATTTTCCCAGATGATTTTTACAAAATTCAAGAAGCAGGAACACATGAGATTAAGACTTATCATATAAGCCAGCTCATGTTTGAAGAGCATTTTTCTAAGTTCGCAGAAGCAGGAGATGAAGTTCTCTATATCTGTTTCTCAACAGGTATTGCTGGTACATTCCAGGCTGCTACTCTTGCTAAGGAAGAAGTACTCGAGAAATATCCTGATTTTAAAATTACAATTATTGATTCACACTGTGCATCAATCGGTTACGGACTTGTTGTTGAGAGACTTCTCAAGATGCAAAAGAATGGAGCTCCAAATGATTTAATTATTGAAGCAGCTCATTTCTTCTGCGAGCATATGGTTCATATTATCGCAGTTCAGTCCCTTGACTATCTCTATGCTGGTGGCCGCGTAAGCAAGGCTTCATTTGTGGTAGGTGGAATGCTTGATATCAAGCCTATCCTCATGACAGATGAGAACGGTTCGCTCAAGGCAACAGAAAAAGTTCGTGGTTGGAAGAAGGCACAGGCTCGAATTGTTGAACTCGTCGGCGAGAATGGCGCCGAGCTCGACAAGCAAGTAGTTGGTGTATGCTATGGTACAGATGTAGAATCATTTGAAACATTAAAGCAGGCACTCCGTGATGAATTTAAAGTTCGTGATATTGTAGAGACACAAGTAGGATGTGCAATTGGTGCTCATACAGGTCCATCAATTGTTGCAGCTGTATGCCTCAATGCATATGAGCCTCGTTATGATGAGTATTTAAAGTAATTTCCCGTTTAGTTTAAGAAGGTCCTAGAATGTCTAAATTAAAAGATGCACTTGTAAATATGAATAAAACTGCCAAGATAATCATCTTGGTCTGCCTCGCAATTTTAATCTTGCTTGGCCTTTTTGCTTGTACCCTTCATAAGGATAAGAAAACCGAGCGTCCAGAGGCACCACTCTCACCTAAGGAAATTGGTATTGGTGAGGATCCGACTTATGAGGAGTCGGATGATTGGTGGAGAAAATATTCTGGTGGTGCTGGTGCTGTTGAGGCGCCAAGCATCCGTTTGACATGGGATCCTGTTGAGGGTGCCGAGTCATACAACGTATATCGTGCAGAAAAAGAGGACGGCGAATATGTTCTCGTTGCCAACGTAACTGAACCAGTATATGTTGATAAAGATACTAATGGACGTAAGTTCTATTACAAGACAACATCAATTAAGACAGTCGTAAAGAAGGATGAAGAGGGTTCGACTAAGAAGGTTAAGGAAGAAGAAACTAATAAGAAGGAAGTAACAACTGCTGTTGTTACAACTAAACCTACAACCACTAAGAAGGGCTCAACAACCAAAAATACTACAGCTTCTACAACTAAACATACAGATATAACAACAGCATCTACAACGGCGCCAACAACGGCACCAACACAGCCGACAACTGAACCAACAACTAAACCTACTACCAAGCCGATTCCATCATATCCAAATTCCGGAACAAGTACAGGTAGTTCCAAGATTAATAATGCAAGAAGTGCATTTGAACGCAATGTTAAGAATGTAAGATCTCTTTCATCTCTTGCAAGCTATTGTGCTAGAGCACAGGGCGTAAATGGTACAACAGCTCAGATTAGAGTTGGTGGTACAATCGATGGACTCAAAGCGAAAAAGATATCCGGATATTCAGATTGCTATAGATTTACATCGACTAGCACCAGAAACGGAATCAGTTACGGTTATGTATTTAAGGTTGCTGATGGCACAGACCCAGCTGATTTTGCAGACAAATTGCTCAGTGATGCTGTAACAACCTACAGATATGGAATCACTTCATATAACCTGAGATACAAGGCTATCGACTACTACGATGATTATGTATTCTTCATGGTATCTTATAACTAATCGGAGGCCATTTTGATGGATTATAAAGGCAAGAAAATTCTTGTAATAGGACTTGCTCGTTCTGGCATGGCAGCAATCAAAGTGCTTACCAAACTTGGCGCTACTATCACATTGTCAGAGTCCAAGCCTCGTGAGGAGTTACCGGAACTTCCAGAACTCCTTGATATGGGAGTAGAAGTAGTTGGACAGACAATGGATGTCTTTTCACAGGACTTTGATCTCGTTATTAAGAATCCTGGCGTTCCATTTAGAACACCAATGATAGAGAGCCTAACGGAGCGAGGCATTAAAATTATTACTGAGATAGAACTCGCTTTCCAAGTGGCAAAGCCTCAGCACTTTATTGCCATTACAGGTACTAATGGCAAGACCACCACGAGCACGCTCGTGTATCAATTCCTCGCTGAGAAATATGGTGATAAGGCACATCTTTGCGGAAATATTGGTATTCCTCTATGTGAGATTATTATGAATGAAAATCTCATGGAGGAAGAGGGCCATTATATTGCTCTTGAAATTTCTAATTTCCAGCTTATCAATATAGATAAGTTCCGTCCGGATGTTGCAACAATAATCAATCTCACACCAGACCATGTTGATTTTATGGGCAGCCTTGATGCTTATTACAAGTCCAAGACTGAAGTATATCGCAACATGAGAGATGATGATGTATTTATCCTCAATACTGATGATGAAGTCCTAATGGAATATGTTGATAGATATCCTATCGCTTCCAAGGTTCAGACATTTAGTCTCGATAGATTGGATACTGATTCATATGTTAAGGATGGACAGATTTATATAAACGGAGAGGCAGTAATTCCAGTTTCAGATATTAAAATTCCTGGTCGCCACAATCTCCAGAACGTGTTGATTGCAATCTCTGCTGCTAAGGCTTGCGGAGTATCAAATGCAGAAATTAAGAAGGTAATTACTAATTTCCTCGGTGTAGAACACCGTATTGAATTTGTGAAAGAAATAAATGGTGTCCGCTATTATAACGATTCCAAGGGCACTAATACTGATGCAACAATTACAGCTCTTCACGCATTTGATAAGGGAGTAATTCTCCTTATCGGAGGTTTCGAAAAGGGCCTCGCCATGGACGGAGTCAAGGCAAGCCTCGGATGCGTCAAGAAGGTCGTAGGCTATGGTGCCTGTGGACCTCGTCTTGTTGCCGAGACCGTAGGTGACGAGGGCATTGTTGTAGAGACTCTTGACGAGGCTGTAGGAGAGGCCGTAAAAATTGCAGAACCAGGTGATACGGTTCTGTTATCTCCAACAACCAGCTCATTTGACCAATATACTTGTTTCGAAGAGCGTGGAGATCATTTCAAGAAAATCGTAAACTCACTATAAAAGGAGAAACAGATGGCAGCAAATAACAGTTTTATTGGAGTGTTTGACTCCGGTATCGGTGGACTTACCGTTGTTAAAAGCATCGTAGAGTCTATGCCAAATGAAAATATAATATATTTTGGCGATACCGCACATGTACCTTATGGTACAAGGTCAAAACGCCAAGTAACTGAATATGTGTTGCAAGATGTAAAATTCCTAAGTACTTTCGATATCAAGGCAATTGTAATCGCTTGTAATACAGCAGATTCAGTTGCACGTGCATCGGTAGAGGCACAATATGATTTGCCTGTATTTGGCGTTGTTGACCCTGCATCAAAACGAGCAGCGGAGACCACCAAAAACGGCAAGATTGGCATCATGGCTACCAAGGCAACAATTGCGAGCCACGCCTATGATGCGGCAATCGCAAAATACAATGCGAATGCCAAGGTTTTCGGTATGGCATGTCCGCTGCTCGTACCACTCGTTGAGAACGGTCGCTTTAAACCTGGTGACATAGTAATTGAAACGGTTCTCAGAGAATATATGGATCCTCTCATTTTAGAGGGAGTGGATACAGTAGTACTAGGATGTACTCATTACCCACTTCTTGAAGATATTATTAGAGGCTTGTATCCAGAGATTAATATAATCAGTTCATCTGTTGCTGCTGCTGACGAATTGAAGCGCAGACTAGAAGAGGAAGAGCTTCTCTCAACAGATGAAGGCAGCGATAGGAAATATTTCGTTAGCGATGATGCTGACAGTTTTCTCCGTCAAGCTCTTATCTTTATGGGTGACGAACTCGGCGGAAATGTTGAACAAGTTGAACTTGATTGATAGGAGTTATATATGTTAATTGCAACGAATGTACAACTTTATGGAATGGTGGATCTGCTATGTGCACTTATGGTAGCGGGTTTGGAAGTTGCAACTCTTGGACTGAAAACACCAAGGACTGAAAAAATCTTACTTTACTTAGTACTCCTTGCTCAAAGCGCAATCTGCGTACTTGACTTTTTCTGGGTACTAATAGATGGAAATAAAGCAATCCCTATAGGACTGAACTATTTAGTCAATTGTTGTTATTTCGCTTCATCATTTGCACTTGCATATTTATGGGTTTATTTTGTTGGCTATATAGTAAACGTACCAGAGATAAAACAGCCTCTGTGGAGAAACTTGCTGGGCTGGCCAATATTTATATCAGTAGTGCTTGTATTTACAGCTCCACTTAATGGATATATTTTCTCAATTACTGAGGCACATGTTTATCAGCGCGGAACATTATATATGCTTCAGCCATTGATGCTTTATGCATATTTGGTTGTCGGAGCAATTATTACTGTGTTCCATACAACGAGAGAAAAGATGGCAAAATCGCGTAGTATAGATAGAGCATTTGTACTATTCATAATTCCACCAATAGCCGGTGGCATTTATCAGATTTATCATCCTGGTATGCCAGTTATGAATGCACTTATTACATTCTCTCTTGTATATATCTATATCATCTTGCAACAGCAGCGAAATCGTGACCAGTCAGATATTATTATGAATTTATCTGAGGATTATCGCGAAATAGGCCTTGTTGATTTGCATACTGGAAAAATCAAACCGTTCCGTGGTGAAATGCTCTTTGCTTCTCTTCAAAATGAAGGGTCAGATGGAATGTTTTTCGATGATGCTGTCTCATTATTTTCTAAAGGATATATTTCTCCTATAGATAGAGATTTATTCATTCGCAAATTCTCTAAAGAAAATTTGCGCGAGGAATTGAAAAATAAAAAGTCATTTGTTTTTAATCTCCGAATTCGTATCAATAAAGCGAGCGCCGATTATCAATATACACAGATAAAAGTAGTGTCACTTGATGAGGGCAAAGATAAGGTAAATAACTTAATCGTTGCTATAAGAGATATCGACGCAGAACTCAAGAAAGAAAAAGAGATTCAAGATCAGTTGGAGGCAGCCAAGCTTGCAGCTGATGCTGCCAACAGAACTAAGAGTGCATTCCTCTTCAATATGTCACATGATATCCGTACCCCTATGAATGCGGTTCTTGGATTTACAGCAATGGCCAAGAAAAATGTAGGTGACGAAGAGAAAGTTATGGACTGCCTTGATAAGGTAGAAGGTGCAGGCGTACATCTGTTGTCACTTATCAATGACGTACTTGATATGGCACGTATTGAAAGTGGTAAGGTTAAACTTGAAGTAAAGCCAGTAAATGTTGTTGATGCCGCTCACAATCTTGTAAATATGATTGATGATATGGCCAGGGATAAGAGCGTTACCTTCACTTATAACTTTGATGATGTGCAAAATGCGAATGTTTATGCCGATGCTCTTCATGTAAACCAAATTCTCTTGAATGTTATCAGTAATGCAATTAAGTATACAAAAGAAGGCGGCGCAGTATCTTATGTTATCAATCAGATAGATTCTGAAAGTGAAGGAATTTCAAAATATAACTTTGTTGTAACAGATACCGGTATTGGAATGTCAGAAGAATTCCAAAAGCATGTTTTTGATACTTTCGAGCGAGAAGCATCCTCATCTGTATCTGGTATCCAGGGAACTGGTCTGGGAATGGCTATCACCAAGCAACTTGTTGAGATTATGGGTGGTGATATCAAGGTTGAGAGTAAGCTCGGTTGGGGTACAACTGTTACTGTTACACTCGCATTTGAAAATTATTTGGGCGAAGTAGAAAAAGATGTTGATACAACTGCCGAATATCATGTTGATCTAAACGGCAAGAAAGTCCTTCTTGTTGAGGATAACGAGCTTAACCGTGAAATCGCTCGTGAAATTCTCGATGAGGTTGGAATCATTGTTGAAGAGGCTGTCGACGGTGAGATGGCTGTAGAAAAAGTTTCAACTTCTAACCCAGGTGATTTCGATCTTATTCTTATGGATATTCAAATGCCTAAGATGAATGGTTACGAGGCCGCAACAGCAATTAGAAATCTTGCAGATAATGCACTTGCTTCTATTCCAATTCTTGCAATGACTGCCAATGCGTTTGAGGAAGACAAACAGAATGCTCTCAAGGCTGGAATGGATGGACATCTTGCAAAGCCAATTGATGTTGACAAACTAATGGAAGCAATAGCTATGGTAACTAAAAATTAGAAGACATAAAAAAAGAGGCACCAAATTGGGTGCCTCTTAATTTATATTAAGATTAGTCTTCTTTCTTTTCTTCTTTTGTTTCAGACTTATCTTCTACTGCCTCTCCCTTAGAAAGGAAGTCCTTGAAAGCGACTGCAACGATACCGAGATCAATGATTGTAGCGCCGATGAGGATTCCGAAAGCAAGAGGGAATGATGTGATTGAAAGTATCATAATATTGCCTCCTTAAATCCAACCGAGAATAGCGCCAACAATAAGACCTACTATATTGAGTGCAGCAAGACAACCTACTGTCTTAACTGAGCCCTTAACTGTTGGACGGTCGTATGTGTAATAAGCTGCTGCGAAGAATGGAAGGTATCCGATAATCCAAAGGAGCCATGGACAACCTCTCTGCCAGAATGACCATTCCCATGTGAGAACGCCTGCAAAGTTGAGGAAACACTCAACACATACTGCAAGAGTTGTCATAATTACAGCAAAGAAAATACGGTTGTTGATGCCAAGGATCTTCTGTTTCTTGTCTTTTGGTAACATGAGACAAGAAGCGATACCCATGATGAAGAACATGAAAGAGATTTCAATATTGTAACCAATAAGGATATTGAAAGCAGATTCACTTCCTGCAAGACCTACGCCTGGAGGTGTGCCCCATACTGGAGCCCAGCCTGATGCTGCGCAGATGTAAGAGTTCCAAATCTCGTTCCAAATATCTACAAGCCAGAGAGCAGCACCAGCAAGAACAGCCTGAACATGGCCTTCGCTGAGTTCCTTACTTACGATGTAGATAAAGATGAGAAGGATTGGAATGATGTACCACTGCATTGTGGCACCTGGATTACGCAAGTACTGAATAGCGCCCTGCGTATTTTCTGAATATGTAGCCGCTTGGATAATTAAAGTGTTCATATTCAATCTCCTCCTTATTAAATTTTCCGTGAACAGTCAAAAAACTGTTCATTTTCTTTTTCATTTTACTACAAATGATAAAGTAATACAATATAAAAGAGGCACATAAGTTGTGCCTCTTTAATGCTATTCAACTATATCTTGTGTAAAATGGTAGCGTCTGCGGCCTTCGCTGTGCTTGCCATATTGAATTGCCTCGGTAGGGCAATTGTTGATGCAAGCAGTGCAAGCGCAACAGTTGCCGTTCCATGTCGGCTTGCCATCTGCAAGCCTTACATTCTGGAGCGGGCAAACGCGCTCGCATGTGCCACAGCCATTACATTTATCTGTAATTACATTATACGATTTATCAGAACAAGCATATTTGATAAATGCGGCATGAACTGCGGTTGATGTGATATGAGGCAGTGGACCACGTGTCATATCACAGAAACTATCATTATTGTTAATAGCCTCTGCAAGAGCATCAACCTGTGGCTTAGCCTTTTTAAACATCTTCTTGGCAGTTGCCTTGGAATCGCAGCTACCGCCCTGAATGTAATTGTTAGGGAGGGCGATAGAAAGCGATGCATTGACAGGTCTCTTGATTACCTTTTCAATTTGCTTTTCTACTGTGCCACAATTTGCGCCACATACTGCAATAATATAAACGTATTGAGAACTCTCAAAGCTAAACTTTTTGAGAAACTCATCAACAGGTGCTGGTGTACCCCAAGCATAGATAGGGAATACAATACCAACTTTATTGTCACTTGTCTTAAAATCTGTAACGTCTACGATACGCGCTACAGTATCATTAGTTTTTTCTGCAATGGTCTCAGCCGCCCACTTGGAGTTGCCTGTACCAGTGAAATAGTAAACCATAATATCACCTCGAGGAGTATTATATCACTTTGTTTGCTTTTATAATACATTACATATATAATTAATGATATCGATTTTCCTAAAGGAGTAAGATTATGAACGAGATAAAAATTCATGGTATATATAAGCACTTCAAGGGCAACTATTATCTAGTTGAGGAATTGGCACAGGATTCTGAAACTTGTGAGACCATGGTTGTATATAGGAAACTATATGATGATGGCTCCCTCTGGGTGCGACCTCTTGATATGTTTTTGTCAGAAGTGGACCATGAAAAATATCCGGATGTAGAACAGAAGTATAGATTTGAATTACAAGAAAAGATATAAGTAAAGGCCGAGTTGCTCACTCGGCCTTTTTATTATTTCTTGGGATCAAATACTTCTAAGATATCTTTATAGATTCCATTCTTTGCTTCTTTTTCAACATGTACTTCGTGCATACTTCTGTTGTAGAGTTTGAGTTCGCTCTTCTTACCAGCTGCAATGAGCTTGTTGTGAAGAATTGTAGGTCCATAGCCTAGGAAACCAGCAATATCCCAATGACCACAGCCATGGAAGATAAGTGTCTCGTCTGGAATCTTATATTCCCAACCTTCCTTATCCGCATATGCAAATGTTGAGAAAGCTTTTAGTACAAAACCAATAAGATTTTTAGGATCTGTATTAACACCACTGCTGTATGGGCTGTTAGCAAAGTTTACTCTGTGCGCTTTATCAAATGAAATCCAACTCATCATAAGTTTTGTTGGAAGAGGAAGTTTGTCTCCGTAATTCTTTTCTACATAAGAATTGCGACGCTTCTCTATATCGCCAGGATAGTGAGAGATGAGGCGTCCGAGAATGTTGGCTGCAGGTACGAGACGATATGTCAGTGATGGAAGAGCAGAATCTCCTGATAGGAAACAAGCCTTGACATGAACCTTGTCACCATACATTGCAAGGAATGTTCTTGTCATCATTGAGCCCATGCTATGTGCATACATGAAAACAGGAAGATTTGGATACTTCTTGGTAGCAATTGTCTGCAGATTTAACATATCTTTCCAAATGGCCTTATTGGTGTCTGATGGTGTGATACCTACGAGACCAGGGCCAGCTGTTTTTCCATGTCCGAGATAATCCATACTAATAACATAGTAACCGTTTTCTGCAAGATGCTTTAGAATTGGAAGGAAAAATTCTGTTGCCTCAGATAAACCGTGTGTAAACTGAACAATTCCTATAGGAGCTTTTTCTGTGTCATATATTTCAAAGCATTCAATTTTTACTTTTGCCTTGGATGCAGAATCCATTTGAAAGTTGTTGATCTTAATTGACATTGATATCACCTCTATAATTTATCGTTACCATCTTAACAAATCAATTGAACAAAAACAATTTTTGTAATAAAATATAAACGTATTTTATTCGGAAAGAATAATTAGGAGGAATAATTATGGCAAAGGCAAAAGTATATGTTAAGCATCTTGATGCTCCATATCAGACAGAGAGCAGAACAAAGTTCATGCCTCTTCTTCCTGAAATGGCTGCAGAGATCAAAAAGACAGTATACGAAATTTTCGATGAAGCAGGTGGAGAAAAACTCCTCAAATCTTCTAAGAACGTATACATCAAGCCAAACGGCATTGATGCGAAGGCTTATTGCTATACTCGTCCAGAACTCGTAGATGCAGTTATCTGTTACTGGAAAGAGCATGGTGCGAAGAAGATTTATCTCTTTGAGAATTCTACTCAGAGTAATGCTACACGTATCGTTTACGCTGTAACAGGCTATGATAAGATCTGCAAGAAGTATGGCGCAATCCCTGTATATCTTGATGAAGGTAAGGAAGTTGAATTCGAATTCAAGGGCCTCCCAACACAGGATAAGGATCCAAACGGATATCAGTGCAACAAGTTCAATTTCCCTAAGTTCGTTGTTGATAATCTCATCAATGATAAGGATAAGAACCTCTATATCAGCATTCCAAAGCTCAAGTCTCACTCAATGGCTGGTGTAACAATGGGCGTTAAGAACCAGTGGGCATTCCCTTGCCAGACAGCAAGAGGATTTGACCATAACTATAATCTTCATTACAAACTCGTTGACATTTTGAGCTATGTAAGACCTGACTTCACAATCCTTGAGGGTGTTGAAGGAACAATCTATGGTCACTATCCAGTAACAGCTCTCGCTGATACTGCAGTTATCCCATTCAAGGTTCTCGTTGCTGGTGCAAATGTTGTTGCAACAGATATGGTTGGTGCAAGTATCTATGGATATACTCTTGATGATGTACCACATCTTAAACTCGCAGTTGAGCGTGATCTCGCAGAAGGCGTTAAGTCAATGGATGACATTGAAATTGATGGTGACGTTTCAATGTATACAGAGAAATATCCATATGACCTATATGATTGCTATCCTAAGGATGTTAAGCTCATGTTCGGTAAGGATATGTGCTGCAAGCAGGGCTGCCAGAACAACCCTCTTACACTCCTCCAGATTATGTATAACGACTACGGCGGAAAAGGCGGCTGGACTATGATTATGGGTAAGGGCCATGACCCAGCTGAAATTGATGCTTTGACAGGAAAAGTACTTATCGTTGGTGACTGCGCTATTAACGAAGTTGGCGATAAGCTCATCAAGAAGCTTGGGAAGAAGAACGTATATCTTTCACACAAGTGCAACAGCCTTGCAGATTCAGCTGCAGCTATGTTCCACCTTATGAAGGTAAATCCAATGGTATTCGTTCCATTGCCACTTCCAAAATCACTTTATCTTCTTGTTATGTCTAAGCTCCATGGTTCAACAGCACTTGTTCCAAATGCTTTCTCTAACATTTTCAAGACAGTATAAGTAAAACTAAAGTATAGAGGACTGGCTTGCCAGTCCTCTTTGTTGTTAGTATAATGAAATCATGAAAACTAATCAGATTTTTAGAGTTGTTGGTACAGATTACAAGGCTATGACTAAAGATTTATGCAATAGATCTGACCTTTGCAATATGATACCAACCAAGGATTCAAAAATAGCAATCAAACCCAATTTGGTGGTTGCTGGTCCAGCGGAACTCGGTGCGACAACGCACCCAGCTATCGTCGCTGGAATAATTGAATACTTAAACGAGAATGGATTTAATAACCTAGTTGCCATGGAAAGCGCCTGGTATGGAGAAAATACCGAGGACGCTTTAACGGCATCTGGGTTTGATTTGCTATGTAAAGAATATGATGTGCCGTTTGTCGACATCAAAAAAGTCCCAAGCCACAACGATAACAAAAGTGGCATGGAACTTAAAATTACTGATGCGATAAATGATATTGATTTTCTAATAAATGTTCCAGTGCTTAAGGGCCATTGCCAAGTGCGTATGACCTGCGCTATCAAGAACATTAAGGGACTCGTCCCTGACGATGAGAAGCGCCGCTTCCATGCGCTTGGTATAAACAAGCCTGTCGGCCATCTGGCTAAAGCAATAAAGCAAGATTTTATTATTGTAGATAATATCTGCGGCGACCTCGATTTTGAAGAGGGAGGAAATCCTGTTGTAAGAAATAGCATTCTGGCAGCAATTGACCCTGTACTCGTTGACGCATATGCATGCGACAGGCTTCATCTAAAAGTGGACGATGTCCCGTATGTAAGGATTGCAGAATCCTTAGGTGTTGGCTCTGCAAATCTTGATGATGCAGAAATAATAGACATAGGTGACACCGAGGAGGCCCGCCTCCCTGAAAGCACAAAAGTGCTGGATGTTGCTTATGCAGCTGAGGCGCTTGACGCATGCAGCGCCTGCTATGGCAACTTAGCTCCAGCACTCATCCAGCTTTCCGAGGAGGGCCTCCTCGAAAATCTTGATGCCAAGATTGCCATAGGTCAAGGCCACGAAGGCCAGACCGGCACCCTTGGCATAGGAAACTGCACATCTCAATTTGACGTCTGTATCAAGGGTTGTCCACCTAGCAAAGAAGAAATCTATGATGGCTTAAAATCATACATATTAGGAGGCAAGAGCCATGAGTAAAAAACTGATTTGGGTAACTGGCGCACTTACAGTTGCTATCACCGGAATAATGGATTTCGTAAACTTCCCAAGAATTGAGAAGAATACAGACGGAATCAAAGCATTCGATATGAATAGTTTTGGTTATCCACCAGAGCAAGCTCAGAGGTTCCTTGACCTCATCGATGAGGATGCAAGACAGCTTTATCTCAAAAAGCAGCTTCCTCTTGATACTATCTATCCGGTCATCTACACAACCTTCTTTATTTCTTCACTCAAGACACTTGGTGCCAACAAGGCTATGATGGCATTTCCACCTGCGCTCTATATTTTCGATAACCTCGAAAATATCTGCAGTGTCAAAATGCTTAGGGATAGAAAGGCACCAAAGCCACTTGCGAGATTTGCTAGTACAATGACCTTACTAAAATCACTAACAATGTATAGCATTTTTGGATTTCTTGGATACCTTCTTTATAAGAAGAATAAGTAATGTTGCCAAAAGGTGATTAAAATGACTTTTAGAAATGCAGAGAGAAAAGATACTCCACTTATTCTTCAATTTATAAAAGAACTTGCTGATTATGAGCATATGCTCGATGAAGTGGTTGCTGATGAGAAGATACTTGAAGAGTGGATATTTGATAAACAAAAAGCAGAGGTAATATTTGTTCTCGAGGATGAAAAGGAAGTAGGATTTGCTCTATTTTTCCACAACTTTTCAACGTTCCTTGGCAGAGCGGGTATATATCTTGAGGATCTATATGTTAGGCCAGAATATAGGGGCAAGGGATATGGCAAAGCTTTGCTAAAACAACTCGCCAAAATTGCTATCGAGCGTGGATGCGGTCGCCTCGAATGGTGGTGCCTTGACTGGAATCAGCCAAGCATCGATTTTTATCTCTCCCTTGGAGCAGAACCAATGTCCGACTGGACCGTCTATCGTATCGCTGGCGATACTTTAAATAATTTAGCATCGGAAAAACAATATGAGTAGTGTTGTAATTTATATTCATGGTCAAGGTGGCAATGCCGATGAGGCGTTACATTATAGCGCATATTTTACTATGAATGCTCTCGCCGACCAAGCAATTGAAAAAGCTTATTTTATATCACCTGTAGTTGATATAGAAAAGCTGATCAAAGATATGATGACTTGGGCAAATGTTGATGAAATAGGCTCTACACTTACAATAATGAAAGATGGCGAGCATTGGTTCCATACAGAGGAGCAAATGAAATTTCTTGATAAGTGGATAGAAGAAACCTAAAAAAAGAGAGTTGCAAGAAATTGCAACTCTCTTTTTTTATTTAGTTCGTTTTTAGAAAAGTTGACCTGGGAGTTTTAGCTTTTCTTTGGCAGGAAACAATTTATCAAACTCTTCAGCTTCTTGCTCATCAACAAAATATCCTTGTGGAGTCTGGTACTCACCAGTTATTCCATCAAGATATCCTGGGATGAGTTCCTTGCATAAAAAGAATGATGCGTCCTCTCCTTCTGGGAGACCATGATAACGAATCCCAAATTCACTGGCAAATGTAAAACCTGATTTGCCATAAAAATCAATATTGCCTTCAAACATTATGGCGCCAAATCCCATTGAAGTTGCTTCCTCTAGTGAATAGTCAAGCAATTGCTTGCCATATCCTTGGCGCTTTAACCCTTCGGCAATACAGATTGGTCCCATGGTTAAAATTGGAACATCGCTGCCATCATCGGCATTAACAAAGGCCTTCATGAACATATTTTGTCCAATGAGTTTGCCATCGAGTTCCATAACAAAATCAAGTTCTTTTACGAATGCGTCGTCATCCCGAAGCTGATTTATTACATAGTGCTCAAGGCAGCCTGGACGATATACATTCCAGAAGCTATCTCTGATTAGAGTTTCTACTGCTCTATAGTCCTCAGGTTTTTCTAAACGAATTATGATGTTGTTTTCTTTCATTGTTTTTCCTCCTGAAATTTGTCAACTCAAATGCATTTCTGCGGGAGGTCCGATTGCACGCTAACCTCCTGGTTATGCTACAATCTCCATTTTGTTGTACTTAATCAAAAAGCACTCTCCTAAAAATATTAAAAATTATCCGCATTTTACGGACAATGTTATTATATATAAAACTATCAATTTTTTGTAGCCATTTTTTAAATTCATCCGTATAATTAAGCGAGAACACAATGGAGGTATATGATATGAATAAAAAGATTGTATTAAATGATAGCGAACTTGCAGAAATAAACGCTGGTATTGATTTGCAGGGTTTAGAGGAAATTGGCCCATATCCATATGTAGCTGGTGCAAATCCTCAAAGGGATTTAGATATTGTCCCAACAGGTTCTGACACAGGAACAACATCTGATAATAACATTCCAGCACCAGATATTTCTCCAAAATCATATTGAGCATAACAAAAGAGAGTTGCAAGAAATTGCAACTCTCTTATTTTGTGTTTTACTTATACTGTCTTGATTAAGTTAGAGAAAGCGTTTGGAACAAGAGCTGTTGAACCATGAAGCTTAGACATAACAAGAAGATAGAGGGACTGTGGAAGTGGCAATGGAACGAATACCATTGGGTTTACCTTCATAAGATGGAACATAGCTGCAGCTGAATCTGCAAGGCTGTTGCACTTGTGTGAAAGATAAACGTTCTTACGGCCAAGCTTCTTGATAAGCTTGTCGCCAACTTCGTTAATAGCACAGTCACCAACGATAAGCACTTTACCTGTCAAAGCGTCGATTTCAGCTGGATCATGGCCCTTACCCATGATCATTGTCCAGCCGCCTTTTCCGCCGTAGTCATTGTACATAATCTGGAGAAGTGTAAGTGGGTTGTTCTGGCAGCCCTGCTTGCAGCATCTCTCTTTACCAAACATGAGTTTAACATCTGGTGGGTAGCAGTCGTAAAGGTCATATGGATATTTCTCTGTGTACATTGAAACATCGCCGTCGATCTCAATGTCATCCATTGACTTAACGCCTTGCGCAAGGTCACGCTCTACTGCGAGCTTAAGATGTGGTACATCGTCGAGAGTGTATCCGTAAATGCTTGCACCAACCATATCAGTTGCTACAACATTTGCACCAGCAACGAGAACCTTGAATGGGATAACTGCAGTATCAGCGAGAGCTGTTACTGGATAGTGACCATAAATTGTACCTTCAACACCCTCAAGGATTGTAAAGTCAGGTCTTACATAACTCAAAATATCAACGAGCTTGTAATGGAGGTTATAGTTATGGTCAAATCCTCTTGCTGTCTGGCAAGGGAATGCCCACTGGTTCTTAACACCCATTGTTACACCAGCCATTGAGTGAGACTTGAGCTTTGGAATGCTGATGTAAAGGTTCTTATCCTTGTCCTTGATAAGATTATCAACAACGAACTTAGGGAAATTGAACTTGTTGCACTGATATCCGTTCTCGTCCTTATCCTGTGTTGGAAGGCCCTTGAATTCGAATTCAACTTCCTTACCCTCATCAAGATATACAGGGATTGCGCCGTACTTCTTACAGATCTTATCATAACCTGTTACAGCGTAAACGATACGTGTAGCGTTACTCTGTGTAGAGTTCTCAAAGAGATAAATCTTCTTTGCACCGTGCTCTTTCCAGTAGCAGATTACTGCGTCAACGAGCTCTGGACGAGTGTAGCAATAAGCCTTTGCATCAATGCCGTTTGGTTTGATGTATACGTTCTTTGAAGACTTAAGGAGCTTTTCTCCGCCTGCTTCATCAAAAATTTCGTATACTGTCTTTTTGATCTCTGCAGCCATCTCAGGAAGAAGAGGCATAAACTTTGTTCTGCTCTCTGTCTGATATGGAGCATCAAGATGCTTAACATATACTTTTGCCTTTGCCATAATTATTCCTCCTATTATTCTTACCGAATAAAATTAACA
>JAZUJK010000011.1:0-9970 GCA_045642705.1 Acutalibacteraceae bacterium
AATTCACATAACCCAGTAACGCCAATTTCTGACCCTCTTTTACCAGGTGTAGATATACCTGATGACCTTTTGGATAAAATTGTTGCTGGCAGAGAAGATATTGAATTTGACGAACAGAAGATGTTAGAACGTGGCGGAAAGGAATACGCTAAAGATATCCTTGACCCAGTTGAACCAGGTTCATCTAACAACTTGCAGTCTTCTGGTGGCACACACAACCCTTGGCCTATGTCTAGTTGATAATTCATAACATAACTAAAAAAAGAAGTCCCAAACGGGACTTCTTTCTTATATACATTACAAAGCCAGTAGTAAAGTCTGGTATTTAATTGAATCCCCATTTGTATGTTAGACAGTTCCCAGTGGTAACATTCTAACACACGATAAGTACTAAAAGTCGGACTGAAGTGTTTTTCTCATAAATCTTTCCATTGTTTCTGCAGTGATCAGTTTATCAAGCCAACCACATAATCCATCACCTTCTGGGTATCCATATTCAAAAAGTCTTTTACATGCTGCCTCAACTATTTCCTTTTGTTCCTCTGTTAACATTAAATCACTCATATTGGCCTCCTTTGTAGCCCTTTAGTTTTTTTGAAATAAGGTAATCTTTATCCAAGACTCACAATACGAGTAATTGTGAAATTTATCTATATCCAATTCCACCAAAATAAAGCCCAATTGATTTCCCAATTGAGCTTTAGATTATTGTATTTACTTTGTTTTGTTTTTGGATTATCATTAAATTGTTGATATAAAATGCCTTTGTAGACTTTCAGTTATTTTCAGGTAAGGTTAACGCCTTATCAAAAGTCTATAAAGCGCGTAGTTATGGGATTCTTGCTTGTTCGCACTTTCATCCCGAGCGGTCAGATAATTTAGGATCTAGTCTCGAGAGGGGTGCAGGTTCGATTCCTGACAGGTGCACCAAAGCAAAGGCCAAGCATGTCTCGGCCTTTTATTTTTGTCTCGGCAAATATGGGAATGAAGTTCTCCCTCAGTACAACTGAAACCACTATATAACCGTTAGTTGATGACTTCTACTAAAACTTTATTAGGAGAAAATTATGTTAATTAAATGCATTGCAGTTGGCTGTGGCGGATTCTTTGGGTCCATAGCTAGATATCTTATTTCCAAAATAGATTTCCTACATAATGGAAACTACTCTATCAATACACTTATTGTAAACTTAATAGGTGCGGTTCTCATAGGTATTATCATTAGCCGTTCTGAAAGCAGTGGAATGAGCGAAGAAAAACTACTATTTTTAAAAGTTGGTCTATGTGGCGGTCTAACTACCTTCTCAACTTTTTCCTATGAAACTTGGGAATATATCCAATCAGGTAATGTTATGATGGGCATCGCATATTCTGTAGCATCATTAGTATTATGTTTAATTGGAGTTATGATTGGATTGCGATTTGGTTAAAAATATAAAAAAGGAGCTCGATGAGCTCCTTTTTTTATTTAATATATTTTGCAATTACATTCTTTAAGGCATCGATATTGATAGGCTTTGCCAAGTGCTCATTCATACCTGCTGCAATTGCAGCATCACGGTCCTCAGCAAAAGCGTTAGCAGTCATTGCAACAATTGGAATGTTTGCGATTTCTTTATTAGCAAGTTTTCTAATATTGCGAGTTGCTTCATGACCATCCATTACTGGCATTTGAATATCCATGAGGATAAGATCAAAATCACCCGGCTTTGAATTTTCCATAATCTCAACAGCCTCAGTACCATCAGTAGCCTGCTCAACTATCATGCCATTTTCGACAAGGATGTCGCAAGCGATTTCTCTGTTGAGTTCATTATCATCAACAAGTAAAACCTTGTGACCAGTCAAGTTATAATTATCAAGTGGCTTATCATCGGATGCATTAGCAATGCCACAGCACTCTGCAAGCACTTTGTGGAGGTCTGATGGGAAGAGTGGCTTTGGAACAAATCCTGTTACGCCAGCCTCTCTTGCCTCCTCTTCAATATCCGTCCAGTCATATGCTGTGAGGATAATGATTGGAGCTTCATCACCAACAACTCTTCTTATCCTTCTAGTTGTCTCAATACCATTCATATCAGGCATAAGCCAGTCAATAATATATACTTTGTAACTGTCACCGTACTGAACTGCTTCCTCTGTACGGATAACTGCTTCCTTACCTGATGTACACCATTCTGAGCGCATACCGATTTCCTTGAGCATCTTGGAAACGCTTATGCAGGTGTCTGTATTATCATCAACAACAAGTCCACGAAACCCCTCAACTTGAGGAATTACTGATGGAACATTATGCTCTGTTGCAAGTCTAAATTCCAAATTTATTATAAATTCTGTTCCCTTGCTAATAGCGCTCTTTACATCTATTGTACCACCAAGCATATCAACAATATTTTTAGTGATTGCCATGCCAAGGCCAGTACCTTCTACACCACTCTTTGTTGAAGATTGAGCTCTAGCGAATGGCTGGAAAATTGTAGACAAAAATTCTTCTGTCATACCAATGCCATCATCTTTGATTCTAAATTCATATTCTGCTCTACCATTTGGCTTTATCTCTTTTTCAGAAATCTTTAGAGCTACATGGCCACCATTTGGTGTATATTTAATAGCATTCGATAAGACATTTAAAAGCATCTGATTTATTCTAAGTTTGTCACAGAAAACATACTCATCATACATATCGACAGAGTCAATATAAAAATCAATCTCTTTTGCTTGAATATCCGTTTGAACAATATTTCGAAGTGAATGAATAATTTCTGAAAGATTCTCTTCTTTCTCATCAATATGCATTCTACCCGACTCGATTCTTGACATATCCAGCACATCATTTATCAGCGATAAAAGATGCTCAGATGATTGGCTAATCTTCTTAAGATAAGCAAGAACCTGTTCCTTATTATCAATGTGTGTTGCAGCAAGACTTGTGAAACCAATAATTGCATTCATTGGTGTTCTAATATCATGTGACATGTTGGAAAGGAATGTAGTCTTAGCGCGATTTGCAGCCTGTGCCAAATATACTGCTTCTTCCAATTCAGATTGATGCTCTAATTCTTTTTTCATCTGATCATCTATGTTGTGAAAACCAACAACATAATTTTTGGTGTTTGCATATTCTATGCATGAGAAAACAGCTTGATAATAAACTACGCGTTCACCAAATATTTCTCTAAAGTTTACACGATATATATCTTTTGTTTTCAATTCATCAAGCACTACATTTTTACTCATTGCTTGAGCATAATATTTTTTATCTTCCGGATGTACAATTCGCTCGCCAACAAGGGCAACCTTCTCAACAAAATTACTATTGCTCCATCCAGGTAATAAATCATTAAAACTTGGATCCTGTCTTATTATATTTTCTGCAAATGTATCAGGATTTATTACTGAAATATAGTCATAGTCCTGAGCAAAAGCAGTAATTACAGTTTCCTCTGTAATTCTTTCTAAAGTTACTTCATTAACATCTCTAAATGCTAAAGCATATACATCTCCATCATCAAGACATATACATACGAAACACATTTCAGTAAAATCAGAAGAATCCTTCTTTGACAGACGTCTGAACTGTACTTTATATACCTTTCCTTCCAATGTCTTTTTCATTACAACATCAAACTTGGTTTTATCTCTGACGTCTTCTCGATCCTCTACAGCAACATAATTATCAATATACGCATCTATTGCATCATCATAGGAATTACTACTTAATGCCATATTCAAAGCAGATTCAATAGACTGATTCTCCACCATTCTAAAAGGCATAACTTTTTTGGTTTCAGCATCTATTATCACTATAGAATGATAGTCAAAAAGTAGCGCATCAACGACTCTGAACGCTTTACGAGTTTCTCTATCAAGTTTGTTTTCGTTCGTTATATTACTCATAGCTTTCCTCTAACTTACTTATTTTTCAGTGCCATAGTAGTATACATCTAATTATACATAATAGAGCATCATGTATTCAAGTTAATTATCAAATTCAAGTAAAAAAGGAGCTCGATGAGCTCCTTTTTTATACTTTTAGTGACTTTAAATATTCTTTTTGTTCTGGTGTCATGCGATAACTTTCTCTCGCCTTTTGGATGGTTTTGTTGTGAGTCCAAGGTTCAAGTTTATGACCTTCGATATATGGGATAGTTGAATCCCATTGCTTGGTAAGTGCTGTTGCATAGAACCATGCTACCATCATTTTGGAGTAGTAATCCTCTAAGTGAACAGCAGCAGGAATTTCGAGATATGATTTATCAAAGTCATCATCTAGGAAATGAGACATTAACATCTCAATACCGAAACGGCTGGTATAAACAGCATCACTTTTTGACCACTCAACTATCTTGTCTATCAATCTATCTTTATTCTTCTTAAAGCACTTTGGCGACATAATATCGCAGACAGCCCAGTTGTCCACATAAGGCAGGAATTCATCGACGAGGTGTATGCACTCATCATAGTCCTTATACTCTGATAAGATTAGCCCATGAAGCATATTCTCATCATAATACTTATGTGGTAATTCAGAAATAAATTCCTCATATTCATTATTTTTATACAGTTCTTTTGCTAATTTGCGTACCTCTGGTACACGAACTCCAAGGAAAAGTTCGCGGTCAAGTGTTGGCGTAAGTTTAGCTGAAAAATCCGCGTACTTTTCATCAGATAGTTCTTTTAATCTATCGATAATTATATTCAACACCTCGGGCTTTCAATTTACGTTTCCAAAACAAAATTAGCATAGAAAGCTCAAAAAGTCTATTGATTTTGAGTTTGTGCGTGGCTTTTTCATATTTATTGATTAGAAAGGTAATATTATGATATGCTTAAATTATTAATTTGTATCAATTGAGGGATGATTATATGCCAGATTTAATTTTCTTGATTTTTGGCCTCGTTGTAGGACTTATTGGTCTTGTAATCTTGACTGTTGAACTCTACTCACTAATCGTATGCAAAGTAAAAGTGGATGCGAAAGTTGTTGATTATAAAGTTCAATCAAACTTTATCCGTGGAACTGTTGTGCATATGTTTAGTCCAATACTTGAATATGAGGTTGATGGGGAAAAATACACAGGAGTTTCACCTTTCTCAACAAGGTTTGAAAGCAAGTATCCAATTGATAGCACACTCGTAATTTATGTGAATAAAAAAAATCCTGAGAACTACCGATTCCAGGGCAGATTCGGTGGTCTTATCGCAGGTTCTATTATCACAGCAATAGGTTTACTGTTCGTTATTCTGTTCTTTATCTAAGACCGACGGGAGGACGCATTACAAAATAATTATCACAATGCTTGTTGGTAGCGTTACCAAAACATTATCAATGAAAAAATAATCGTTGGTTCGAATTTGTTTACATTGTCCTATATACTTTTATAACGATATTTGGTAGCATATAAAAAGATGTCCAAATTTGTACACCATTAAATAAATGGCCAAGCAATATTTGCTCGTTTTATGTTTAAATAATTATTGGTTATATAAATAAAGGAGGTTTTATTATGGGTTGTTGCTGTAATGATAAGGCATCTGATCTTTCTCTCTTAGAGCCAGTACTTGAACACTATAAGGGAATTGATGGTAGCCTTATTGCTATTTTACAACAAGCACAAGAAATCTATGGCTATCTACCTGTAGATGTTATCTACCACATTGCTGAAGCAACAGGCGTTGCTCCTGCAAAAGTTATGGGTGTTGCTACATTCTATACACAGTTTAGATTAAAGCCAGTCGGAAAGTATTTGATTATGCTCTGCCAAGGAACAGCTTGCCATGTTAATGGTTCTGAATTAATAGCTGCCGCTATCAAGGATGAACTTGGCATCGTTGATGGTGAGACAACCGATGACGGTTTATTCTCACTCAAGCATGTTGCTTGCCTTGGTTGTTGTTCATTATCACCTGTAATGATGATTAATGGTGAGACATACGGAAGTCTCACACCTGACAAGACTAAGACAATACTTCGTGAGCTCAGAGAAAAGGCAGGTGAAGAGTCATGAAAATAGTAGTAGGTGAAGGTTCTTGCGGACTTGCTGCTGGTGCTGGAAAAGTCCATGCAAAACTTGATGAACTCTTTGCTGCAGCTAATCCAACAGGTTCAGTTGTAACAATTACAAGCTGTATCGGTATGTGCTTCCTCGAGCCAATCGTTGATCTCTATGATGGCGATACACTCGTTCGTAGACTTGTTCATGTAACAGATGCTGATGCAGAGAAGATTTATAATGCTGTAAACGCTAATGATTTATCACTAGTTGATGATATTACAATCACAGCAGATGACGCTTCATTCCTTGAGCAGCAGACACGTATTGCTCTTCGTAACTGCGGTATCATCAATCCTATGAGCATTGATGAATATATTGCTCGTGGTGGTTATGAAGCTCTAAAGAAGATTTTGACAACTGGTATGAGCCAGGATGATGTAATCAATGAAATCGACAAGTCAGGACTTAAGGGTCGTGGCGGCGCTGGTTTCTCAACTGCTTTCAAGTGGAGAGCAGCTAAGTCTTCTGAAGGTGAAGAGAAGTACCTTATCTGTAATGCCGACGAGGGCGACCCAGGTGCATTCATGGATCGTGCCGTAATCGAGGGTGACCCACATACTCTTATCGAGGGTATGCTCATCGGTGCTTATGCAATAGGTGCTAAGGAAGCAATCGTTTATGTACGTGCTGAGTATCCTCTTGCTATCGTTCGTCTTGAAAACGCTATCAAGGACGCAACAGCCCGTGGCTTCCTCGGAGATAATATTTTAGGTTCTAACTTCTCATGCAAGATGAGAATCAAGGCTGGTGCCGGCGCATTCGTATGCGGCGAGGAAACAGCTCTTATCGAGTCACTTGAAGGTAAGCGTGGTATGCCACGTCTTAAGCCACCATTCCCAGCACAGTCTGGTTTCTGGTTCAAGCCTTCTAACATCAACAACGTTGAGACATATGCAAACGTTGCTTGGATCATTGCAAACGGTGGCGAAGCTTTCGCAGCAATGGGTACAGAGGAGTCTAAGGGTACTAAGGTATTCGCTCTTACTGGTAAGATTAAGCGCGGTGGACTTGTAGAAATTCCTATGGGTAAAACACTTCGCGAAGTTATATATGATATCGGTGGCGGTATCAGAAACGATAAGGAATTCAAGGCTGTTCAGCTCGGTGGTCCATCAGGTGGATGTATCCCTGCTTCCCTCCTTGACACTGTAATCGACTATAAGGCTCTTGGCGCTACAGGTGCTATCATGGGCTCTGGCGGTATGGTTGTAATGGACGAGACAACATGTATGGTTGGTATGGCTAAGTTCTTCCTTGACTTCACAGCAAAAGAGAGCTGTGGTAAATGCGTACACTGCCGTATTGGTACTAAGCGTATGCTTGAAATCCTCGGCCGTATCGTTGCTGGCGAAGGTGAAGAAGGCGACATCGAGAAGCTCGAAGAACTCTGCAACGCTATTAAAGATGGTGCTCTCTGCGGTCTTGGACAGACTGCTCCTAACCCAGTACTTACAACAATTCGCTACTTCAGACCAGAAATGGAAGCTCATATCGCTGAGAAGCGTTGCCCTGCTGGCGAATGCGTAAATCTCATCACTTACTCTATCGATGAGAACAAATGCGTTGGTTGCTCACTTTGCGCTAAGAAATGTCCAGCAGATGCAATCAGTGGCGAGATTAAGTCACCATTCAAGATTGATTCTGATAAATGTATCAAGTGCGGTAACTGTAAGACTGTTTGCCGTTCTGGTGCAATCATAGTTAAGTAAGGGAGGGAAATTTATGTCAATCAAGTACACTATTGATGGTGTAGAAGTAATCGCAGAAGACGGTGAAACTATACTCTCATCTGCAACAAGAGCTGGCGTAGAAATCCCTACTCTCTGTTTTGCAGAAAATACAGCAATTTATGGCGCTTGCGGCGTATGCGTAGTAGAAGTTGAAGGCGTTCCAAAGCTTCTCCGTTCATGCTCAGCCAAGCCAATGGAAGGTTATGTAGTACACACAGATACACCTCGTGTAATCCGTGCTCGTAAGACAGCATTTGAGCTTCTTCTTTCAGACCACACAGGCGATTGCCGTGGCCCATGTAAGCTCAACTGCCCAGCTGGTACAGACTGCCAGAAGTATGTAAACGAGATTAAGGATGGTAAGTATTTCGAAGCTGTATCTACAGTATACGAAGCTTTCCCACTTCCAGCATCTATCGGACGTGTTTGCCCACATCCATGTGAAGATGCTTGTCGTCGTCAGCTCGTTGAGGAGCCTATCTCAATTGCTTTCCTTAAGGCATTTGCAGCAGATAAGGTTCTCGCAAGTGACAACAGATATAAGATTGAAACTGGCGCTGACACAGGTAAGCGTGTAGCAATTATCGGTGGTGGTCCTGCAGGACTTACAGCTGCTTATAAGCTCCGTGAATATGGTCATGCTGTTACAATCTTTGATCAGCAGCCTAAGATGGGCGGTATGCTCCGCTATGGTATCCCAGAATACAGACTTCCTAAGGCTGTACTCGACGATGAAATTTCTATCATCGCTGACGCTGGCGTTGTTATGAAGAACAACTGCAAGCTCGGTCGTGATATTCAGTTTAATGAACTTGTTAAAACTTATGACGCAGTTCTCGTTGCTATCGGTGCTTGGACATCTGTACCAATGAGAGTACCTGGTGAGGATCTCCCAGGCGTTGTAGGTGGTATCGACTTCCTTGGTAAACTTGCCCTTGGCGAGACACCAGCAATTGGCAAGAGAGTTGCTATTTGCGGCGGTGGTAACACAGCAATGGATGCTTGCCGTACAGCAGTTCGTCTCGGCGCAGAGGAAGTATATGTAATCTATAGACGTACAAGAAACGAAATGCCTGCAGCTGATATCGAAATCGAAGAGGCTGAGGAAGAAGGCGTTACATTTAAGTTCCTTACAAATCCTATCGAGATTACAAAAGATGGCGATGCTCTCAATATGAAACTCCAGATTATGGAGCTTGGAGAGCCAGATGCATCTGGTCGTCGTTCTCCTGTTCCAGTAGAAGGCAAGACAGAAGATATCAAACTTGATAACGTTATCATGGCTATCGGCCAGGTTGCAAACTGCGCTGGTGTTGAGGGCGTTGAACTCACAAAGAAGGGTACTATCCTCTGTGACGAAATGACATTCCGCACCAACATTGAAAATGTATTCGCAGCTGGTGACGTTACTAATAAGGGCGCCGGTATTGCTATCGCTGCTATCGGCGAGGCTTCTAAGGCTGCATTCTGCATCAACAACTATCTTGATGGCGCAGAAGTACGCTATAAGGCTCCTTACTATGTAAGAGATGAGAAGACTGAGGCTGACTTCGCTGACCGCGAGAAGCAGGACAGAGCAGAAATGCCAGGTCTTTCTCCAGAAGAGAGAAAGAACAACTTCAAGCCTATCTACTATGGTTTCTCAGATGAGCAGGCTAGAAAAGAAGCAAGCCGTTGTCTCGAGTGCGGTTGCCATGATTATTATGACTGCCGTCTCATCAAGTATGCTAACTGGTATGATGTAGCACCAGAGAAGTTCCCTGGTGAAAAACATAACCGTGACTACATTGAAATCGCTAATGTTATCGAGCATAACCCTAACAAGTGCGTACTCTGTGGTCTCTGCTACAGAACTTGTGAAGAAGTTGCTAAGAAGACATTCATCGGCCTATATAACCGTGGATTCAATACAACTATCAACCCAATGTTCCCGAAGGCAGAAGCAGCAGCTTACTGTGCTACTTGTGGCAAGTGCGTTGAAGCTTGTCCAACAGGTGCGATGAAGAAGACATTCTAATCACAATAATTAAACCCCCTAGACTCCTGAAGTTGTCAACAAAAAGTAGACACTAAAAAAGTCCTAGTACCCCAGTTCAGTCCGATACTGAACTGGGGTTTTTCCTTTGCACTTTGTTGAATAGCGATCATTGTTGAAATATTGCACGTATTCATCAATGAGTTTTG
>JAZUJK010000012.1:0-36146 GCA_045642705.1 Acutalibacteraceae bacterium
AATATACGGTCTCCAATACCTTCTGGAGTTTCCATCCACTTACCTTGACAGTACAGTTCAACACATTCTTTTTTAAATTCATAACTATATCGCACAAAAACACCCCGCTTACTGGTTGTCCAGTAAACGGGGTACATATCAGGGTGCTTTTCATTTCATTAATTATTTGAATTTAGCTTTCTCAATTGTGTTATAGCAAGATTTTTCCATAGATGCATTGCTGCTTACAGTGTCCTCTTTATATAGCCCATCAACATAGGTTTTAAAATCGTCGCCTGCCATAGCTGCAAGTATTGTCGACTGATATGTATTAAAGAGGCTTGAGCCATCTATCTTTTGAACAAGGAATATAAAATCTTCTGATGTGATAATTGTGATTTCACCACTGTTCAGTGCATGAACTTTATTGAAGAAATCTTCTGTATAGAGTTCGCTGCCTTTTTTCATGACAGTTATATCCATCTCAGAATCTGGATTTTCGCCTAGTGATGTGAGATATTCTGCATTTACTGTATCAATTGTAACATCATCTTTTATCTTGGCTTTTAGATCCTGGAAGGTCTTGATTGTTGCATCGTCCTCTTCCTTTTCACCAGTGAGATATGCATTGATCACTTTAAATGCTATATAATTTTCATTGTAATATGCCTTTTGTGAATCAAGGCTCTTCTCGTTTTCTCCGCCTTTTCCGTATACAAGAGTTGTGAGCTTCTCTGCATACTTGTCGCTTGTCATGACCTTAGTAAGTGTCTCTTTGCTCACGCCAATTTTTTCATAATACTTTTTATATACATTCCAGTTATTATTTACATCTGTTGCAATTTCTGCCTTTTCAGATGAAGAAAGAGCAGCATTTCTTCTATTAAATTCCGTATTAATCTTGATATATCGAGTTGCAAGAACTTCCGCATCAGCTATCGCTTGCTCCTCGCTATAATCACTGCCCTTAAACTGCATTGTTTCATCGAGATAGAAAGCGAAAACATCCGTTGGGACCTTAGCATTTCCAACAGATAATATTGCTTTCTCATCATTCTTGTTTTTGTTACAAGCAGTGAGAGAAAATGCAAGTAAAGATATTAAAATTAGCAGCAATGTAGTTTTCAAAATGTTTTTCATACATTTGCCTCTATTCCTAAATTTATTAAAGTGAATTATACCCTAATGGATAAAAAAAAACAACCAGCCATAAGACTGGTTGTTTTAATTCGTGTCGGCATCGACCTATCTTCCCGGGAGGCTGCCCTCCGAGTATTTTCGGCACTGATGAGCTTAACTACCGTGTTCGGGATGGGAACGGGTGGACCCTCATCGTCATAGACACCAACTAGCGACAAGTGATAATATAACACACGCATATTTAGAATGCAAGCATTTTTTTCAGAAATTCTAAAAAACTTGCAAAATAGTATAAATTGCGTATATATTATAAATGTATTATATATAAGAGCAGGTGCATTTATGAAAAAATCAGTACAAGCAATTCTTGGAATTTCTATCTCTCTTGGAATAATTTTAGTTGGCACTTTAATTGGTCTCACAATCTGGGCCAACAGACCACGTGGAGTTAGAATCGAATTATAGGATAAATCCTCCACCTATTACAATATCATTATCATAAAAGACAGCGGATTGACCTGGTGTTACAGCCCTCTGAGGCTCATCAAATACTACCAGTATCTTATCTTCCTTAGGAATCAGTGTCGCAGGAGATGGCTGCGCACGAAATCTAATTTTTACCTTCGCATGTGTCTCATCGCAGAGAGGCCTTCCGCTGATAAAACTTAAATTTTCCACAAGAAATTCTCTTGTCCGTTGAAAACCGTCAGGCGCTAAAACGACTTCATTCGTTTTGGCGTCTATTTTTGTTACAAACATTGGCTGACCAAATGCCATGCCAAGTCCCTTTCGCTGGCCAACAGTATAATGAATAATTCCTCTATGCTCGCCGAGAATATTGCCATCGAGATCTACAAAATTGCCGCTCTTATCCTCATAGTCGCTATATCTATGGATAAATCCTGCATAATCATTATCTGGGACAAAGCAGATTTCCTGGCTATCCTTCTTATCTGCAACAGGCAAATGATATTGCTCTGCGAGAGCGCGCGTATCGAGCTTCTCGAAACCTGCGACTGGGAACATAACATGTTCCAGTTGTCGCTGGTTCAGTCTGTATAGGAAATAGCTCTGATC
Organism: Acutalibacteraceae bacterium; assembly: GCA_045642705.1. Classification (GTDB taxonomy): domain Bacteria; phylum Bacillota; class Clostridia; order Oscillospirales; family Acutalibacteraceae; genus UBA1227. Next base: position 2,197 of record JAZUJK010000012.1, read on the forward strand.
CTTAGCACTGCTCGATGCGCGCAGTATATACTCGCCGCCTTGCTGCTCGACCTGGGCATAGTGCCCAGTCGCGACGCAGTCGGCGCCGAGTTCCAGTGCTCTATCAAGCATGGCGCCAAATTTGATAAACTGATTGCATACGATGCATGGATTTGGCGTACGACCTTTTTTATATTCCTCTACGAAATATGAGATAACATATTTATCAAAGTCCTCGCGAAGATCTATCTTATAGAAAGGTATATCGAGGACTTTTGCTATTTTTTCAGCCTCTTTTGACGTAACCTTTTCATCATTTTCCGTGAGAACTAGGTTGATTCCGGAGACGTTATATCCTTTATCCATAAGCATGGCCGCAGTAACGGAAGAGTCCACTCCACCGCTGAGACCAACGAATACTTTTTTGTCCACGACCACACCTCCCATAAGGTAATAGAGAATTGTATCATACTAAAATCATATATGCAATATATTTTTCTTGCATTATTATGTAGAAATATTATATAATAATTTTGTATATTTTGACTTTTTTATTTTAATGGGGGAATAGTCTTGTCGGCAGATTTACATTGTCACACACGTTTGTCAGACGGTTCGCTTGGAATAGAAGATTTAATCCTTCTTGCTAAGCGCAGTGGGGTCGACACAATAGCTATAACAGATCACGATTGTCTTGCTGGTACTGTTAGAGGAAAGATTATTGGTGAGCGTCATGGAATTAATGTAATCCCAGGCGTTGAGCTTTCCGCTTTCGATACCGAGCACAACAAACGTGTTCATATCTTATGCTATCTTGCGGAAAACCCTGATAGACTAGAAGGTCTCTGCAAACGCAGTTCTCTTGCTAGAAGAAAAGCAAGCCAGCTTATGATGGTTAAGGCAGCTCAGCGCTATCCAATTTCTTCTGAACTTATTATCAAATGTGCTGCAGGTTCAACAAATGTTTATAAGCAGCATATTATGCATGCTCTTATGGAATGTGGTTATACAACTTCTATATTCGGAGACTTGTTTACAGAACTATTCTCATCAAGTAGCCCTGACAATATCAATGTTACCCCTAAATATCCAGAGCCTCTCGAAGTGCTCGAGGCTATTCATGAAGCAGGCGGTATAGCAGTTCTTGCTCACCCAGGTTTCTATGATAATTTTGATTTAATAGATACACTTATAGCGAATGGTCTTGATGGTCTTGAAGTTTGGCATCCAGAGAATTCTGAAGAACAGACAGAGGAACTTATTAAAATCGCTAAGAAGAATGGTTTGCTTATGACTGGCGGAAGCGATTTCCACGGTCTCTATAGTGCCAAGGTTACACATCTTGCTGACTTTATTACACCAGATGAAAACCTTACAGCTCTTCTCGGTTATCAAGCCAAGAAACGTCGCGCACGTAAGAAAGCAGAAAAGGAAGCACTTGCAGCTGAGGCTGCAGAGGCAGAAGCTACAGAATAAGCGCAGAAAGAAAGGAGGATTACCATGCCAGTAAAAGACGATAGCGATGTTAAGATTTTTATACCTTCAAAGCGCGCAGATAAAGATGGCGGTGTCCTCTCTTATGTAGAAGGAATGAACCATCACCGTCAAAACGGTAATGTAGAAAAAGCAAAACAGCTTGGTGAATATATCGCTGAACTTGCATTTGAAAGTGGACTTTCTGAAAATATCTCAGATGAGATTTTCTTCACTGACGAGTTCTATTCTCAGCTATGTGCACTTATGCTTTTCTCAGCAGAGGCAGCTCTAAACTACTACCTCCCATCACAGCAACTATCAGCAACTGCAATCAATTCTCTCCATGAGAGACTTATTGAGAAGAATCACCCTGTATATGATAATGTTATGAGCAGCCCTGCTTTCTCATTCTATTATCTCAGTGTTAGAAAGGGTGGCACCGATATTCCAACAGATATTGGCGAAGCATTTGCTATGCTCTGTCGCCAAGAAAACAATGATAAATTCATTGCCCAAGGCAAGAATTTATATTCAATGATTTTGGGCGTAATTGAGGCTAAAATCATCGATCTAAAGTTTGAAAATTAAATATGAAAAAAGAGTTTGTTAAATAATTGACAAGCTCTTTTTTTAATGTATAATCTTATAGTAAATATTATTACCCACATAAACACGAAAGGAGTTTTTGACAAATGAATTACACATCAGAAGTTGAAAACATGTGCGTTGTTGCTAAGGGACCAAACCACGGTCCTGCTCCTATTCCTGAAGAAGGAAAATGGGTAAAAGCATACGAAATTAAGGACATTTCTGCATTCACACATGGTGTGGGTTGGTGTGCTCCTCAGCAGGGCGCTTGCAAACTCTCACTCAACGTTAAAAACGGAATTATCGAAGAAGCTCTCGTTGAGACAATCGGTTGTTCAGGTATGACACATTCAGCTGCTATGGCTGCTGAAATTCTTCCTGGCAAGACAATCCTCGAAGCTCTCAATACAGACCTTGTATGTGATGCTATCAATACAGCTATGCGTGAGCTCTTCCTTCAGATAGTATATGGCCGCTCACAGTCTGCATTCTCAGATGACGGTTTGTCAGTTGGTGCTGGACTTGAAGATCTCGGTAAGGGTCTCCGCTCTCAGGTTGGTACAATGTATGGTACTAAGGCTAAGGGTGTTCGTTACCTCGAGATGGCAGAAGGCTATGTAACTCGTATCGCTCTTGATAAGGACGATCAGGTTATCGGTTACGAATTCGTATCACTTGGTAAGATGACAGACTTCATCAAGAAGGGCGACACACCAAACGAAGCTTATGAAAAAGCAATGGGTACATATGGACGTTTTGCTGACGCAGCAAAATATATTGACCCACGTAAAGAATAATTAGAAGGAGGATTTTAAAATGGCATTATTTGAAAGCTATGAACGCCGCATTGATAAAATCAATGGCGTACTAAAAGAATATGGCATTTCTTCTATTGAAGAATGTAAAGAAATCACTCTTTCTAAGGGTGTTGACATTGATAAAATCGTTCGCGAGACTCAGCCAATTTGTTTTGAGAATGCAGTTTGGGCTTACACAGTAGGTTCTGCAATTGCAATCAAAACTGGTTGCACGAAGGCTGCTGATGCAGCAGCTGCAATCGGCATCGGTCTCCAGTCATTCTGCATCCCTGGCTCTGTTGCCGAGAACCGCAAGGTTGGTCTCGGTCACGGCAACCTCGGCAAGATGCTCCTTTCAGAGGAGACCGAGTGCTTCTGCTTCCTCGCTGGACACGAGAGCTTTGCAGCTGCAGAAGGCGCAATCAAGATTGCGCTTAACGCTAACAAAGTTAGAACAAAACCTCTCAAGGTTATCTTGAATGGGCTCGGCAAGGATGCCGCAATGATCATCTCTCGTATCAATGGTTTCACATATTGTCAGACAGAGTTTGATCCATATACAGAGACAGTTAAAATTGTAAATGAGATCGCTTACTCAGATGGCGACCGCGCTAAGGTGCGTTGCTATGGTGCAGATAATGTTCCAGAAGGCGTTGCTATTATGAGACTTGAAAACGTTGGTGTTTCAATCACTGGTAACTCAACTAACCCAACTCGTTTCCAACATCCAGTTGCTGGCACATATAAGAAATGGTGTGTTGAGAATGGCGTTAAATATTTCTCAGTTGCATCTGGTGGTGGCACAGGCCGTACTCTTCACCCAGATAATATGGCAGCTGGTCCTGCATCATATGGTATGACTGATACAATGGGTCGTATGCATTCAGATGCTCAATTTGCTGGTTCATCTTCAGTTCCTGCCCATGTTGAAATGATGGGACTTATCGGAATGGGTAACAACCCAATGGTAGGCGCAACAGTTGCATGTGCAGTTGCTATTGAAGAGGCAATGAAATAATTAAAATACACATGACCTCCGTTCAATTTTCTTGGACGGAGGTCTTTTTTACAAATCAAACCTATTGCATATATTTATATAAAATAGTAAATTTATATAGTAAGCTTTTTCGGCAAAAACAAGGGGGAGATAATATGAATTCAAAGTATCCTAACCTACTTTCACCTGCAAAGATAGGTAATGTGGAACTTCGCAACAGAACAATCATGGCTGCCATGGGTATGAGCCAGTCAGACAATGGCTTTGTAAACAAGGCAACTATTAACCACTATGCTGAGCGCGCAAAAGGTGGAGTTGGCGGTATTATCGTTGAAGTAACTTGCGTTGATACACCACTCGGTCTTAACACCAAGGGCATGCTTATCATCGATGATGATAAATACATCCCAGGTATGGCCGACCTTGCAAACGCAATCCATGAAGGTGGTGCGAAAGCATTCCTTCAGATTTCTCACACAGGTCGTGGCGCTCGTCGTCCAATTATTGGTGATCAGCCAGTAGGACCAAGTGCTGTTGCAATGCCTTACTCATACATGATGGGTCTTGCTAATGAGACACCACGTGAACTCACAATTCCAGAGATTAAGGAAATTGAGGAAAAATATGCTCAGGCTGCACTTCGCGCAAAGAAGGCAGGCTTTGATGGTATCGAAATCCACAGTGTTGGTTATTATCTCGGACAGCAGTTCCTTTCCAAGACTGCTAATATCCGTAAGGACGAATATGGCGGAAGCCGCAAGAATCGTATGCGCTTCCATACTAATATCATCAAGAGAATCCGTGAACTCTGCGGACCAGATTTCGCTATTCTCCTCAAACTTCCTGCAATTGAAATCGGTACATATTCTGGTATTTCAATCTTTGATGGTATGTATTACTTCAAGGAATTCCAAAAGATTGGCGTAGATGCAATCGAAGTACTCGCTGGTAAATGGTCAAGTGAAGCTGGCAAGAATGAAGCACCAGATTCTGCTTATAAAGATTGTATGGCAGTAGCACTCAGTGCTGTAATGAAAGTTGCTGTTTTCCTTCAGACTGGTCACAAGAGCACAATCCCATATATCGCTGGTGGACGTGCACAAAATCCAGTAGCAGCAGAAAAGGTTCTCAAGAGAAAAGAATGCGAATTCATTTTCGTAGGTCATGGACTTCTTGCACAGCCTGACCTTGTTAACCTCTATGCACAAGGTCGCGAAGATGAGATTAGACCATGCATCGGTTGTGGTCACTGCATCGATCACCAGCTACAGCATGGTGGCAAAGCAATTTGCTCAAGCAACCCAGTTCTTGCTCGTGGTGATAACGACTACACAATCACTCCTGCTAAGAAATCAAAGCACGTAGTAGTAATCGGTGCTGGTGTTGCAGGTGTTGAGGCTGCAAGAATCGCAGCAATCCGTGGTCACAAGGTTGACCTTTATGACAAGGCAAAAGAAGTTGGCGGCCAGATGAACCTTGCCGACAAGCCACCTTTCAAAGAGAACTTCAAACTCCTCAAACCATATCTCGAGCGTCAGCTTGAAATCACTGGTGTAAATGTACATCTTGGCACAGAGGTTTCAAAAGAAGACATCCTAAACATGAATGCAGATGCAGTTGTTTGCGCAACAGGTGTTATTCCATCAATGCTCAAGATTCCTGGTGCTGAGCGCGCTATCAATGCAAATGATGTACTTGCCGGCGCCAATACCGGAAAGAATGTTGTTGTAATCGGTGGCGGTTCTATCGGTTGCGAAACAGCAGAACTTCTACAAAAGCAAGGCAAAAATGTTGCCATCCTTGAGATGACAGATACACTAGCTGGCAACACAGGTAAGACAAATCAGACTATCCTTCTCAGCCACTTAAAGGGACATGGTGTAAAACTCTTCACAGAGTCAGCTGTTCAAAGCATTACTGACAAGACAGTTATTTATAAGGACAAGGCTGGTAAAGAAAAGTCACTTCCTGCAGACACAGTTGTTATGTCAGTCGGAAATAAACCTAATACTTCCCTCTATGATTCACTAAAAGATGACGTAAAAGAAATCTATAATATCGGTGATTCAAATGGCGGCGGAATCATTCCAAATGCTGTCTATGAAGGATATACAGTAGGAAATAAAATTTAAGATATTTATTACAATAAAAAGGGCTGTTCTACTTCACAGAACAGCCTTTTTTTGTTAAAATATATGTATTATTTTTTAAGGATTAGATTATAAGTAGAGGTGCTAATAATGCCTAAAAGAGATAACTATATTTCTTGGGACGAATATTTCATGGGAGTCGCAAAACTTGCTTCTCTGAGATCCAAGGATCCTAACACTCAAGTTGGCGCTTGCATTGTAAATCAAAACAATAAAATTATGTCCGTTGGATATAATGGATTCCCTTGCGGTTGCTCAGATGATGACTTCCCATGGGACAGAACAGCCGACTGCGAAACCGATACTAAGTATCCTTATGTATGTCATGCCGAACTCAATGCAATTCTCAATAATGAAGGTGGAGATCTCCATGGCTGTAAAATCTATGTTGCTCTCTTCCCTTGCAACGAGTGTGCCAAGGCAATTATTCAAACTGGCATTAGCGAAGTAGTATACCTCTCCGACAAATATGCTGATACACCTCTTACAAAAGCTTCTCGCAAAATGCTTGAAGCTGCCGGTGTAAAACTCACCAAACTCGGTGAGCATTCCCCTGAGCTCGTTCTCGATCTCAGAGAAGAAAATGTTTAATTATTTCTAAAGAAGGTTTATTTAGATGGAATTTAAAGAGCAAGATTTCTTACCAGTAATTCTTGGTGCAGATATCACCGCATATAGCCTCGTTCGTTCTTTCCACGAGGAATATAATGTAAAGTCTCTTGTCGTAAGCAGACTTGAAGCAAAAATTATTTCTGCCAGCAAGATTTGCGAAAATCGTGTTTTCGCAGGCCTTGATGATGCAGAAGTTCTAGTTGATACTCTCATCCAGATTGGAAAAGAATTTGAAGGCAAGAAAAAGCTTATCGTTATGGGATGCGGTGACTGGTATGTTCGCAATCTCATTGAGAACAAGGATAAACTATCACCATATTATATAATTCCATATATCGATGAGGAACTTCTCAACAAGATTGTTCTAAAGGACAAGTTCTATGAGATATGTGATGAACTCGATATCGCACATCCTAATACCTATGTTTATACATGTGGCGAGGAAAATGATTTAAATCTTCCTTTTGAATATCCTGTTATTGCAAAATGTGCAAACTCAGCAATGTATCACTATGCTAAGTTTGAGGGTAAGAAAAAGGTTTTCCGCTTTGAAAACGAAGAGGACCTCCGCACAATGCTCAATAATCTTGAAGAATCAAGTTATGATTACAAATTCTTGATTCAAGATTGTATCCCTGGTGACGATACCAACATGCGCGTTCTCACTTGCTACTGTGACCGAAATAGCAAAGTGCGTTTCGCATCTTTCGGTCACGTATTACTTGAGGACCACACCCCATCAGCAATAGGCAACCCTGTTGCTATCATCAACGAAGTTGATGAAAATGTTGTAGCTGATGCTCAGAAATTCCTCGAAAGTATAGGATATACTGGATTTGCCAATTTCGATCTCAAATATGATGAGCGCGATGGCAAATATAAATTCTTTGAAATCAATGTTCGTCTCGGACGCAGCAACTTCTATGTAACAGGTAGCGGATTCAATACAGTTAAATGGATAGTTGACGACCTCGTATATGAAAAAGAATTCTCAGATGAAATTGTAGTTGCTGATAATGAGAACCTCTTCACTGTTGTTCCTCGCGGAATAATCACAAGATATGTTAAGGATCACGCTGATATCCTCGAGAGAGTCAAGAGACTCTGGAAAGAGAAAAAAGTAAGCTATCCTCTAAATTATAAAGTTGATATGGGTCTCGTACGTGGATTCTATGTAATTGCCGCATATTTCAATCAATATCGCAAATATTACAAGATGGAAAAGACCTCAACTCCTGTATATGGAGATATCAAGAAACAGTAATTCCCCTCGAAAGGAGAGTCCCTATGTCTTATAAGAAACTTGGCATACTAGGTGGCGTTGGCCCACTCGCTTCAGTTTATTTTACTGACTTGCTTGTCAGTGGAACTGTTGCCGACTGTGACCAAGCACACATACCATTCTTTCTATATAACGACGTATATATCCCTGATCGTTCAGCATATTTGCTTGGCCAATCAGATGACAGTCCTCTCCCAGAACTTGTCAATGGCGTAAAGCAACTCGAAGGCCTCGGCTGCGACTTGATAGTTGTAACTTGCAATACTGCTCACTATTTCTATGATGAGATGGCGGCAGCCGTATCTGTTCCCGTTCTCAATATCATTGAGAACGCCCTAAATAGCGCAAAAGAGCAAAATCCTGATCTCAAGAAAATTGGAATTCTTGCAACAGATGGCACTGTAGAGGGAAAAGTCTATAAGACAGTTGCAGAAAAAATGGGTATCGAATATATGAGCCCATCACCAGAGACACAGGAAAAAATTATGTCTCTCATATATGATGTAAAAGTCGGAAAAGAAATTGATCCAAATACAATCCTTCGTGCCGCAGAGGAGCTCGAAGCAAGTGGCTGTGACGCTATTATTCTCGGATGCACAGAATTATCCGTAGTATCTAGACAGAACCGCCTCACCAAGATAGATAATCATCTTGTTGATGCGATGACAGCACTTGCAAAATCTTGCGTTCTCCTCAGCGGAAAAGAATGGAAAGATACAGACAAAGTTTGCACAGTATTATAAAAACAACATAAAGAGATAAAAAAATAGAGGCCTTTCGGCCTCTATTTTTTATTTGTTTTATTCTGTTGCTGATTCTTCGGCTTCGGCTGCTTCTTCAACCTCAGATGAATCTGCAACTATCTCCTGCTTTTCCCATTCTTCACGAATTACAGACAATGTGATTACCTTGTCCTCGTCCTCTTTAATTCTCATAACCTTAACGCCCTTGGCTGGACGAGTTACAAGATTAACTTCAGTTGATGGGATACGAATGATAACACCGTTTGCAGAGATCATAATAAGATCATCTTCGTCGCTTACAACACGAATTGCTGCAACCTTACCAAATTTCTCAACTCTGTAATTGAGAAGACCAGAACCGCCACGCTTCTGTACTTTATAATCTCCAGGATTTGAACGACGGCCAAAGCCTGTTTCAGAAACTGTAAGAACAGTTGCATCATCATCAATTACATCAAATCCGACAACCTCATCATCAGCCTTCTTCAGTGTAATTGATTTAACACCACGTGCTGTTCTACCAAGTGTACGAGCATCTGTCTCATGGAATCTAATGCTCATACCTTCCTTAGTTGCAACAAGAAGATCATCATTACCACTTGTAAGCTTAACCCATGAAAGTTCATCGTCTTCATCAAGATTGATTGCAATAAGACCAGACTTTCTAACATTCTTATAATCAACAAGAGGTGTACGCTTGATAATACCCTTCTTGGTCATCATGCAGAGATACTCTTCACCCTCGATTTCAGGAACACGAAGCATTGAAGAAACTTTTTCACCTGGCATAAGTGGAAGAATATTTACAATATTCGTACCCTTGCTCTGACGAGAAGCTTCTGGAATCTCATATCCTTTCAGTCTATATGTACGACCGAGATTAGTGAAGAACATAACATGGTCATGTGATGAGCATGTAAACATGAACTCTGTAATATCATCCTCTTTCTGAGTCATACCAGAAATACCACGACCACCGCGGTGCTGAGTCTGATACTCAGTAGTTGGCATACGCTTTACATAACCCATATTAGTAAGAGTCATTACAACTGATTCCTCAGGAATGAGATCCTCAATATCAACTTCACCAGATACGTTACAGATTTCTGTACGTCTCTCATCACCAAATTTATCAGCAATTGCAAGAGATTCTTCCTTGATGAGAGCCATCATCTTGCTCTCATCAGCAAGGAGTGCCTCATACTCAGCAATTCTTTCATGGATAGAATCGAGTTCATCCATAATCTTTTGAATTTCAAGACCAGCAAGTTGTCCAAGACGGAATGCTACGATTGCCTGAGCCTGTGGCTCATCGAAACCGAATTTTTCCATGATGGCAAGCTTCGCTTCTGCTTGGCCACCCTTACAATGACGGATTGTATCAATGATATCGTCAACAATATCGATAGCTTTTGCAAGACCTTCTAAGATATGAGCACGCTCAAGTGCCTTGCCAAGTTCAAATTTTGTACGACGAGTAACAATATCCTTCTGGAAATTAATAAACTCTGTGAGATATTCCTTGAGTGTTAAAATCTTAGGCTGTCCATCTACAATACAGAGATTGATTACACCAAATGATGTCTGAAGCTGTGTATATTGGAACAACTGATTGAGAATAACATTAGGATTAGCATCACGCTTGAGATCGATTGAAATATACATTCCATGTCTGGATGAATAATCATTTACATCTGCAATGCCATCGATTCTCTTCTCTTTTACGAGATCTGCAATTGATTCGATAAGGCGAGCCTTATTTACACCATATGGAATCTCTGTAACTTTAATTTCGAAACGGCCATTTGCCTTTTCAACTATTTCTGTACGAGCACGAACTGTAATTTTTCCACGTCCTGTTGCATAAGCAGCGCGGATACCAGAACGGCCCATGATAATACCTGATGTTGGGAAGTCAGGACCTGGAATATGCTCCATAAGTTCTGCGAGTTCAATATCAGGATTATCAATTATTGCACACATGCCATTGATAACCTCAGATAGATTGTGAGGTGGTATGTTAGTTGCCATACCAACTGCAATACCCATTGAACCATTTACAAGGAGGTTAGGAAAACGAACTGGTAAAACAGTTGGCTCCTTGAGACGATCGTCATAGTTTGGAACGAAATCTACTGTATCCTTATCAATATCCTGAAGCATACGAACTGAAAGTCTGCTCATTTTAGACTCAGTATAACGGTATGCAGCAGGTGGGTCTCCATCGATAGAACCGAAGTTACCATGTCCATCTACGAGTGTGTAACGCATAGAGAAATTCTGTGCAAGACGAACCATTGCATCATATACAGATGCATCACCATGTGGATGATAACGTCCAAGTACAGCACCAACAGTATCTGCACATTTTCTGTATGCTTTATCAGGTGTTAAGCCATTTTCATGCATAGTATAGATAATTCTTCTATGTACTGGCTTCAAACCATCTCTAACATCAGGAAGAGCACGTGAAATAATTACTGACATTGAATAGTCGAGGAATGATTTACGCATCTCTGCATCGAGATCTACTGTGACAACTTTTGTATTTTCCAGATTTTCACGGAATTCTTGTTCTTTTTGCTTCTGAACTTCTGAACTAATTTTTGCCATCTTATCACCCCTCCTTAAATATCAAGATTTTGAACGTATTTCGCGTTCTTTTCAATAAATTCACGACGTGGCTCTACTTTATCGCCCATCAGAATTGAGAATGTTTCATCAGCTACCATTGCATCCTCAAGATGTACGAGTTTCATGATACGAGTTTTAGGATCCATTGTTGTTTCCCAGAGCTGTTCTGCGTCCATTTCACCAAGACCCTTATATCTCTGGATGTCACAATTTCCACCGAGCTCTTCAATCTTTTGATCTCTTTCTTCATCTGAGAAAGCATATTCTGATTTCTTACCCTTACTCAACTTATAAAGTGGTGGCTGAGCAATATAAACATGTCCTTCCTCAATGAGAGGTCTCATATAGCGGAAGAAGAATGTAAGAAGCAATGTCTGAATATGAGCACCGTCGACATCGGCATCGGACATGATAACAATCTTGTTATAGCGAAGCTTTTCAATATCAAAGTCCTCGCCGATTCCTGTTCCGAGTGCTGTTACAACTGGTGTCAATTTATCATTGCCAATAACCTTATCAAGTCTAGCTTTTTCAACATTAAGCATCTTGCCCCAAAGTGGGAGAATTGCCTGATATTGACGCTCACGTCCCTCTTTTGCAGAACCGCCCGCAGAATCACCCTCTACTATGTAGAGTTCTGTAAGTTCTGCGCCCTTATCAAGACAATCTGCAAGTTTTCCTGGAAGTGAATTTCCCTCAAGAGCAGTCTTACGACGAGCAAGATCTCTTGCTTTTCTTGCTGCTTCTCTTGCTCTCGATGCTTCAAGTGCTTTATTGTAGATAGCTCTTGCAACAGAAGGATTTTCCTCGAAATATTCCATGAGCTTGTCATAAACAGTCTTGGAAACGAGAGGTGTAATATCAGTGTTACCGAGTTTACCCTTAGTCTGTCCTTCAAATTCAGCCTCTGTAAGTTTTACAGAAATGACAGCGATCATGCCCTCACGAACATCATCACCGGACAATTTCTTGTCGCTATCCTTTAAAATATTATATTTCTTGCCATAATCATTAAATACTCTTGTGAGAGCTGTCTTAAATCCAGCTTCATGAGTACCGCCATCGATTGTACGAACGTTGTTAGCATAAGAATAGAGGATTTCGTTATAGCTATCGTTGTACATAAGAGAAATATCTACTTCTCTATCGCCCTTTACAGCTTTAAATGAAATTGGAGAGTCGTGGAGAGGAGTAAATCCACGTTTATTATTAATGAAGTTTACAAATTCAGTAATACCGCCTTCGTAGCAATATACTTCTGGCTCTTCGCGCTCTGGATTGTCACGAAGATCTGTAAGTGTAATCTTGAGACCAGCATTTAAGAATGCCTGCTCGCGAAGACGTTTTTCCAAAATGTCAAACTCATAAGTTGTAGTCTCTTGGAAAATTTCCTTATTTGCTTTAAATCTGATTGTTGTACCGGTCTTATCCGTATCACCAATTATCTTAAGTGGCTCAACAGGTTCACCTATTTCAAATCTCTGATAATGAACATGACCATCCTGAGATACTTCTACCTCAAACCATTCAGCAAGTGCATTTACTACTGATGAACCAACGCCATGAAGGCCTCCAGATACTTTATATCCAGATCCACCAAACTTACCACCTGCGTGAAGTACTGTAAGTACAACAGTTACAGAAGATATTCCATACTTTTCATTTATACCAACAGGAATACCACGACCGTTATCAATTACTTCGATAACATCGTCTGGTAACATATTAACTTCAATATGTGTACAATAACCTGCTAATGCTTCATCTATCGAGTTATCAACAATTTCATAAACCAGATGATGAAGTCCTTTTGGTCCAGTTGATCCAATATACATACCAGGACGTTTTCTAACTGCCTCTAATCCTTCAAGTACTTGGATCTGATCCGCACCATATTCTTCTGTTACAAGAGTATCCATTGAATCGACATCATCAAATTCGCCAATTTCCTCTTCCAATGCAAGCTCTTTCTCTTCAATATCCAAACTACAACCCTCCATATACTAAATGCCTTCGGAAAAGCGTTTAACCAATGTTATTGGAGATAATTGAGAAATATAAACTCTCTCTTCTCCATTTTCATTATTTTTACAAATTATAAATGATTTAGGTAATTCCATTGATACATTTACTACCTGATTATTTCTAGACGCGTGTGCGAGATAATCTCTCGTCGCCTTGGACACAGTAGTATTATCGATATCAAAAATACCTATAATATCATCCGTTTTAATAACAGTATCCTGTCCTAAGTGGAGGAACATAATTTTCCTCCCTCTATCTCAAAAACCTTACCGGTTTTAGATTTTAATATGGATGATGGATCACAACATGTTATAAATACTTGCCAACCATCAATATGATTTAAAATATAGTCCTGCCTACTTGTATCGAGTTCACTCATTACATCATCTAAGAAAGCAATCGGTTGTTTTCCTGATACTTTCTTTATGACAGCAGCCTCAGCAAGTTTAAGTGCAAGTGCACATGAACGCTGCTGGCCTTGAGAACCGAAATTCTTAACAGGTAAACTATCAAGACTAATTAGAATATCATCTCTATGAGGACCAATGCTTGTTGAACCTTCTCTAATATCACTTGCACGAGCATTTTTTAGCTCTGTAAAAATGATTTCACTCTGTTCTTCAACCGTTTTATCTCTCACATCTATTGGAGAATCATAAAACAATGATATCTTTTCTTTTCCACTGGAAATTCCATTGTAAATATCATCAAGAAATGGACTTAATTCCTCTAAATATTTCAGTCTCTGATTGATTATTGTCGCACTATAGAAACTGAGTTTTTCATCCCATATATCAAGAGTGTCATAGAGCTCACTATGATAAGTAATATCTTTTAGAAGAGCATTTCTCTCCTCTAAAATTTTATTGTAATTTGTTAATACATTTGAATATTTTGGACGCAATTGGCATAGAGCCATATTTATAAATTTTCTGCGCTCTATCGGTCCACCCTTAACAAGTCCGAGATGTTGAGGAGCAAATATTATTCCAAGAAATTCTCCGAAAAAGACAGAACTTGATGCATGTTCAACACCATCTAAAACTGTCTTTTTTTTATCTCCTAAAATAATTGAAGCCTCATGAGATAAACGATTATCTGAAAAATTAATATCCAAACGTGCAAAATCAGTATCAAATTTTAGATACTCCTTTTCCTTTGCACCACGAAAAGATCTACATCCAGTAAAAAGCCATAATGCTTCAAGTAAATTTGTTTTTCCTTGCGCATTTTCACCGTAAATAATATTTACAGTGTCACATGGCTCTATTTTTATATTCTCTATGTTTCTGAAATTTTGAATTTCAAGAGAATTTACCTTCATTTCGTTCTTTCCTTATGAATTTTTAATTACAAACTCTGTATCCTCAAAAGTAAATTTGTCGCCTTCATAAAGTTTTTTTCTTAAAACTTCACAGACTTCACCATTTACCTTTATTAAATTATCTTTTATAAGAAATTTGGCCTGTCCACCAGTACCAGCTATTCCTACAAGTTTTAACGCACTATCAAGAGTAATAAAAGGAGTATTTATATATACTTCTTCAACTTTTTTCTGTGCTACTTTTACATTTATATTTTTAATTTTCATTTTTAAGTCTTACTGGAAGAACAAGGAATAAGAAACTATCTCCCTCTGGTGGAACAATAGTAATTGGAGAAAGAGGACCATTAAGTGTAATTTTTACATCATCAATATTGCATGCCTTAAGAGCATCAAGTAAAAAGATGTTATTAAATCCTATTTCTACCCTATTTCCTTCTGTCTGGCACATAAGTTTATCATTTGCTGTACCAAGGCTTGTTACTGTTGAAATCTTAATAAGATTTTCATCAAATACGCAGCGGAGAGGACTCTTTAGTCTATCTGTAATAAGAAGACTTGTTCTCTCAATACTATCTATAAACATCTTAGTATTAACTTTTACCTCAGTTGTGAGGCTCTTTGGAATAGCTGCATTATAATCAAGAAATTCTCCATCAAGAAGTCTTGAAATGAAACTATAATTACCAATTTCAAAAGTAATATGACGCTTTGCAACATTCATTGAAATAACATCAGCATTCTCAATTAATTTAATAACTTCATTAAGAGTTTTAGCTGGAACAATAAATGTCATATCTTCGCCAGTATATTTAATTTCTTCTGTACGAATAGCAAGACGGAATCCATCAACAGCAATAAGTTTTATATGGCCACGTGAAATTTCAAATTTAATACCTGTATGAACAATTTTTGTATCATTCTTAGATACAGCAAAAATTGTCTGTTTAACCATATTATTTAAAATATCGCTTTCAATAATAATTGGATATCCACCTGTAACTGTTGGAAGCTCTGGATATTCATCAGCAGCAATACCAACAATTTTATATTCAACTTCTCCGCATTTAATAACGCAAAGTTGTCTCTCATCTGCCTCTATTCTTACTGTTTCTGCAGGAAGTTTACGTAAAATATCACATAAAATACGAGCATTTAAAATAATGCTTCCTGCTTCCTCTACTTTTGCTTCAATGCTCGTATTAATTCCAACTTCAAGATCATATCCTGTAAGCATAAGTTCATTACCTAATGCTTTAAGCAAGATACCTTCAATAGCTGGAATAGAAGTTTTAGTAGAAACTACTCTTTGAACATTTTGGCAAGCTTCTGATAAAAGTTCTGTGTTACAAACTATTTTCATTTTTTAACCTCCAATATATTTATGTATTAACAATATATATTTTTTTAGTAATAGTATTAGAGTCGGTCAAAACTCTTAAAAAGTTAATTTTTTCTTATAAATAAAAGAAAAATTTGATTTTTTAGAATATCTAAATAATTATCAAAAAAAGTTGAAAATAATAAAAACTTTTTTTGAGATGTTAAAATTGTTTAAAACCTTATGTTAATTAACAATGAAAGTGTTAAAAACTTTATGTATTATCTCTGACATTATTTATAATTCCTTGAATTGTGGCTTTTACTGATGGATTAGTTTCCATCTCTTTTTCACATTCTTTTATGTTATAAATAACTGTTGAATGATGTTTTCCGCCAAATTTTTCTCCAATATTTTCCATTGATAGAGAAGTAACTTCTCTGACAATATACATAGCTGCTTGACGAGCTTTTGAAATATTGGCATTTCGTTTATCAGATAAAATATTATCTACGGAAGTTCCATATGTTCTAGCAACTTCATTTAGTATTTTATCGATAGTAACAGGAATAGGTTGATTGTCAGATAAAATATCTTTTATTGCTTTTTGTGCAAGAATTATTGATGGATCATGACCACTTATTGTACAGAGAGCATTTAATTTTTTAACAGCACCTTCTAGTTGTCTTACATTGTTTTTAATCTTTTCTGCAATATATTGAACAACATCATCAGGTAATTCAAAATTAAGATGTTCAGCTTTGTTTTTAATAATTGCCATTCTTGTTTCAATATCAGGTGGCTGAATATCAGCAAGAAGACCCCATTCAAATCTTGTTTTAATACGATCTTCAAGAAGAGCAATTTCTTTTGGTGGTCTATCAGATGTCAATACAATTTGTTTATTTTCTTGTGTAAGAGCATTAAATGTATGGAAGAATTCTTCCTGTGTCTGTGTCTTACCTGCAATAAATTGAATATCATCTACAAGAAGAATGTCTGCTGTTCTATATTTGTCGTGAAAAGCAGGCATTGTTTTACGTTCAAGAGACTGTACAAGTTCATTGGTAAAATCTTCGCCGCGCGTATAAATAATTTTGCTGCTAGGATTATTTTTCTTAATTTCTAAGCATATAGCATTAAGTAAGTGAGTTTTACCAAGTCCTGAATTACCATAGATAAATAAAGGGTTATATGCTTGTCCAGGAGTAGTAGCTACTGCTTGAGCTGCTGCATAAGCAAATTTATTGGAAGATCCAACGATGAAATTATCAAAAGAAAGTTCGTAATTGTTATAAGAAGTTGTGGAATCAGTTACTAGTTGTTCCTTTTCTTCCTTTTTAGAAGTTTCGGTGATAATTTCTATCTCAACTTGGAAACCCATTGTTGCTTCAATAGCTTCATTTAAGAGATCCATAAATTTAGTTTTAACTATGTTTGCTTTAAATTCACTTGTGAGAAGAACAATCTTATTATCATCAAAAGAAACAAGAGAAAGTGGCTCAAGCCATAATGTATAAATAGTGTCTGTTACTTTTGATTTGCAGTATTCTTTTACAAGTTCCCAAACATCTGAATAAGAATCCATAAATTTCGCCCCTTTATTTAATAACTATAATATAGATATATATAATATTAAATATAAAATACATATTAACTAAGAAATTTTATCATAAAATGTAAAAGTTTTCAACAATATTAGAAAGGATTGTTGAAAAAGTTGTTTGTTATAAAATTCTTGACATTATAAGTATTAATATATATAATAAGCACTTGCAGAGTTCGAATGAACGGAGGGAAGAATAATGAAAAGAACATTCCAGCCAAAGAAACGTCAGAGAAGCAAAGTTCATGGCTTCAGATCTAGAATGTCTGATAGAAACGGACGCAAGGTACTTGCACGTCGTAGAGCTAAGGGCAGAAAGAGCCTTACAGTTTAATTGAGGACGTAACGTTGTCAGAAGTAGTAATTTTAAATCAGAACAATGATTTTAAGCGCCTCTATAAAAGAGGTACCTCATATGCAAATCCTGCACTGGTTGTTTATGTAATGAAAAACCGTGCGGGAATTTGTCGTATAGGAATAACTTCTAGCAAAAAAATTGGTAACGCCGTAGCAAGAAATAAGTCAAGAAGACTTATTAGAGCTGCTTTTCACAATGTATATAAGGAATACGGCGACAAGCTACAAGGTTATGATTTAGTATTTGTCTGCAGAGTTAAGACAAGATTTAAGAAAAGCACAGAACTCGAACAGGTTATGTTAGAACAGCTGAAAGCAGCTGAAATAATTGATTGATCCTATGAAAAATGTTCTCATTTCTATAATCAAATTTTATAGAAAACACATTTCGCCATTAAAACCACCTACATGTAAGTTTTATCCTACTTGCTCAGAGTATGGATTAATTGCTATAGAACGCTTTGGTGTCGTCAAAGGTTCTTTACTCACACTGTGGCGAATTATTAGATGTAGTCCACTAACAGCGGGAGGATATGATCCTGTCCCAGAAAAGAAGGTTAAATAATGAATCTTTACGACATATTTTCCTATCCTTTTGGATGGTTACTTTGGTTACTATACCAAGTATTTGGACATAATTATGCACTGTCTCTTATAGCATTTACTATACTTGCAAAACTTATCATTTTGCCAAGTAGTATCAGTACGCAAAAGAATCAGGCTAAAACACTTAGAACACGTTCTAAGATTGAAAAAATTAGAAAAAAATATGCTGGAGATCAGGTTAAGATTAACGAAGAACTCCAGGCATTTTATGAAAAAGAAGGCTATGGCTCAATGACAGCAGGTTGCGGTACCCTGCTTATTCAGTTCCCTATTATCATGGGACTATATGGAGCTATCTATAAGCCACTTTCATACATTATCAGACTCGACAAAGGCACAGTATCAACACTTACAAAGGCAGCATCAGAATTTTCTGCAAATAGTAAAAATATAAGACTTAATGAAATTGCTGCTCTTACACATGTAGAAGAATTAAAGGCAAAGCTTCCAAATATCAGTGATGATATATGGAATGCTATTACAAACTTTAAATTTGAAGCATTTGGTTTGGACCTTGGTGTTACACCTTCTCAGTTTGGTTGGAAGTCAATGTATGCACTCGTTCCACTTGCAGCCTTTCTTGCAGCTATGATCACATCTGTTTATAGCCTTATTAGAACAAGAAAGTCTACACCAGATGCAGCTAATACAGCATCAATGGGTTGTATGCTTCTATTTATGCCTTTCATGTCTCTATGGCTCGCTTATACATTCCCTATAGGTATTGGTATCTATTGGGCAATTAATAGTATTTTGAGCCTTGTACAGATGATAATCCTTAATAAGGTTTACGAACCTAAGAAGGTTATAGCTAAAATGATGGTCGATGAGACCAATGTTCGTCGTTCAAGAGAAGAATCTGTAAAAGTAAATACAGAACTTCTAAAGAATGAGGAAGCCTAAAAATTGAAACCTAAACCGCCGCTTATGAACGTCTACTCATAATTGGCGGTTTTTATATTTTGGAGGTTAATATGATAAAAGACGCAGTAGCAACTGGTGCGACTATAGAAGAAGCACAGCAAGCTGCCACTCTCGCTCTTGGTGCTCCAAATGATGCATTTGTTCAGTATGAAATAATTTCTATGCCAGAAAAGAAAGTACTTGGTCTTTTCGGCGGAAAACAAGCTGAAGTTCGTGCATACTATGAGGCTCCAGATGAGAAACCAGCTAAAGGCTCCGCACCAAAGAAGAAGCAGGAGAAGCCTGCAAAGAAGACAGCAGAAAAGAAAGCTACACCAAAAGAAGAAGCTCCGGAAGAGACAAAGGAACCAGAAGTTCCAGCTGAGGTAATCACTCTTGATGAGTGTCCTGAAAATGTTAAGAAAGCTTATGCTTATCTTGGTTCATTGATTGATGGAATCGGTGTAGGAGGAACAAAAGTAGAAATTAAGAAGCGCGACAAGGACTTCTTTTTCTTTATTACTTGCGAAGAGGATTATAGTCTTCTCATAGGTAGACGTGGAGAGACACTTGATTCTATTCAGTATCTAGTTCGTCTTGTTGCAAATAGAACTAAGAATGAAGAAGAGTTTTCTAAGATTTCTATTAATATTGGAAATTATAGAGAAAAGCGCGAAGCAACATTAAAGGATATTGCAAGACGTACAGCTGCTAAGGTTAAGAAGTATGGTAGAAACATTGCTCTCGATCCTATGAATCCATTTGAGAGAAGAATTATCCATACAGAAATAGCAGGAATTGATGATGTTGTTTCATATTCAGTAGGTTCTGATGCAGATAGAAAAGTAATTATTGCATTGGAAGAAGGCGCTAAGCCAACAAGCCCACGTAAATCCTATGGAAATAATCGTGGCGGATATCGCGGTGGCCGCGGAGGCCGTCCACAGGCAGAAAAGGTGGAAGCACCAACACGTGCTCCACGTTCTGACGCAGAGGGCGTTCGCTATGGAAAGATAATGCCAAAGGCTGCAGAGACAGAAGAATAAAAAAATGACCTTGGTTCTCAGTTGAACCAAGGTCTTTTTTTATCTTCTATTATTTGTTTGGGACGAGTTTTTCTTTGCCACCCATATAAGGACGAAGTACTTCTGGAATAAGAACTGTACCGTCAGCCTGGAGATTGTTCTCGAGGAATGCGATAAGCATTCTAGGAGGAGCAACAACAGTATTATTGAGTGTATGAGGAAGATACATATTGCCGTCCTCACCCTTAACACGCATTTTAAGTCTGCGAGCTTGAGCATCTGAGAGATTGGAGCAAGAGCATACTTCGAAATATTTTTTCTGTCTTGGTGACCATGCTTCGATATCGCATGATTTAACCTTTAAATCTGCGAGGTCGCCAGAACAGCATTCGAGTTGACGAACAGGGATGTCCATGCTTCTAAATAATTCAACAGAGAAGCGCCACATCTTTTCATACCACTCCATAGAATCCTCTGGCTTGCAGACAACGATCATTTCCTGCTTCTCGAACTGGTGAATTCTATATACACCACGTTCCTCTATGCCATGTGCACCCTTTTCTTTTCTGAAACAAGGTGAATAGCTAGTGAGAGTCTGAGGAAGAGACTTTTCAGGAATAATCTGATTGATGAATTTACCAATCATTGAATGCTCTGATGTACCGATGAGATAGAGATCCTCTCCCTCAATTTTATACATCATACCTTCCATGTCGCTTTGGCTCATAACGCCTTCTACAACATTTCCATGAATCATAAATGGAGGGATACAATATGTGAATCCCTTTTCTATCATAAAGTCACGAGCATAAGCGAGTATTGCGCTGTGAAGACGAGCAATATCGCCAAGGAGATAATAGAAACCATTTCCTGATGTTCTACCTGCAGCATCAATATCAATACCGCCAAAAGATTCCATAATCTCTGTATGATAAGGAATATCAAAATCAGGAATTATTGGGTCGCCAAACTTTTCAACTTCTACATTGAAAGAATCATCGCGACCAATTGGAACAGAAGGATCAATCATATTAGGAATGAGCATCATTATTCTTGTTACTTTTTCTGTGAGCTCATCCTGGCGCTTTGAGAGTTCATCAAGTTCAGCTGCTTGAGATGTTACCTTCTCTTTTAGTGCCATAGCTTCGTCTTTTTTGCCCTGAGCCATAAGGTTTCCTATCTCTTTTGAAACCTTATTACGGTTAGCACGAAGTTCATCAGCTCTTGTCTGAACTGCTCTCTTTTCATTATCAAGAGCAATTACTTCATCAACAAGAGGAAGTTTGTCATCCTGGAATTTCTTCTTGATATTCTCTTTTACGAGATCAGGATTTTCTTTAATAAATTTAATGTCTAACATTTTCTATGTTATCTCCTTTATTCTGCATCAAGTTGTTTTGCAAGTTTTTCAAGATCTGCTTTATCGAAGAACTCCATTTCAAGGGTTCCGCCAGTCTTGGAAACGATTACTTTAACTTTTCTTCCAAGAGTGCTAGAGAGTGCAAGTTCAACCTCATCATAGAAAGTATCTCTATTATGAGTCTTGCGACGAGGTTTCGCATCTGTCTTCGTCTGTGATTGTTTAGCAAGTTTTTCTACATCACGAACAGAGAGATCGTTCTTTTGAATCTCAGCAGCAGTTTTTACCATGTCCTCCTCTTTTTCAAAACCGAGGAGTGCACGGGCATGACCTGCTGAAATCTTGCCAGTCTTGGCAAGATCACGAACGTTCTCTGGGAGATTGAGAAGACGAAGTGCATTTGCGATTGCTGGGCGTGAGCGTCCAACGCGCGCAGCTGCTTCTTCCTGCGTGAGGTTGTATCTCTCGATGAGAAGCTGAAGTCCTTCTGCTTCTTCTATCGGATTGAGGTCCTCACGCTGTAAGTTTTCGATGAGCGCAATTTCCATTGCCTGCTCATCTGACATTTCCTTGATTACAACTGGTACTTCTGTAAGTCCAGCGATGCGGGATGCGCGCCAACGACGCTCACCTGCTACAAGCTGATATGAACCATCAGTCATTGGTCGAACAAGAAGTGGCTGTAAAACACCATTGCGTTCGATACTTGATGCGAGTTCATTAAGGGCTTTCTCATCAAATGTTTTACGAGGCTGCTCTTTATTAGGCTCAATCTCATTGAGCTTTAATGTAACAGTACCGCTAACAGAAATATCATCTACTGTATTATCTAAAAAGAGAGCATCGAGACCACGGCCGAGGCCACCTTTTTTAGCGTTTGCCATTATGATTTACCCCCTTCTGTTTTGCTTGATGAATTCCTTAGCAAGGTTTTCATAAGCAAGACTTCCTTTTGAATTCTTGTCATAGTACATAATAGGCATACCAAAGCTTGGTGCTTCGGAAAGTCTTACATTTCTTGGGATTACTGAAGAATATACCTTTTTAGGGAAGAACTTCTTTACCTCAGCTACAACCTGCTGAGTAAGATTAAGTCTACCATCATACATTGTGAGTACTACACCTTCGAGATCAAGCATAGGATTATAGAGACGCTTGATCTGACGTACTGTAGACATAAGTTGGGTAAGGCCTTCCAGTGCATAGTATTCGCACTGAATAGGAATGATAAGAGTATCGCTTGCGCATAAAGCGTTTAACGTAATCAGTCCAAGTGAAGGCGGACAATCTATGAAGATATAGTCATAATCGTTATATAGAACAAGAAGAGAATTCTTAAGTCTGGACTCTCTCTTTTTCATATCAACAAGTTCCAGTTCAGCACCTGCAAGGTTCATATTGCTTGGCAATACATCTACACCCTTGAACTTTGTTGTGATGATTACGTCCTTAGGATTTACTCCATTTATGAGAACATCATAAGAAGAATATCTGAGAGAACGTTTATCAATACCAAAGCCACTGGTTGTATTTCCCTGAGGATCTATATCAACTAGTAACACTTTTTTATCATGCGAGCCAATGGCAGCGATAAGGTTAACAGCTGTTGTTGTTTTACCTACACCACCTTTTTGGTTTACAATTGATATTGTTTTTGCCATAAAAGTGCCTCCTTTGTTTGGAATTAGCAAATTTAATGAAAATATATTATCACATATACTAATATAATAAAAGGGGTTAAATAGGACTTTTCGGTTGAAATATATTAAAATAGCCGTATGTTTCACGTGAAACATACGGCTATTTGTTTAATATTGTTTAAAGTGGTCGCTTTGTCATCTGGCCTTTTGGTCTAGGATATTTATCCTTGGTGGATGATATTTTTTCAATTGTTATTATTGCACGCTCTCCGCATCCAGGTAATTCATATGCTTCAAAAGCGGATACTTTGCCACCTAGTTCTGAAATAGCATTTGTTGCAATATCGAGTTCCCCTCTTGCATCTGCACCTTTCATTGAGATGAAATATCCACCTGTTCTAACAAAAGGAATGCAATATTCTGAGAGGTCACGGAGATTGGATACTGCTCTTGCGGTTGCAATATCATATTGCTCTCGGTGTGCAGGATCGTGTCCTGCATCCTCTGCTCTCATATGAACTATATTTGCAGAAAGACCAATTTCGTCCAAAATATTTTGAATTACTAGCAGTTTCTTATTGGTGCTATCAAGTAGGGTGAGATTAATATCTGGACATGCAATTAGAAGAACAAGCCCAGGAAAGCCAGCACCAGTTCCCACATCAATAATCTTATCCCCCGCTGATAGCGGATGATATTTTAGAAATGCAAGGCTATCTATGAAATGCTTTTCAACGATTTCATCTGGCTCAGTTATAGCAGTGAGGTTAATTTTTTCATTCCAATCAACAAGAAGCTCTGCATATTTATCAAATCTATCAAGTGCAATATCATCGAGAGATATTCCAATATCTGCAGCTCGATTTTTTAATAATTCTCTGTCTATCATTAGATTTTCTCCTTTTCTAGATAAATTAGGAGAACAGATATATCAGCTGGGCTGACGCCAGAGATTCTGCTAGCCTGTCCTACGCTTGCGGGTTTTATAAGATTTAACTTTTCGCGTGCCTCTAGTCTGAGGCCAATAATATTATTGTAATCAAAGTCCTCTGGAAGCTTCTTGCCTTCCAAGCGACGCATCTCACTTATTTGTGCTTGCTGTCTCTTGATATAGCCTTCGTACTTCGCTTCTATCTCTACTTCCTCACATACTTCATCAGGAAGTTCAGGTCTTGTCTTATCAAATGGTGCCAGGTCATAATATCCAAGTTGAGGTCGTCTAATTAGTTCAACAAGTTTAGTACCCGTTTTAAGAGGAGATGTTTCACGTGAAACAAGAAGGTTGTTTATCTCATCTGAAGGAGGAATTGTAACATTCTTTACTCTCTCAAGTTCCTTTTCAATGAGTTCCTTTTTCTCTAAGACTTCATCATATCTTGCTTTTGATACTAGACCATATTTATATCCATACTCTGTAAGACGGAGGTCCGCATTATCCTGGCGGATGATAAGTCTATATTCAGAACGTGAAGTCATCATTCTGTATGGATCTTGGCAACCCTTAGTAACAAGGTCGTCAATTAGAGTTCCAATATATGAAGATGCTCTATCTAAAATGAAAGGTTCTTCACCACGGATTTTAAGCACAGCGTTTATTCCTGCCATGATTCCTTGGGCAGCGGCTTCCTCATATCCTGAGGATCCATTGAACTGTCCTGCTCCAAATAGACCAGGGAAATCAAGGAATTCGAGGCTTGCTTTTAGGGATAGGGGATCTATGCAATCATATTCAATAGCATAGGCTGTACGTATAACTTCTACATTTTCTAGACCTGGAATAGTACGTAGGAACTTGAGCTGTACATCCTCAGGCAGAGAGGAGGAAAGACCTTGTAAATACATTTCCTGGGTGTTAAGACCACAAGGTTCAATGAAAACTTGATGTCTTTCTTTGTCTCTAAATGTCATTATTTTGGATTCTATGCTTGGACAATATCTAGGGCCAATTCCCTCAATAGAACCATTGTAGAGAGGGGAGCGATCCAGGTTGTCCAAGATCACTTTATGGGTGTCTGCATTTGTATATGTGATATGGCAGACAGTTTTATTTTCAGGTGTGAAGCTCTTATCATGGGAAAAACGTACGAGCTTTTCATCGGCCTCTTGCACCTCAAGTTTTTCGAAATTTATTGTTCTCTTATTAACTCTAGAAGGTGTGCCAGTTTTAAACCTTCTTGTCTTTACGCCAAGTTTATTTAGAGCAATTGACAAGTCGGTGGCAGGGAAGAGACCATCTGGTCCGCTGGCATAAGATACATCTCCAACATATACCATACCGCCGAGAAATGTACCTGTTGCGAGGATTACAGCCTTGGCATGATAAATTGCTTCGAGTTTTGTAGTCAATTCCCAGAGACCATTTTCACATTGTTTCAAATCAACAATTTCTGCTTGACGCATCTCAAGATTCTCTGTAGATTCAATTACATTTTTCATGTAAGCTGAGTAATTTCTTCTATCAATCTGTGCGCGAGGGCTATGAATTGCTGGGCCCTTGCCGAGGCCGAGCATCCTGCTCTGGATCATATTGTAATCCGCAGCAAGGCCCATCTCTCCGCCGAGCGCATCAATTTCGCGAACGAGGTGACCTTTAGAAGATCCGCCGATTGATGGGTTGCAAGGCATGTTGCCAACCCAATCGGCAGATATTGTAAATATGCAGGTGTTTGCGCCCATACGAGCAGCAGCAAGTGCTGCTTCTATACCGGCGTGGCCTGCACCTATTACAGCCACATCATATTCCTTTGCAAAATACTTCATAACTTACTTACCTACACAGAATTTAGAAAATACTTCATTTACAACTGCTTCTGAAACTCGCTCACCTGTGAG
The DNA here is from genome assembly GCA_045642705.1 of Acutalibacteraceae bacterium. Taxonomy (GTDB): domain Bacteria; phylum Bacillota; class Clostridia; order Oscillospirales; family Acutalibacteraceae; genus UBA1227. Next base: position 28,454 of record JAZUJK010000012.1, read on the forward strand.
TTCAAGCAGTGGTTCAATAGCCGCATCAACAGATACATTTACAGCATCCATTGTGAGGCCGAGATCTATTGCATTTATTGCCTCATCGATACAGACAAGTGCTCTCTGGCAACAGGAGAGTTGACGCTCATTGATAAGCATTGCAGATGATGGATCAAAATCTGCTGTGCCGAGAATATTTTCGAGGCATTCTTTTAAAATATCGAAAGCAGCAGGGTCCTTGGCAGAGAGCGTAAGGACGTGGCTTACGAATGGTGATACATCCGAGTCAGTTAGAACGAGTCCTAAATCTGCTTTATTGAGAATGCAGATGGAAGGCTTGCCCTCACATGCTGCAAGAATCGCTCTATCCTCATCATCAAGAGGCGCACTGGCATCAACTACTGCGAGAATGAGAGCGGAATGCTGGAGCTTGGTCCTAGCATATTCAATACCAATTGATTCAACAACATCATCCGACTCACGAATACCAGCAGTATCGGAGAGGCGAAGAACAATATTGCCTATTCTTGCGGTTTCTTCAACAATATCTCTTGTTGTTCCAGCAATCTCTGTAACAATTGATCTGTTCTTTTGAAGGAGGAGATTCATAAGAGTCGATTTTCCAACATTTGGTTTACCAACAATTACAGTCTCAACACCTTCTGTGATTGCTTGACCAGCATCAAATTTATCTATTAGTGAATTTAGCTTTTCTCTAGCACCTACAAAGTTTTCTCTGAGTGACATAAAATCTAAATCTTCTATATCTTCGTCTGGATAGTCAACCCATGCAGCCATATGAGCAGATGCTCCAATAAATACATCTGCAATTTCTTTAATCTCTCGTGACAATGTACCCTCGAGCGTATTGAAAGCAGCATCTGCTGCCTGTCTGCCATGGGCAGAGATAAGTGTCATAACGGATTCGGCTTCCGTGAGATCCATTTTGCCATTTAGGAATGCACGTTTTGTGAATTCACCTGGCTCTGCTGGAATTGCACCATTTTGTAAGCAAAGACGAAGTATCTGTTGCATAAGATATAGTCCGCCATGGCATTGGAGTTCTACAACATCCTCACCCGTATAGCTTTTAGGTGCCTTATATACGATAGCAACTGCTTGATCCAGCTCCTTGTCTCCATCATGGACATGGCCAAATCGTACACTGTATCCTGGAAGAGAGGAGAGTGTGGAGTGACCTACGCATGAAAAGACACGGTCCGCAACAGCAGTTGCGTCCGGTCCAGATATTTTAACTATGCCTATACCGCCAGCGGCATTAGGTGTTGAAATAGCAGCAATTGTAGACATAACTCTCTCCTACTAATTAGTTTTCGTTGAACGAATGAAATTCTATCATAAGTTACTATACAAATCAATTGACTTTTAAAATGTAATATATTAATATTTTCTACGTTACTTATCAGTAATAATTGCTTTGCGCAAAAGCCATTTGCGCGGAAGGAGAAAATAATGGTAAACACAGAAAAGACAATGGAAAAAATCGTAGCACTTTGTAAGAACCGTGGTTTCGTCTATGCCGGATCTGAAATCTACGGCGGCCTTGCAAACACATGGGACTATGGCCCACTTGGTGCAGAGATGAAGCAGAATATCAAGGATGCTTGGAGAAAGAAATTTATCCAGGAAAACGAGTACAACGTAGGCCTTGATGCTGCAATTCTTATGAACCCTCAGACATGGGTAGCATCTGGCCATCTTGCTGGATTCTCAGATCCTCTTATGGATTGTAAGCAGTGTCATACAAGACATAGAGCAGACAAACTTATTGAGGATTATGTAGCAGAGAACGGTCTCTCAGACAATCCTGCTGGTTTCTCTGACGAGGAACTTATGAACTACATCCGCGAGCATTCTATTGCTTGTCCTGATTGTGGAGCTCATGATTTTACAGATATACGCAAGTTTAACTTGATGTTCAAGACTTTCCAGGGCGTAACAGAGGATTCCAAGAATGAGATTTACCTCCGTCCTGAAACAGCACAGGGTATCTTCGTAAACTTTGCAAATGTTCAGCGTACAACAAGACGTAAGGTTCCATTTGGTATAGCTCAGGTTGGTAAATCATTCCGTAATGAGATTACACCAGGTAACTTCATCTTCCGTGTACGTGAATTCGAGCAGATGGAACTTGAGTTCTTCTGCAAGCCAGGCACTGACCTTGAATGGTTTGATTACTGGCGTGCATTCTGCCGTGACTGGCTATATTCTCTCGGCATGAAGCCAGAGAATCTTCGCCTTCGCGACCACGACCCAGAGGAACTTTGCTTCTATTCTAAGGCAACAACAGACTTTGAGTATCTATTCCCATTCGGTTGGGGCGAACTCTGGGGCGTTGCAGATAGAACAGACTATGACCTCACTCAGCATATCAATACATCTGGCAAGGATTTGTCATATTTTGATCCAGAGACAAACGAGAGATATGTTCCTTATGTTATCGAGCCATCACTCGGTGTAGAGCGTCTCTTCTTGTCACTTCTTGTTGAGGCTTACGATGAGGAAGTTGTAGATGCTGAGAAGAATGACACACGTGTTGTTATGCACTTCCATCCAGCAATTGCACCATTTAAAGTAGCAGTTCTTCCTCTTTCTAAGAAGCTTTCAGACAAGGCTATGGAAGTATATAAAGAACTTGCAAAAGATTTCGTTGTAGATTATGACGATGCTGGTTCAATTGGTAAGCGTTATCGTCGTGAAGACGAGATTGGAACTCCATTCTGTGTAACTGTTGACTTTGAAACAGTTGGCGATGAGAATACACCAGCAGATAACGCTGTTACTGTTCGTGATCGTGATACTATGGAGCAGGTTCGTATTCCAATTTCAGAACTCAGAGATTATATTGCAGAGAAGGTAGCATTCTAATGATATATAACAATGTTCTCGACGCTATGGGACAGACTCCTGTTATTCGTTTGTCGGAGAGAATGGTTGATCCAAATACAAGTGCAGAAGTACTTGTAAAATATGAGGGCCTAAATGTTGGCGGTAGTATCAAAACTCGTACAGCACTTGAGATGATTCTTGCAGCTGAAAAAGAGGGCATTCTCGATGAGGATTCAATCATTGTAGAGCCTACAAGCGGAAACCAGGGTATCGGTCTTGCTCTTGTTGGCGCTGTAAAAGGATATCACACAATAATTATTATGCCTGACTCTGTATCAGAGGAACGCAGAAAAATATGCCACCACTATGGTGCCGAGATTGAACTCGTACATGATGATGGTGACATTGGAAAATGTATCGATAACTGTATTAAACTTGCATATAAGATGAGAGAAGAAAATCCTCATGTTTTCATCCCTCAGCAGTTTGAAAACCCTAACAATGTAGGTGTTCACAAGCGTCATACTGCTCTTGAAATTATGGAGCAGGTTGGAAAGCCAATCGATGGTTTCTGTTCTGGTATTGGTACAGGCGGTACAATCACAGGTGTTGGTGAAGTTTTAAAATCAATGTATCCAGATATCACGATTTGGGCAGTTGAACCTCAGAATGCAGCAATACTTGCAGGCGGTACAGTTTCAACTCACATCCAAATGGGTATCGGTGACGGTATTATCCCAGCAATTTTAAATCAGAATATTTATAGCGATATTTTCGTTGTATCTGATGAGATTGCGCTCAAGACATCCCGTGATCTTGCTAGAAAAGAAGGAATCTTCTGCGGAATATCAAGTGGTACAAATGTTGCAGCAGCACTGAAGCTTGCAAAACAGCTTGGTCCTGGAAAGACAGTTGTTACAATTCTTCCAGATACAGCAGAGAGATATTTCTCAACTCCACTTTTCTATGATGAATAAAATAAAAGAGACCCTGTGAAGGGTCTCTTTTTTATTATCTAAATCAATAATATCTCATGAGTCCTGCAACTTTTCCTAAAATAATTAGTTCGTCGCAGATAATAGGATCCATGAAATCATTCTCTGGCTGTAGACGGAAGTGGTCTTCTTCCTTATAGAAGGTCTTAACTGTTGCCTCATCATCAATGAGAGCAACTACCATTTCACCATTGCGTGCTTCTGGTGTCTGCTCAACTATGATAATGTCGCCATCGAGAATGCCTGCATTTATCATACTTTCGCCATGAACCTTGAGAGCGAAGAGCGTCTTGTCAGAAGAAATATTGCCAGCAAATGGGATATATGACTCAATCTGCTCAGCAGCAAGAATAGGTGTTCCGGCTGCAACTGTTCCGACAAGAGGGATTTCAATGAATTTTTTAGCGTCGTCCTGAACATTTAGTCGGATAGAACGCTTGAGAAGTGGATCCCTTGTTATGAAGCCAGCTTCATCGAGTGCATTGAGGTTAGCCTGTACAGAAGATGTTGATTTAAGGCCTACTGCGGCACCAATCTCTCTGACAGATGCAGGGACTGCTGTCTTGCGAGAGCGGTCCAATAGATATTCGTAAATCTTGCGTTGGGTGTCATTTAAATTGTCAAGTTCCATAAAACGACTCCTTTCGTGAAATAGAAGCACAAATGTTCAAGTAGAGTATATCACAGCAATTGCCAAAATGCAAACATTTGTTTGAGAGATTTATTTTTATCATATAATATGGTAGAATATGGCTAGATTTTAAGAGGAGGCGTTTTTATGGAAGAGACTAAGCCTAAAATGAAAAAGAAGTACATAGTAATCATAATAATTTCTATTTTAGCAGTTACAATTTCTATTTTAGCATTGGCAATTCCACGTGATTTTGCTCAGCTTGTTATGTCTGACTCTGCCTATGCAGGACTTGTTGTATCCAAGAATGTATCTAGACTCAATAGAAATGTAAAAGCGCTTGAACTCAAGGGAAAACTTGATACGAATATCAAGACTTCTGATTTCTTAAAAAGTGTAGATCCAAGTGCAATGAATGAATACCTCAGAAATCTTGATCTCACCTCCAAGATTCTCATAAATGGCGCTGCATTTAAGACAACTATGGATATTTCAGATGTGGATGGATCCATACTCAATATGGAGATGATAACATCCAAGGATCTCCAATGTATGAGGATAAATCAGCTAAATAGTGGCTGGAAAAAATTTGATTTTGCAAAGCAAGAAAAAACACCACAGAAGCCTGCGCCAGCAGAGCAAAGTGGTGGTGAAAAAGTAAAATTTGAAGATTTAATAAAAGTTGGAGCACGTGAAGAGCTCACCCTAACGGGTGTTGCTGCAGAGACTGGTACAGTATCTGCAAGTGGCGACGCTGTTATATTGAAGTTTACTGTAAAAGATCTAAAAGCAGGCTTTGCAACAGAACTTGTGGCAGAAAAATATAGGGATACAATTGATTCTTATGTTAGCGGTATGGCAGCAAGTCTTGAGAAAGCAGGAATTGAAACCGTTGAGATTAAAATGCTCGTTAATTCTCGCAATGTTATTGTTGCTACTGCTGCATCTCTAACCGGTCCAGATAAATCAATCGATTTTACTATGGTTACGGGAAAAATAGATGTTATGAAGCTCACAATTTCCTCTGGAAAAACGGGCTCAATTTCTATGATTTTCGATATGAAAAAGATTGCCACAGAGGCGTTTGAAATTCCTCAAAATTCTGAGGTTTCAGATATGAATTCAGAGGAGTTCAAGCAGGAACTTTTGAGTTATCTTTTCAAGGAGGTACCTAATACACATCCTGCATTTAAATCAACATTTACAACAACAATCAGTTCAACAATTTCTAGTGTGATAGGTTCACTTTTCGGTGATTTGACTCAAAATATCACAAAAGGATTAGATGGAAATTCATGGCTGAAGGGGATAATAGGCAATGAAAATTATTGATATCTCTCGTGATCTTATCACAACACCAGTATATGAGGGTGATCCAGAAACTAGGATTCAACAGATACGCAGCATGGATATGGGTGACTTATATAATCTATCAGCTATCTATGCTACTCCTCATGCCGGAACACATATAGATGCCCCGCTCCACTTTCTGCAGAGCGAGGCGACAATAAACGATATTCCGCTTGACCGATTCATGGGTCCTGTAACTGTTGTTACATTGCCACCTGGTCCAATAACTGGTGAGATGGTGGAGCGGGTTTTTCCTAAGCATCCTACAAGAGTGATACTTAGAACACAGGATGATTCTGTGTTCTTTGGTGGGGCAGCCGAGGATGTTGCCGCACTGGAGTATGAGCTACTTGGCTATGACAAGATAGCTCTTGGCGGCAATAATGAGGCTGCCTGTCATCGTGCGCTTCTCTCAGCTGGGACAGTTCTCCTTGAGAACCTTGACCTGTCCCGCGTGCCGCACGACGGAGAGTACTATCTCGTGGCTCTGCCTATCAAGGCCGAGGGCCTGGAGGCATCATTTACGAGAGCCGTACTCCTGGAGCAGGAATGAGTTTATAGTATTTATAATACTATATCTCTATATCTGCTCGTAAATTGCATTCGGATTTACATTTGGCTTGATATATTTCTCAAGAAATTCTTCAGCATCATCAATCTCAAAGAAAACGAAGATGTGATCGTCAAATCTTCCGAGGCCAGAATTTGCAAAAACCAATTTGAAGATATCTAGGTAATTGTTAGGGAAATTGAAATAGATTGTGCCGACACCATTCTTGCGAACGGAATAAGCAACATATCTTACTGCTTCAAGTGAAAGCTGTCTTACTTCGACATCCTTGCGAGTTGTATAGATGATATTGATATCTGTCTCAGTTACTTCGTAGGTAAGTTTTCTTCTTTTAAATTTCTTAAAATGCGTACGAAGTAGCAGACAATATAGACCAAATAAAAGCAAAATGAATGCGAGTATATAGAGAAGGATGTTATCTGTTAGTGCTACCATCCAGAAAATCGCACCGATTACAATAAACCAAGAAAGAGGAATGAAGAGCCAGTCATATTTTGTACGCGTGTACTTAGTATTTGGTTGATCTGTCCAGACAACTTGAGTATTATATTGCTCTATTCTCTTGCTATCTGATGAGGAAGTGACTTCTGTGTCCTTCCTCTTTTTCTTTTTATTGCTTACATATGTCTTTTTAGTTCTTGCATCAACAATTTTAGTTGCTGCACGAGCTTTAAAATTAGATTTCAACTATTTCATCTCCTACGGATATTTCGCCGCCAATAAGTATCTTGGCAAAAGCACAGGAGTGCTTGATATCACATACTTTATTTTCCATTACAAAGTGACATTCAGGGAAGCATTTTTTCTCTGTTGAACTAATCTCAATTAGTACATCGCCAATTTTAAATTGGTCGCCACAGGAGAGGTTGCTATAATCAATACCACTTGTTGAAACATTTGGCATAAATCTATGCACGCATAGGCCACTGTTATCAGAGCGATAGGCTATGATACTTGCTTCATCGGCAAGAGTTAACTGTCTGTCTCCGCCCTTGGCTTTTTTATCGCCTTCTACACCGAGACCGGCGATTAGAACGATTGAGTCTACAGTGTTTTCGCCACTGTCATTCTTGGTTCTAAGTTTTTCTATTTTCATAAAATCACCTGGTGATAATTATACATAAAAAAAGAACTTACAGCAACCTGTAAGTTCTAATAGATGGAGCGGATTACGGGGCTCGAACCCGCTACCTCCACCTTGGCAAGGTGGCGCTCTACCAGATGAGCTAAATCCGCATTTATGGTGCTTCCGGTCGGAATCGAACCAACGACACGAGGATTTTCAGTCCTCTGCTCTACCAACTGAGCTACAGA
>JAZUJK010000013.1:0-32437 GCA_045642705.1 Acutalibacteraceae bacterium
CCACCTACTACTTCGTTTAAATCTTTTTCATTCAACTCTGACATAATAATTATCTCCTTTAAATATCAAATAGTATTCTTATTAACCTAACCATGTTTCTTCATCTGTTGGAATATCTTTATTATCAATTGCTGGGTTAAGAGGACCACTAGACTTTACTACTGGCTTTGTAATATTTTTAATTCCCTTGCCTATCTTTTTGAGGAAATCTTGCCAACCGTTTAAATCTGATCCTGCTGGATCTACTCCACCGTTTACTTCGTTTAATTCTTTTTCATTGAGTTCTTTCATGATAAATTCTCCTTTCAAGATGTCTTACACTTCTTTATACGAAGAGAAAATGAAATTGGCTACAAAAAATTGTAAAAAAGAAGGATGCCCCGTGAGGGACATCCTTTTCCTGTTGATAAAGATTTTTGGAAGAATATAACAATAAGGCTACAACCGGTCGGTTGTAGCCTTATTTTTTGGTGCGGGTAACAGGACTTGAACCTGCAAGGATCACTCCACTAGATCCTAAGTCTAGCGTGTTTGCCAATTTCACCATACCCGCGCATATATTTAATTGCTTGCATATTTTAGCAGATTGCTCGCTCGTTTTCAAGGGGGTTTATTCGTTGTCCCATTTATGGTACAATGGTCCTGGAGGCGATGATATGGCAGGCAATGGAGGATCTAAGGAAAAAATCCTTGCGATTATCGATATTTTGCGCGAGCTGAGCGATGAGGAGCATCCGCTGACAGCAGGGCAGATAATGAACGAGCTGAATAGGTGTGGCCTATCAGCGGAGAGAAAAGCGATATATAGCGATATCGATTTGCTAATCGATAAGGGCTATGATATCGTCAAGAATCCTGCCCCTGCTAAGGGATATTATCTCGGCGAGCGCGACTTTCAGTTGGCTGAAGCAAGACTGCTGATTGACGCAGTACAATCTGCTCAGTTTATCACTGAGTCCAAGACTGAGGATCTTATCTGTAAAATTGAGCATAGTATGTCTAAGTATCAGCGTGAATCACTGAGATTGCAACAGGTATATATTGACCATAGAAATAAGAATGTCAATGAGACTGTTTATTATAATATCGATGCTCTGTCACGTGCTGTGCAGGCCAATAAAAAGGTTTGCGTACACTATATAAAACGCTGCATAGAAGCAGGAGAGAGACCTCGCAATGAGGAACATATTTATAATGTAACTCCATATGCTCTACTCTGGGTACAGGATCATTATTATCTAGTTTGTAATAACGCGAAGTATAACAATCTCATGCATCTCAGAATTGATAAAATCAAGAAGGTTACGATTCTAAACGATAGAGGTAGACCTCTGTCAGAGGTATCTGACTACAAGAATCATTTTGATGCAGCTGATTATATCTCCAAGGTATTCAATATGTTCTCTGGCACACCTGATAGAATTATTCTCGAGTGCAAGAATGATGCGTGGGATATCATAAGAGATAGATTTGGCGAAGATGTACGCGTTATAGCACGTACAGATGATACTTTTACGATTGCTGCGGATGCAATTGTTACGGGCCTTGCAGCATGGATTATGCAGTATGGAGATTCTATGGTCGTAAAAGAGCCAAAGGAACTCCGTGATGCTGTTATTGAAAAGACAGAGAAATTACTCGAGGCATATAACAAATGAATTATCAACTAGAACTGGATAAGGTTATATCGGGACTCGATCATAGACCGACATTGCTACTACATAGCTGCTGCGGACCGTGTTCATCCTATGTAATCACTTATCTCAATGATTATTTTGATATAACTGTGCTATATTACAATCCATCTATTTATCCAGATGAGGAATATATGCATAGAAAAGAAGTACAGCTCTCTCTGATTGCTCAGATAAATGAGGGTACGGATAATAAAGTCAAATTTATGGACTGCGATTATGACCACCAATCATTTCTTGATTTGGTGGAGGGTCATGAGAGTGAGCCTGAATGTGGCGAGCGCTGCCATATTTGCTACCGACAGCGGTTGCAATTTACGGCAGATCTCGCAGAACAGAATGGATTTGAATACTTCTGTTCAACTCTGTCAGTTAGTCCGTATAAAGATGCACCTCTCCTAAATGAGATTGGAGAGGAGATAAGCACGCAGCTACGTACTATGTGGCTGCCTTCAGACTTCAAGAAAAAGGAAGGATACAAGCGTTCTATAGAACTTAGTAAAGTATATAACCTTTACAGGCAAGACTATTGCGGTTGCGAATTCTCGAAAGGGGAATAAAAATGAAGTACAGGAAAGACAAAAATGGCGTAGAGATTTCTCAACTGGGATACGGCTGTATGCGATTCACTAAAAAGGGTGGATCCATAGATTATGCCAAGGCAGAAAAAGAGGTTATGTATGCTATTGAGCATGGCGTAAACTACCTAGATACAGCATATTTGTACTCTGGAAGTGAAGAGTGTCTCGGCAAAATCCTCGCGAATAACAATGTACGTGACAAGGTTAAAATAGCTACAAAACTTCCTCAATATCTCATGCATAGTGAGGGCCAAATTGAGAAGACTTTCAATGAGGAACTGAAAAGATTGCAGACAGACCATATAGATTATTATCTCATGCATATGTTCACAGAGATAACCGAGTGGGAAAATTTAAAATCTCTCGGAATCGAGGACTGGATTGCAAGACATAAGGCGGATGGAAGTATCAAGAATATCGGTTTCTCATATCATGGAGATTCTGCAATGTTCCTTCGTATACTTGATGCATATGATTGGGATTTCTGCCAGATTCAATATAACTATCTCGATGAAACCACTCAGGCAGGTCGTCTGGGCCTCGAGACAGCAGCAGAAAAAGGTATTCCTGTAATTATCATGGAGCCTCTGCGCGGTGGTAAACTTGTTAATTTGCCAGATGATGCAGAGACTGTTATGAAGAAGAGCAGACCAGACTATAGTCCTGCTGAGTGGGGTCTTCGTTGGCTCTGGGATCAGCCTGGTGTAACTTGCGTATTGTCTGGTATGAACTCAATGGAAATGGTTGAGGAAAATATCCGAATCGCATCTGATGCAGAGGTTGGCTCATTTACAGAGGATGACTTTGGCGTAATTGCAGAAGTTAAGCGAATTATCCATGCGAAAGAAAAGGTTGGATGCACTGGTTGTCGCTATTGTATGCCATGTCCTAAGGGCGTTGATATCCCAACGATTTTTTATTATTACAACCTTATGTATCTCGATAAAAAGATGTCGGCGCGCTTTAATTATGCCCAGGTAATTGGAACGAGAAAAGAACCTGGATTTGCAACTCAGTGCGTTGAATGTGGCAAGTGTGAACAGCATTGTCCACAGCATATAAATATCCGTGAAATGTTAAAAGAGGCGGATAAAGATTTGCGTCCTGTTCCATTCAAAGTGGGAACAGCAGTAGCAAAGCAATTTATGACCAAAAAAGGTTAAAATTATATAGTATTTTTTATTTCGTAGTAGTAAAATTAATTTGTATATATTATTAAGAAAGAGGTAATACAAATGAAAAAGTACATTGCTGAATTTATCGGCACATTTACACTCGTTTTCCTCGGTTGCGGTACTGCAATGCTCGTAGGCTGTGATGCGGCTGCTGGCGGCGGATATATCCTTACCGCTCTTGCATTTGGTCTTACAATCGTAGGTATGGCTTATTGTGTAGGTAATATCTCTGGTTGCCACATCAACCCAGCTGTTTCACTTGGCGTTTTGCTTTCAGGTGGTATGACAGTAAAAGATTTCATCGGTTATGTTATTTCTCAGTGCCTTGGTGCAACAGCAGGTTCTGCTCTTCTCCTTGGTATCTTCTCACTTGGTGGAGTAAAAGACATGACTGGCGGTCTTGGCACAAATGGTCTTGCTGGTGTAAACGGCAGCGCTGTTGCAGGCCTCCTCGTTGAGCTTGTTCTCACATTCATCTTCGTTCTCACTATTCTTGGTGTAACAGATGAGAAGGCTGGCCACGGCTCCTTCGCTGGTGTTGTAATCGGCTTCACACTTACACTCGTACATATCCTTGGCATCGGCCTTACAGGAACATCTGTAAACCCAGCTCGTAGCTTTGGTCCTGCACTCATCGCTGCAATTTCTGGTAACACTGCTCCTATTGCTTGCCTCTGGGTATTCATTCTTGCACCTCTCGCAGGTGGTGCTCTTGCAGCAGTTGTATATAAGGCTCTCAAGGCAAATAAAGAATAATTGATAAAATTAAGACCCGCTCATCGAGCGGGTCTTTTTTTATTTCTTATTTCTTCTTGTAAAGAGGATTGTGCTTGTTATAGAAATCAAGCTGATCCTTTAGAACCTTATCCTTAATCTTGCCCTCGTTATGAATCTCGTGTTTGCCATGATAGAGTTTCATTTTAACTTTGTGGCCACTTCTCTTGAGTTTCTTATAAGCCTCACGAGGACCGAGCGTATATGCACCAGCGAGGTCAGCCTTACCAGATACAACAAGTATTGGAAGGTCGCGAGGTACACGCTTTGCCCAACCGAACTTACCAGCGTTTAGTGTTGCTGGGAACATATCAAGAAGTGTAGTTGAGATAATAAGTGTTGTATAAGGATTGTTGAAATATGTGTAACGGTTGTTGTAATCATATGAGAGCCAAGAAGTTGTGAGCTTGCCCATAAGATCCATCTTGTTGCTTGTAATCTCTTCTGAGATAGGATTCTCTGCAAATTTAGCTTCGTTCTTCTTAACTTCCTTATCGAAGTTACAGATGAATTTTGCTGCGGTATAGAAAATAGGATTGAGAAGATATGCAAATCTAGGAATTGGAACTGTGCCGCAGATTACGCAAGCCTTGAGACCTTTGCCGTACTTAGAAATATAAGTACGGGTCATGAGTGAGCCGAGGCTATGTCCATAGAGCATATATGGAAGCTTAGGATACTGCTTCTGCATAATCTTGCGGAGGGTATGCATATCCTCTACCATCCACTTGCCAGCCTTAGGAGGATATACACCTCTATTGGCAAGACCACAAGTTTTTCCGTGTCCCAAGTGGTCCTGGCCACATACGATGTAACCAGCCTTAGCCATATATTCAGCCATCTCTTCGTAACGCTCGATATACTCAGCCCAACCATGTGTGAGCTGGAGAATACCAATTGGCTTCTTTACTTTATCGTCCTTCCATACGGCATAGAAAATGTCGATGTCGTATGCTTTGCACGTTGATTTATACGTGCCAGTTGTTTTTACAATTGCCATGTTCTTACCTCCAATGGTAAATCCGTTTTAGACATAAAAATTATAGTGCAAATAAGTTGTGGTGTAAAGAATATAGCAAACAAATCTAAAAAAATCTGTTTTTTATGAACATGTATACTTTGCTATTGGTTGTCCAAATTGGAACAAATTAGGGCATAATGTACAAAAAGTTTAAATATATTATATTAAAGTAAATGAAGTTTTGTTTTTAGACAAAAAAACAATTCATTCATATAATGCCGGTATGGTATCATAAAAGGGAACAATAATAAATGAAGGAGGCGTGTTATTGTGAAAAAGAAAATGAGCTCCGTACCTTTTAATGGGACATCGGAGCAAGAAGCAAAACTTGACGCAGTAATAGCAGAACTTCGCGGTGAGAAAGGTTGTCTTATGCCTATTATGCAGCAAGCACAGGATATTTATGGATACCTTCCACAAGAAGTACAGATTATGATTGCTAGCAAGCTTGGTATTCCAGCAGAAGAAGTATTTGGTGTAGCAACATTCTATTCAATGTTTAATCTATCACCAAAGGGCAAGTTTAGAATCAGTGTTTGCCTTGGCACAGCGTGCTATGTAAAGGGATCATATGAGGTTCTAACAAAGTTGTGCGATATCCTTGGAATTCAGCCAGGTGAATGCACAGAGGATGGATTGTTCTCAATTGAAGCTTGTCGTTGCGTAGGCGCTTGCGGACTCGCGCCTGTAATGATGATAAATGATGATGTTTATGGACGTCTCAAAGCAGCAGATGTTGAAGAAATCATTGATAAGTATAGAACGTACGATAAGGAGGAGACAGAGTATGAAAACATGGGCTGAGTTACAAGCAATAAAAGCTGATGTTAATGCCAGAGTTTTTGAATCCTCCGATCCTTCTAAGATAAGAGTTTTGGTCGGTCTTGCAACTTGTGGTATTGCAGCTGGTGCTATGCCAGTATTTGACACATTTAAAGAGAAGGCTACAGGCAATGCTAATGTTACTGTAGGTCAGGTTGGTTGTATAGGTATGTGCCAGTATGAACCTATAGTTGAGATTATTCAGCCAGGTAAGCCTAGAATTACTTATGTTAAAATGGATGCTGAGAAGGCTGCTCGCGTTTACGAGGAGCATATACTCGGTGGACAGATAGTAACTGATTTCTTGCTCAAGGAAAAGGATGTTCCTGTAAATTCACTTGAGGATACAACATTCTATAAACTTCAGGAGAGAATCGCTCTTCGTAACTGCGGTATTATCGATCCGGAAAATATTGATGAATATATTGCACGTGATGGTTATGCAGCACTTAACAAAGTAATTACATCAATGACTTCAAATGATGTAATAGATGTAATGCTTGCATCAGGTCTTCGTGGACGTGGCGGTGCTGGATTCCCAACAGGTAAAAAATGGTCATTCGCAGCAGCAAACCAAGCTCCACAGAAATATGTATGCTGTAACGCCGACGAAGGCGACCCAGGTGCATTCATGGATCGTTCGGTTTTGGAAGGCGATCCTCATGCACTCCTTGAGGCTATGACAATTGCTGGTTTCGCAATTGGCGCAACTCAAGGTTATATCTATGTACGTGCAGAGTATCCTGTAGCTGTTAAGAGACTTAATATTGCTATCGCACAGGCTCATGAATACGGCCTTCTTGGCGATAACATTATGGGTACAGATTTCTGCTTTGATATTGGTATCCGTCTTGGCGCTGGCGCATTTGTATGCGGTGAGGAAACAGCTCTTATGACTTCTATCGAAGGTAAGCGCGGTGAGCCACGCCCACGTCCACCATTCCCAGCAGTTAAGGGACTTTTCGAGAGCCCAACAATTCTTAACAATGTTGAGACATATGCAAATGTTGCCCAGATTATTCTCAAGGGTGCTGATTGGTTCTCATCAATGGGTACTGAGAGATCTAAGGGTACTAAGGTATTCGCTCTTGGTGGTAAAATTAACAACACCGGTCTTGTAGAGGTTCCTATGGGAACGACACTTCGTACAGTTGTTGAAAATATCGGTGGGGGTATTCCAAACGGTAAGAAGTTTAAGGCTGCTCAGACAGGTGGTCCATCAGGTGGATGTATCCCTGCTGAACATTTTGATGTTGAAATCGATTATGATAACCTTATCGCTATCGGCTCAATGATGGGTTCAGGCGGACTTATTGTAATGGATGAAGATAACTGTATGGTAGATATTGCTAAGTTCTTCCTCGACTTCACAGTTGATGAGTCCTGTGGTAAATGTACACCATGCCGTATCGGAACCAAGAGACTCTATGAGCTTCTTGAAAAGATTACAAATGGCGAGGGAGAGCTTGAAGATATAGATGAGCTCGAGGCACTCGCTGCTCATATCAAGGACAACTCACTTTGTGGTCTTGGACAGACAGCTCCAAATCCTGTACTTTCAACACTTCGTTATTTCAGAAATGAATACGAAGCACATATTAAGGAAAAGAAGTGCCCATCACATGTATGCCGCCAACTTCTTACATTTACAATCGACCCTGAGAAGTGTGTAGGTTGTACTAAGTGTGCTAGAAATTGCCCAGCTAATGCTATTACTGGAACAGTTAAGGAGCCACATGTAATTGATCATGACAAGTGCGTAAAGTGTAGCGTTTGTATGCAGAATTGTGCATTTGATGCGATTTCTAAAGATTAATGGAGGGTGTGCTTTATGGATATGATTAATATTACAATAAATGGTACACCTTTGAGTGTACCAGCAGGTACAACAATTCTTGAAGCAGCAAGGACAATTGGAATTGAAATCCCAACACTTTGCTACATGAAGAAAAAGAACGAAATCGGTGCTTGCCGTATCTGTGTTGTAGAAGTAGTTGGTGCTAAGACACTCGTTGCTTCATGTGTTATGCCAGTATCAGAAGGTATGACAATTTTGACAAATTCAGAACGCGTTCTAAAGTCTCGCAAGAGAACAATCGAGCTCATTATGTCTAACCATAATTGCTCATGTCTCTCATGTGATCGTTCAGAAAATTGCGAACTCCAGACACTTGCTCGCAATTTTGGTGTAGACTTTGATAAGTATCAGGGTGAGAAGACTGAGTCAGTTCTTGATGTTAGTTCGCCTTCAATCGTTCGTGATAACTCAAAGTGTATTCTCTGTCGTCGCTGCGTAGCAGCTTGCCGTAGCCAAACTGGAGTTATCGGTGCAAACCATAGAGGATTTGATACAAGCATCGGTTGCGCTTTTGAACTTGAGCTTGCTGATGTATCTTGCGTAAACTGCGGACAGTGCATCGAGGCATGCCCGGTTGGCGCTTTGACAGAAAAGGATCAGATTAATGAAGTGTTTGCTGCAATCAACGATCCATCTAAGATAGTTGTTGTTCAAACTGCTCCTGCAGTTCGTGCAGCAATTGCAGAGGGATTTGGTAAGCCAATCGGAACAATGGGTAAGGGCAAGATGGTTGCGGCTCTTCATAGACTCGGATTTGATAAGGTATTTGATACAAACTTCACTGCCGATCTCACAATTATGGAAGAGGGCACAGAACTTATCGATCGCGTACAAAACGGCGGTGTTCTTCCAATGATCACTTCTTGTTCACCAGGTTGGATTAAGTACTGTGAACATTATTTCCCAGACTTCCTTCCTAACCTTTCAACATGTAAGTCACCACAGCAAATGTTCGGCGCTGCACTCAAGACATGGTGGGCTAAGAGAAATAATATCGTTCCTAAGGAAATCGTTTCCGTATCAATTATGCCTTGTACAGCTAAGAAGTTCGAGGTTGGTCGTGACGAGATGCAGGCAGCAGGCCTTCCTGATGTTGATTATGCACTTACAACCCGTGAACTTGTTAAGATGATTAAGCGTGCTGGCCTCCAGTGGGATCAGCTTCCTGATGAGGAATTTGATTCACCTCTTGGTGAAGGTACAGGTGCTGCTGTTATCTTTGGCGCAACTGGTGGCGTAATGGAGGCTGCTCTCCGTACAGCAGTTGATGTTCTTTCAGGACAGGAAAATGCAAATATAGAGTATAAAGAAGTTCGTGGTATGGAAGGTATCAAGGAAGCTTCTTATACAGTTGGTGATCTTACACTCAACGTTGCTGTCGCATCTGGTCTTGATAATGCTAAGAAGGTACTTGAGGCTGTTCGTGCTGGCGAGAAGAATTATCACTTCATCGAAATTATGTGCTGCCCAGGTGGATGTATTAACGGCGGCGGTCAGCCAATCCAGCCTAACTGGGTTCGTGAGACAGTTGATGTTAAGGGCCTTCGTGCAGGCGTTCTCTATCAAGAGGATCTTGATCTTCCTGAGAGAAAGTCACACCACAATTCTGGTATGAATGTTGTTTACTCAGAGTATTTTGAAAAACCAAATAGCCATATTGCTCATGAGGTTTTACATACTCACTATGTAGACAGATCCAAGACAGTAAAGTAAAATAAACATTGGGCCCCGGTTTCGGGGCCCATTTTTAAAAAATGTACGAGGTAATCCACTATGGAAACTACGAAGACATTAAAAGATCTTTTGGATGCATTAATACCATACTATGATGGAGGAGCATGGAAGACAGATAGTCTACTTGCTTTTCAAGCAGTGGGTAGATATCTTGCAGAGGATATTAGTGGGACTGATTTGAAAAAAGGTCACAGAATAACACCTGAAGATGTTGGCACACTTGCTGCAAGTGGCAATATGATGGTAAATGTTTGGGTTAAACCATATGTGACCATTTTATCTACTGGAACTGAACTTGTCACACCATTTGAAACGCCTGGTGAAAATCAGAGGCGCGACTCAAATAGTATGATGCTCCAAGCTCTTGCTGAAGAGACAGGTGCGAATGTATATGGTGTTGATATGATTGCGGATGGTCAAGAAGCAATAGATAATGCAATTGTAGATTTTGTTGGCCAGAGTGACATTTTAATTGTGACGATGAGTACTGCGACTGGAGCAGAGGAAAGTATGGCATCCTTCGTTGATTCCATTAGGGAACCAGGTATTATTGCATATGGTTCCACTGAAAATTGTGACAACAATATCATTTTGGTGGCACTGAAGGATGAGTATTGTAAATGCGAGGGCAGAATGCCTGCACTCGTTGTATGTTTACCTGGTGAACCAGATACCGTCAAGAAGAACTATGATGATATTGTAGACTTCTTTATAAGAAAGTATTATTTCCATAATACGTAGTTGGTGGTATAATGAATCTATGTTAAGCAGAAAGGACATATGTATATTATGTTTACACCAGCAGAAGTGGCTAATAATGTTATTGGTATAGGCAAAGCCAAGGCGAGTAATAAGCCATATAAATTATTCCTTCTCGGAATACTTGCAGGAATGTTTATTGCTCTTGCAGCAGTTGGAGCCAATACAGCCTCTTGCACAATTGAGAACGCGAGTGCTGCTAAACTTGTTGGAGCTTGTATTTTCCCGGTAGGTCTTTTGATGGTTCTCGTTGCAGGTTCTGAACTTTTTACAGGAAACAATCTAATTATTGTCCCTGTGCTTACAGGGGATGTTAAGTGTAGTGCTATGTTAAAAAACTGGATTATCGTATATCTAGGAAATTTCGTAGGCTCTATTCTTATTGCTCTCATTGCTTGCTACTCAGGTCAGTTCGATCTCTTTGGTGGCGCTCTTGCAGCAACAACAATAAAAGTGGCAACTGGAAAGGCTACTTTGTCTTTTGGTCAAGCAATCTTGAAGGGCATCGCTTGTAACTTCCTTGTTTGTATTGCAGTATGGATGAGTTTCGCAGCCAAATCAGTTGGCGGAAAACTCGCTGCTATTTATCTTCCAATCATGTTGTTTGTTCTTGCAGGTTTCGAGCATAGTATTGCCAATATGTATTATGTGCCTGCAGGCCTATTTGCTGCACAGGCTACTGGCACTACAGTTGAGGGACTTACTTGGGGTAATTTCTTTATCAACAATCTAATCCCTGTAACAATCGGTAATATTATTGGTGGGGCTGTTCTTGTTGGCGTTATGTATTGGGCTATCTATCTTGCCGATAAGAAAGCAGATTAACAATTTAATTACAAATAAATATGCGTAAACCTGACGCTGAAAGTATATCTTGAGGCGAAAGCTTTAAAGCATTTTTAATAAAAATGATGATGGGTTGCGCAATTTTTGCGTAACCCATTTTGTCTTGAAAGGAGGAATTCGGATGGATAAGAGAGTGGCAGTTCTTGGAATCATTGTGGAGGATGTAGCCTCTGCTCCAAAGGTAAATGAAATACTTCACGAGTATAGTGAATATATCATTGGGCGCATGGGCCTTCCATATGCTGAAAAGAATGTAAATGTTATTAGTGTAGCTATTGATGCGCCAATTGATGTTATCAATGCTCTTTCAGGAAAAATTGGTAGAGTAAATGGCGTATCTGCTAAGGCTGTTTGTACAACGAAATAGTCCCTGGAGGTTATATCTATGAAAAAAATATTATCAGTTTTAATTTGTCTTGTTTTGATATCCTGTCTCTTTGGTTGTACAAAGATGCCAAAATCATCTAAACCTACAGTAAATATCGCAACGTTGCAGGGCCCAACTGGTATGGGCATGGCATATATGTTAAAGAATTACAATTATGAAGTGTGTGCTGGTCCAGATGAAATTACAGGAAAACTTGTGACCGGAGAATATGATGTTGCTGCATTGCCAACAAATGCTGCCGCAACACTCTATAACAAGACTGGTGGAAAGGTAAAGCTATTAGCGCTCAATACTGGTTGTGTTTTATATGTTCTATCTAAGGATACAAATATTAAGAGTGTTGCTGATTTAAAGGGAAAGACAATTTATGTCAGTGGTCAGGGATCAACTCCTGAATATATTTTAAATTATATTTTAGTGGCAAATGGTTTAAAACCAGGAGAGGATGTAAAATTTGATTTTACATATACCAATCACAATGACCTTGTGGCATTTGCCGCAACTGGAGCAGCAGATGTAGTTCTGTTACCAGAGCCAACTGTTACTGCGCTCATTGCAAAAAATGCAGATATGAAAGTCGCATTTTCTCTTGAGGACGCGTGGAAAGATGCAGTTTTGAGCACTGAATTTGAAGGTACTAAAATTGCAATGGGATGTCTTGTGGCAAACAGTGATTTTCTTCAGAAAAATCCCGATGCAGTGGCATCACTTTTAGCGGATTATGAGAATTCAATTGGTCTTGTAAATGATGAATCTAAGATTGATGAGACAGCAAATTTGATTTCTGAATTAGGAATTGTTCCTGCGGCAGGTGTTGCCAAGAGTGCTCTTCCAAGATGCAATATTATTTATGCTACAGGCAACGAAATGAAATCTATGGTTGAAGGATTTTACAAAGTTCTCTTTGATGCAAATCCAGCTTCAACTGGAGGAAAATTACCAGATGAAAACTTCTACTACGGCAAATAAAATAATTAAATATCTAATAGTAGCCATAATTTGGCTATCTATATGGGAAGTGCTAGCACTGGCTATAAATGAAGAACTGTTGTTCGCTTCACCTTACAGAGTGCTTTTGGCTCTTGGAAGAATGTGTTGCAAATTAACTTTCTGGGAGACAATTCTTTTCTCCATATTGAGAATCTTGGGTGGCTTCTTGCTCGGATATGTACTCTCGGTAGTGCTATCTGTTTTAACTTATAGATTTCCTTTCTTTGAGACATTTATTAGACCTGCAATAAGCGTTGTTAAGGCAACTCCAGTTGCTTCATTTATCATACTTGCTCTTATCTGGTCTGATAAGAATTTTGTCCCTGTGATTATCTGTGTGTTGATGGTAACACCAATAGTTTGGAGCAATCTCACAACAGGTCTTAAGAATGTGGATGGCGGATTACTATCAATGGCACAAGTATATGGTATGACAACTATTGAAAAGGTCAAACATATCTATATTCACAGTATTGCCCCATATAACTTTTCTGCTATCGGTTCCGGTTTGGGGCTATGTTGGAAA
The DNA here is from genome assembly GCA_045642705.1 of Acutalibacteraceae bacterium. GTDB lineage: Bacteria > Bacillota > Clostridia > Oscillospirales > Acutalibacteraceae > UBA1227. The sequence goes on from JAZUJK010000013.1 coordinate 13,169, forward strand.
GCTGGAATAGCAGCAGAGGTTATCTGCCGTGCACTTCCATCCATTGGAAATAGCATATGGGAAACTAAGTTTTATTTGATTACAGATGAGATGTTTGCTTGGACAACAGTTGTTGTAATCCTTAGTGTTATTTTTGATAAACTCACGAGAGTTTTGATTTCAAAGTTCTCGAGCCCAAGGGAGGTATCTAAATGATTGAAATAAAGAACCTCTCATTTGCGAGTGTTTATAGAGACCTTAATATCACTATCCCTGACACTGGTATTTCAGCAATAATAGCTCCATCTGGATATGGTAAGACAACACTTCTTAATCTGATATCTGGACTATTAAAACCGAGTGAAGGAGAGATATTAATTACTCCGAAGGATACAAAAATAGCATATGTTTTCCAAGACCAACGACTTCTTCCTTGGTATTCGGTTTTTAAAAATATTTCGGTAGTAGTAAAGAAGAGCACAGATGAGATAAAAGAATGCCTATTAAAACTGGGTATAACTGAGGACTTATGGGATAAGCTGCCAAATGAAATATCTGGAGGAGAGCGTCAACGTGTATGTCTGGCAAGGGCACTTTTATATGATGGTGATATTCTATTACTTGATGAACCATTTAATGGCCTTGATGCAGAAAATAGACGAAAGGCTCTTGAACTTGTATCTGCTTTCTCAAAAGAAAAAACAGTTGTGCTTGTATCGCATATAGCTGAGGATATTGAGGTCGCAGATAGGGAAATAAAATTATAAAAAAAGAGCAGTGCGTTTGCACTGCTCTTATTTTTTGTATTTTATAATTTTTCAACGATTGCTTTGGTATCTCTTGCAATCATAAGCTCTTCGTTGGTTGGGATTATATAGACCTCAACCTTGGAGTCTGGTGTGGAGATTTTAACTTCCTTGCCACGACAATTGTTGGCGTCCTTATCAATCTTGACACCCATGTAGGCTAGGTTCTCACAGATTGCTTCGCGGAAGTATGGTGCGTTTTCACCAACGCCTGCTGTGAAGCAGAGAGCGTCGATTCCGCCAAGAGCCGCTATGAATGAACCGATATACTTAGTTACTTGATAATTAAGAATATCAAGTGCGAGCTGAGCACGTTCGTTTCCGTCTGCTGCGGCAAGTTCAACATCGCGCATGTCAGATGAAACACCAGAGATACCAAGAAGTCCTGACTTCTTGTTCATCATCTGGTCAGTCTCAGCTGGTGTCAGGCCTTCTTTGGCCTGGATATATGTGATTGCTGATGGATCAACACCACCGCAACGTGAGCCCATGATGAAACCATCGAGAGGGGTGATACCCATTGTTGTATCAATTACTTTACCGTCCTTGATAGCGGTGAGTGATGAGCCGTTGCCGATATGTGCAACGATTACTTTCTTGCCCTCAAGGCTGTGACCCCAGATTTCTGCGAGTCTTGATGATACATAGCGATGAGATGTGCCGTGGAAGCCGTAACGGCGAACCTGGTACTTCTCATAGTACTCATATGGTACAGGGAATATATAAGCGCGAGGAGGCATTGTTGAATGGAAGGCGTTGTCAAATACTACAACCTCTGGCTTGTCCATTCCAAATACTTCCTGACAAGCGTTAATGCCCTGGAGATGAGCTGCATTGTGAAGAGGAGCGAGATCTATGAGTGATTCGATGCCCTTCTTAACTTCATCAGTTACAAGTACACTATCATTAAAGAGTGCGCCACCTTGTACTATGCGGTGACCTATTGCATCAATCTCATCGAGTGAGTCGATAACTTTTGTTTCACCCTCAGTGAGAGCCTTCTTAACTTCATAGAAAGCCTCTGTATGGTTGCTTAAAATATTGCTGTTTTCAACAGATCTACCATCCGCTGTTTTGCCTTTGAAATGCCCATCTACGCCGATTCTCTCGCATAGACCCTTAGCGATGAGCTTCTCGCCATCCATATCAATGAGCTGATATTTTAGGGAAGAACTACCGCAGTTAACCACTAAAATTTTCATAAATATAACCTCATTTTTATTAGACTACAAATTATCAAAGGGTATTATAGACTAAAAGAAAAGTATGGTCAATATACCTATTAAGTAGTATATTATTTGTAGATATATTAAAAGAGGTGAGCGCATGAAAGTAGTGGGAATAGTAGCTGAATTTAATCCTCTCCACAACGGACACAAGTATCTAATAGACAAGTGTAGAGAAGAGGGCGCAACACATATTGTCGCTGTAATGAGTGGTAACTTTGTACAGCGTGGCAGTGTTGCGATAATGGATAAAAGAGCAAGAACAGCGGCAGCACTTTCATGCGGCGTAGATCTCGTAATAGAGTTGCCACTGCCGTGGGCAGTTGCGACAGCAGAACTGTTTGCACATGGCGGAATATCCATACTAGGTGGTCTCGGAATGGTGGATGCGATAGCATTCGGATGCGAGACCGACGATAAGGAACTCCTTATGAAAACAGTTTCTGCAATATGCGATATTGATGTAGGACAGAGAATAAGCGAGGAACTAGCAGGAGGCGTAACATATGCCGCTGCGCGTGAGAGCGCTGTTAGAAAATCCTATGGTGATGAGGTCGCAGACGTTTTAACTCAGCCAAATAATATTCTTGCAGTTGAATATATTAAGGCTATAAAATCAAAGGGCCTTGATATTGATATAATGCCAATAAAAAGACAGGGCGCAGCACATGATAGTCTCAAGGAAAATGGCGAGTTCCAGAGTGCATCTGCTCTCAGAATTTTGCTTGAGAGAGGAGATGCCGAGGCATTCAAATATATGCCAGAACCATCTGCAAATGAATTTTCTCGTCTGAGAAGTGTTGGTCGAGCACCGGTTGCAATAGAGGAGAGCGAGCGTGCAATACTATCTAGACTTCGTATGCTCACTGTCTCTGATATTAAGAATGCTCCAGATGTGAGTGAGGGGCTAGAAAATAGAATTTATAATGCTATTCAAGCAGCAACTTCACTTGAGGAACTGTATGCGATTATCAAGACCAAGAGATATACTCATTCCAGAATAAGAAGGATAATTACAGCCCTCTATCTCGGTATAGGACCAGATGATGCGAAGGGTGATATCCCATATATCAGAATCCTTGGTTTTACAGAGGCTGGACGTGAAATATTGCGTGAGGCAAAAAACGTGTCAACCCTACCTGTTATAATGAAAACGGCACAATTCGATGAGCTCGGGGAGAGCGCAAAACACGTATTTGAGCTCGAGTGTAAAGCAACCGACCTTTACAATCTCGCCTCTCCACGTATTTTACCATGCGGAACAGAGTTTACAGACGAGATAATAATGCTATAAAAACAACGTAGATATAAGAAAAAACCAGTGCATTGCACTGGTTTTTGTTCTATTCAAGTTCACCTAAAATATTATCATTTTGGACACTTATGAGCCTTACTTGTCTCAAGGTGTTTTGCAGGGATTCATCATCTGATTTTATGATAACAGGAGTGTAATTTTCTGTATATCCAGATGCATATCCACCCTTGGTTGTTTCAAATAAAACATTCACTGTTTTACCAATTTGATTTTCTAGGAAGTTGTGTCTAAGTTCGTCTGCAAGTTCGAGGGCAATATGAGCTCTCTTGTCCCTAATTTCTGGTGGAACCTGTTGCAACTTGGCTGCATTGGTGCCTGGACGTAGTGAATATGGGAAGACATGCATCTTCTCAAAACCAACTTTTCTTGCAAAATCAAGTGATTCCATAAAATCTTCATCGCTTTCTTCTGGGAATCCAACCATAAAATCGGTTGTGATCGTTGTATCTTGGAAAGCGTTTCGGAGTTTGGTACAGAGTTCTAAATATTCGTCACTTGTGTAGTGGCGATTCATAGCATATAGAGTTCTGTCGCAGCCACTCTGTAAAGAAATATGGAATTGAGGACAGAAATTATCGAGTTTTGATAGGCGCTCTATTGCTTCATCACTTATATTATCAAATTCGAGAGAGCCTATCCTTACGCGGTCAAACCCCTTGCTACAAGCGAGCTCAATCGCATCGACAAAGGTCTTGCCAATATCCAGTCCATAACAACAGAAATTGATTCCAACAAGAACAATTTCTCTGTATCCAGCTGACTTGATTTTATCAAGCTCTAGGCTCAGATTTTCTAAACTGCGGGAACGGCTTCTGCCACGTGATGTTGGAATAATGCAATATGAGCAAAATCTGTTGCAACCATCCTGAATCTTGATGAATGCTCTGGTGCGACCAGTGAAATTATCCACTTCAAATTCTTCAAATGGGTCGCCGGCCATATGCTCATCTATTTCAACTATTTGAGACTGAGAAGTACTCATGTTATCAATCAAATCAATGATTTTCTTGTGGTCTTTATTGCCGGTTACGATGTCGGCCTCTATGAGATCTGCCGCTTTTTCTGGATATGCCTGTGGCATGCAGCCACAGAGCACAACAGTGGCAGCGGGATTTAGACGCTTGAACTTGCGGACAGCCTGTCTCGTCTTGGAGTCGGAGTTCGCCGTTACAGTGCAGGAGTTGACTATGATAACATCTGCTTCCTCTGCGCTGTCCGCCACACCGTAACCGGCGCCTTCAAACAGTTCAGTCATAGCTTCTGTTTCGTATTGATTTACTTTACAACCGAGTGTATAGAAGAATACTTTTTTCATGAATACAACTCCTTTCCCTTATATTTCAACGAAAATTTTAGCAAAAAGGCAAACGGTGGTCAACCGCTTCTTATATATGTTAAGTAATTTTTCTTTTAATTTTACCTTATTTGTGGTATGATTTTATCTGTATTATATTCGGAACTTCTAAGTGAGGTAATTTTCATGTTTGAACACAAGAATTTATATCCTGTAATTCTCGTACCTGGTGTACTTGGATATGGTGAAGACACATTGACACATAAGGTGTTCCCATATTTCGGTCTTACATCAACAAGCTATGAGAAAGTAATCAAGAGCATGGGAATGGAATGCCATACTCCTACTTTCGAATTGCTCTCTAGCACTTGGGATAGAGCATGTGAACTATTTGCTCAACTCGTTGGTGGAACTGTTGATTATGGTAAGGCTCATTCAGAGAAATTTGGTCATGCACGTTATGGCGAAACATATAAGACTGCAATGCTTCCAAATTGGGGCCAGACAGACGAGAATGGTCAACTTATCAAGATTACACTTATAGCTCATGGCTATGGTGCTCCTGTTGCAAGACTTCTCATTGACCTTCTTACAAATGGTTGCGCAGAGGAGACAGCTGCAACAGCTGGTGAGTATGTATCTCCACTTTTCACAGGTGGATATGGTCATCTCGTTCATTGCCTCGTTACTATTGCAGGTGTAAATGATGGTATATCTCTATTTGAAGCACTTGAGGGCAGATTCACTGGTGCTAAGAAGCTACTTGCCAAGGGTGCAGTTGCTTTTGATGAACTCAAGGAATATGCAGGATATGTTGATCCATATACAAGAAACGGTGGCATGAAACTATCTCAGCATGGTGTTTCAGCAACACTCGAACCAGTTGAAGGTAAGAAGATTGGCAAACTCGTATTTGACGAGGATGCAATTGAAAAGTACCTATGGAAAGAGGACAATGTATTCTATGATATTGGCCCTATTGGTATGGCCAAGCTCAATAATAAGCTCCATGTGCATGATAATATCTATTATCTCTGCATCGCTGGTGAGGTTACAACAAACATCCTCAACAAAGTAACAGTTCCGAAACTCTCTGCTGGAATTACACTTCCAACAGCAGCACTTATTTCTACATTTGAAAATTATTTACCTGAGGCTCCAGTTGTCACAAGTAATTCACATTCAAATGATGGTATTGTAAATACCGAAGCAGCATTCCCTCCAATCAATGAGGAGGCAACAGCATTTAAGAGCGCTGATCGCTGCAACCCAGGTATCTGGTATCAGCTACCTGTCGAGAATAGAAATCACTTTTCATTTATGGGTCTTCTCGTTCGTCCTGATAAGTATAGAAATGAGATATATGACCTTATGAAGATTATTTGTAATCTCGAAACATTATAAAATTATTGGATTGAGGTAATTATGCAATTTGCAGATTCATATTCAAATGTAACTGATGAGATAATTGACTTATCTAAGGTCGTTGTCAACAACAGTACAATCGATACAAGTTTATATGCGAAATATGATGTAAAGCGTGGGCTGCGTGATCTCGATGGTAAGGGTGTTCTAACAGGGCTTACTGAAATCTCAGAAGTATGGGGACGTCAGAAAGACGAACTCGGTGTTGAACACGAGGTTGACGGTATCCTAAGATATCGTGGATATGATATTCAGTCTCTCGTAATGGGTGTTCCAGCGGATAGTCATTATGCTTTTGAAGAGATTACTTATCTTCTTCTCTTTGGCGAGTTGCCAACAGAGAAACAATTTGCAGATTTCAAGAGGATAATCGCAAGTTATAGGTCTCTACCTACAAATTTTGTACGTGATATTATCATGAAGGCGCCATCACGTGACATGATGAACACATTGGCACGTTCGGTCCTTACACTTTATTCTTATGACCATCGCGATGATGATACATCACCTGAAAATGTATTGCGTCAGGAACTGGAACTTATATCTCTATTCCCACAGCTTGCTGTTTATGGATATCAGACATATAAGTATTATCACGATGGCGATTCATTCTTTATTCACGCTCCAAAAGAGGAGTATTCAACAGCTGAAAATATCCTCCACATGTTGCGAGTAGATAGTAAGTTTACACCGATTGAAGCACGTGCTCTTGATATAGCACTTGTACTTCATGCCGAGCATGGCGGTGGTAATAACTCTACTTTTACAACTCATGTTGTTACATCATCTGGCACAGATACATATTCCGCAATTGCTGCTGCCCTTGGTTCACTCAAGGGACCAAAGCATGGCGGTGCTAATATTAAGAATGTTCGTATGTTTGACGACATCAAGGCCAATGTAAAGGATTGGACAGATGATGCTGAGATCTCAGCATATCTCGAGAAAATCCTAAATAAAGAGGCCTTTGATAAGTCTGGCCTAATCTATGGAATAGGACATGCTATCTATACTAAGTCTGATCCACGTGCGCAGATGCTCAGGGGCGCTGTAAAGCAACTCGCTGAGGAAAAGGGCCTCATGGAAGAATACGAACTTCGCGAGCGAGTTGCAAGGCTTGCTCCAGAGGTAATCGCAAGCAAGCGCAAGATGTACAAGAACATCTGCGCAAATGTCGATTTCTATTCTGGATTTGCATATCGTATGCTTGGCCTTCCAGAGGAACTCTTTACACCTCTATTTGCATGTGCTCGTATATCCGGTTGGAGTGCCCACAGACTGGAAGAACTCATAAATGGCGGTAAGATTATAAGACCTGCTTATATGAGTATCCATCCACAACGTGATTACATTCCAATTGATGAAAGAAAATAAAAATTAAGGGACCTTCGATTGAAGGTCCCTTTTGTTATATATAATACTATATTTATTGTACTTCGCCCTCAGGAGTTTCAACTGTCTCATCAGCCCAAACGGTGAGAGTGATAGTTGTGTCATAGGAATATTCCTTGCCAACTGTCAGTGGTGTGTCATAAACTTCACCAGTGTTGTGCTTGCCATCATTTGCACGCTCAGACTTCTTGATGTTGACGAAACCAGCTTCTTTCAACTTGGCTTCAGCAGCCTCAAAAGTTTCGCCTCTAACATCAATCATTACAATCTCTTTCTTGCCAAGAGATACGACAAGTGTGATTGGTGTTCCCTGAGGTACCTGAGTATTCTCGGCAACGCTCTGAGATACTATATAATTCTCTTTTACTTCATCATTATATTCTTCTGTGAATGAGATGTTGAAGTCGAGAGAGTAAGATTTCTGGCTGGTGATGCTTGCTTTGGTCATTCCGGTGAATGTTGGAACGATTACAGTAACATCAGGATTGATTCCAGTTGGATCCTCTGGATTTACTTCTCCGCCACCGTTTCCGAAATGTCCACGTAGAACTGTGAGACATAGGATTATGAAGATAAAGAGTACAACTGCTGCTGCGATAATACCGGCTTTTATTGCAAGCTTTTTATTTTCCTCAGCAGTTGCTTTGCTTTGAGCTGCTGTAGGTCGCTTGCGAGGTGCTGGTCTTGGTGTATCAGCACTCTGATAAGTAGGAGGTACAGGAGCAATTGGTTCAGCATCGTAATCAGCAGCAATAGTTGCTGTTGGTGATGCGGACAATTCATCACGGAGCTGCTCAATGGTCTTAGTACGGTCTTCTGGCATAATCTGAAGAGCGTTAATAAGGGCATTGATTACATAAGCAGGAATCTGTTCCGCAAACTTTGCCGGAATCATCATTCTATCATTCTGCATACGCTCGGTTGACTCGATTGGAGTACTGCCGATAAGCGAACGATATAGAACAGCTGCAAATGCATATATATCTGTCCATGGACCTGCTGGTGCCTTGATTCCAAACTGCTCAACTGGTGCATAACCTGAGAAAATTTCTGCTGCTATTCCAGAACCTGTATTGCGGCACTCGGAAATGCTAAATCCACCGATTCTAATCTTGTGATCCGCACATACATAAAGTGTGTTAGGGGAGATACCGCGATGGATAATACCTGCTGAATGAAGTGTGGATAGGGTGGAGAGAACAGGCATAAATAATATGCGAGCCTCTTCCCATGAGATGTAACCTTCGTTGGCAGAAAGTAGGTAGTCGCGAAGTGTTACAGCGCCATCCATATGCTCAATTACTGCATAGCCTGTGTTGTTCTCTTCAATAATATCGAGAACAAGAATCAGAGCTGATAGGCCACGCATACGTGCAAGTTTGCGATAGAGATCAAGGAAACTTGCAAGGCAAGACATATAGAAATTAGCTTTTTCTTGCTTGATGAGAAGTTTATTAGAATTCTCATCGCGAATAGCAAGAGTATCTGGAAGGAACTCTCGTACTTCTACAACAGCCTTTCTTTCTATATCAAATGCGATATATGTAACGCCGTCGCCGTTCGCGTCTATTACATTACCGAGAACATAGCGACCGCCTATAACTGTTCTATGCGGAAGATAAGGTGGAAACTGTGGTGATTCATTTCTGAAATTGCAGTATGGGCATTGTTTTTCTTCGCCAATTTCATGCATGCAATTCATACAAAGCGTTTCATATGCCATGAATCTAGTCCTCCTATATAAGGTAAAATATAACTACCTAATATTAAAATATTAAGGGTGTTTTGTCAAACCGATTTAGAATAAGTCCCATTAATTGGACAATCAAAAATTTTGCCCGAACATTTTGTTGACATTTAAAAAGGCGTGTGTATAATAGAACTTGTAAAGCAAATAAATGTTCGGTTGTAAAACCATTTTTGGGAGGTATATAAAATGACATTAGGATTTGGTATTAAAATAGTACTTGAAGTAGTAGCAGTAATGCTTATAGCATATGGAATTCTCAATGAGGAAAAGCTCATCGCTTTTGAAGATGAACTGTTTCCAGTTCTTAAATTTTGCTTTAAGAAGTACGTTCTTAGACAGAACATGAAACAGACAAGAACTAAGAAGCCTACACCTGCTCCTGTTCATAGAGCAGAGATTAAGGTGCTCCCTAGTCGCAAAACAGATGTTCGCTCTCATCAGAATGTAGCATAAGTTGTCAACTGAGGTGCTCCCATTCCCTCAGTCATATAATAGTTCCCTAGACAAGGCAAGAGCCGTGGCGGTGCCACGGCTCTTGTTCTCTATTTTATTATAAATATTGTTCTGCGTCTTCTTCATTCTCCCAGTTGTGCCATACGTTCTGAACGTCATCGTCGTCCTCGAACATTTCAAGCATACGACCCATATTCTTGAGATCGTCTTCGCCACTGAGGGAAGTATATGTTGATGGAATATATTGTACTTCTGCAAGAGCAAATGTATATCCAGCAGCCTCGAGTGCTTCACGAACATTGCCGAGTTCATTAGGCTCAGTTCTTATTTCGAAAACAGCTTCATCATCTGATAAGAAGTCAACTGCGCCTGCTTCAAGAGCAGCATCCATAAGAGTTTCTTCATCAACATCTTCTTTTTCTACAGCGAGAACACCATAGCGAGAGAACATAAATGATACGCAACCATTTTGTCCCATGTTGCCACCGAACTTATCAAAGTAGTGACGAACATTACCTGCTGTACGGTTCTTATTATCTGTCAATGTCTCAACTATAACAGCAACACCTGCTGGGCCGTAACCCTCGTAAATGTTTTCCTCATAGTTGGCTGTTGAACCTTCACCAGCGGCTTTCTTAATAGCACGCTCGATGTTGTCGTTTGGAATATTGGCAGCTTTAGCCTTAGCAATTACATTCTTGAGTTTAGAGTTAGAAGCTGGATCTCCGCCACCTTCTTTTACAGCAACAGCGATTTCACGTCCAATTTTGGTGAAAACCTTGGCCATTGCAGCATCGTTGGCACCTTTTTTACGCTTGATTGTGCTCCATTTTGAATGTCCTGACATGGAAACAACTCCTTAAATAAATCTAAAAATTACTTAAATATTATACAACATTTGATGCTTTTGTCTACACACCTTTTCCAGTGTCCCATATTTTATTGAATAGCTCGTTCAGTCTATCTTTTCTATCTTCGAGATAGAGAAAACCAAAGAGCGCTTCAAAGCCTGTTGCAGAATGATAATCAGCAGGGGACATGTTCTTAGGCGTGTGAGTGGTGTGGGCATTTCGTCCACGCTTATATATTTCAAGTTCCTCGTCTGTGAGGTCGTTCTCAATTAGACGAAATGCCTCAGCCTGGGCAGCGGCATTGACGAACTTTACTTTTTCAACATGCAAATCATTGGCGGGGCGGTTGGCTTCACGGACAAGCGCCTCGCGTACCATGAGCTCAAAAACGCTATCTCCAATGAAGGCGAGTGTGAGCGGACTTAATTGATTCATAGTGTCTCCTTATGGTACGTAATCAAATTCAATATCGTAGATGCTGACCGTGTCGCCTTCCTTGATACCACGGTTCTGGAGCTCGGCCTCAATGCCGCTGCTTACCATCACACGCTGTAAGTATTGTAGGCTCTCATAGTCATCAAGATCGATTTTCTGGAGGATAGGAGGTAGCCATTCTGCCTCAATAATATAGATGCCATCCTCTTCGATTATCTTGAAGCTGCGGTCACGCTGCTTCTTCTCAAGCACTTCAAGAGGTATTTCCTCAGTCTCATATTGCTTGATAGGAGGAAGCGTTGCAAGCATTGCTGCTACAGCATCTATCAGTTCCTTAGTACCCTCTAGAATAGGGGCGCAGATACTGAAATATTTATATCCTTTGCTCTCGACATATGACTTAAATCTCTCGATTTGCTCAGGCGTTGCCATATCTGTCTTGTTGCCGGCAACAATCTGAGGGAGATCAACCATATCTGGATTGAACTTCAAGAGCTCACGATTGAGTGACTCGAAATCTTCGATTGGATCGCGTCCTTCGGAACCTGCCACATCAACTATGTGTACGAGCATTCTACAGCGTTCAACATGGCGAAGGAATTCATGCCCGAGACCGATTCCCTCTGAGGCACCCTCGATAAGTCCAGGGATGTCTGCCATGACAAATGATGAACCTTCACCCATAGATACGACACCGAGAACTGGTGTAATTGTAGTGAAATGATAGTTCCCGATAATAGGCTTGGCCTCGGATACTACCGAGATGAGAGTAGATTTTCCAACATTAGGGAATCCGAGAAGTCCTACATCCGCGAGGAGCTTAAGCTCAAGCTGAACGTCCCATTCCTCACCAGGCATACCATTCTTGGCAAAGCGTGGTACCTGTCTTGTAGGTGTGGCAAAGTGGGTGTTGCCCCAGCCACCTTTTCCTCCGCGAGCGGCGATGAACTCATCATCTGTTGACATGTCTGCCATTATGGCGCCGCTCTCAACCTCTCGAATAATAGTGCCTCTTGGCACGTCGATATAGAGGTCCTCACCCTTCTTACCATTGCAGCGTGAGCCTCTTCCATCCTCGCCATTGCGAGCTGTATATTTCTTTTTGTAGCGGAAATCGGCGAGAGTCGCAAGGTTAGTATTTACGCGGAAAATGATATTTCCGCCACGTCCACCATCTCCACCGTCCGGTCCGCCTGCGGCAACATATTTTTCGCGGTGAAATGCAACCGCGCCATTACCGCCGTTTCCAGCTTTGATTTTGATTTTAGCGATATCTACAAATAACATAATACAGATATATTAATCAAAAGGGTGTTATAAGTCAAATGTTGTTGTAAATTATTGCACAATATAGTAAAATTAATATGCATTTTTATGTTTATTATTATAAACAGGAGGTAATTTATATGCCTGAAGAAATTAAAAATGAGACAACACCTAAAAAGGATATTAATGTTGACGAAGTTATAAACAACATATTTAATAAGCAGCCTGAAAAGGAGGACGGAGATGCGCCGGCAGTAAAACCACCGGTAAATATCTTCTCGAGGCCAATTCCTGTTACACAGGATGACGCTGCCAAGAGGGCTCGACTTAAAATAATCATTATTGAAGGACTTCTCTTTGGCGCCTTCTTGACAGCTATTACAGCTATCTATGCATTCTCAGGTCTTGAGCTAAAACTTGATCCAGAGAATGGCGCTAATTTGCCATCCGTATGGTTCTTCCTACTTGAGTTTGTAGTATTCTCAATTGCAATTGGTGTGGGCGACTATTTCCTAACCGAGAAGCGTGTAAATGATTATAACTCTAAAATCGCAGGCGTTAATTTCGATATTGACGATGAGATTGAGAAGGCTCTAAAGGCTCAGGAAGAGGACGGCATTACAGCAGAGGTTGCAGCCGCTCAGAATAAGAGCAATGGAGAGGAAGAGGTTGAAAAACCATTCATTGATATCAAACTTGCAGAGGATAAATCTCTGACCGATAAGAAGTTTGAGGCATATCTCGGAACAGCACTTGTTGGCTCAATAGAGACATGTAAGGCTGTTATTGCAAATGATATGGGTATGGAGACAATTGTTATCTATATCAAGTCACTCGCTGCAACTACGGGCGAGTATAGAAACGGTGCCATTATGGAACTTATCAATGCAGTTAAGGCATCTGCAGCAGATAATGGATTCGCTGCTGTTGTAATCAGTAAGCGTGTATATGGCAATGTAGAACTTAATATCGCCGGTGGCGAGAAATATGGAGTTACAGCTCCAGAAGAGATTAAAATTCAGGAGGCATATCCGGGAGCACTTATGGGTGTCAGCGGAACACTTAAGGTCTAGGGTTTTTCAGTTTAACTATGATTAAAGTTTTATCCAAATTTTTCATAAAAGACGGTTCCAATTATTCAAGCCCTGCTGTACGCAGGGCTTATGGTACCTTATGTAGCATTGTTGGTATTTTTCTCAACGTTTTAATGTTCGCAGGAAAGTATATTGCAGGTACAATTGCACATTCTATTTCTATTACTGCTGATGCATTTAACAACTTGTCAGATGCAGCATCATCAATTATTACTTTGCTTGGTTTCCGCCTTGCTGGTAAGAAGCCAGATCCAGACCATCCATTTGGTCATGGAAGAATCGAATATCTATCAGGTCTTGCTGTATCAGTTCTTATCCTTGTGATGGGCTTTGAACTTCTCAAGTCATCTGTTACTAAGATATTCCATCCAGAGCCAGTAGAAGCAAGTCTTCTCGTTGGTGGAATCATGGTCGTATCTATCCTTATCAAGGTTTATATGGCTGTCTATAACAAGTCAGTCGGCAAGAAGATTGACTCTGCTGCAATGGCAGCTGTGGCAGCCGACTCACTTTCCGATACAATCTCTACATTTGTAGTTTTAATCTCAATGATTGTATCTCACTTTACTCAGGTTAATATCGATGCATATGCAGGTATACTTGTTGCTATTCTTATCTTGAAGACTGGAATTGAGTCAGTAAAAGAGACAATAGCACCGCTCCTTGGTGAGGCTCCAGACCCTGAATTTGTTAAGCAGATTGAGGCTATTACAATGGAGTCTGAGCATATTGTCGGAATTCATGACCTCATCGTTCATGACTATGGTCCTGGTAGAATTTTCGTATCACTTCATGCAGAGGTACCAGGTGATATTGATGTATTTGTTCTCCATGATGAGATTGATAATGCAGAGTTTAAACTTCGTGATATCCTTGGTTGCGAGCCAACTATCCATATGGATCCTGTTGATGTAAACAATGAGCATGTAATGGCTATGAAAGAAACTGTTCGTGAGGTTATCAATGGATATGATGAGAACTTGTCTTTCCATGACTTCCGAATGGTACCAGGTGAAACACATACCAATCTTATCTTTGATGTGGTTGTTCCCGCAAAATATAGCAAGAGCAACGAGCAGGTTGAAAAGGAACTCAAGGCTCTTATACCAGAAAAATGTAATGGCTGTTTCGCTGTAATTTATGCTGAACAGTCCTATGTATAAGGAGGTCAATATGGAAGAGAAGGTAATACCGAACTTTAAAATTCTTATCCCAGAGGGAGATACATTGACCTCGGAGGGAGATATAGATCTCTCAGTATTTGAGGATTATGGCCAGGTCGTTATGCTTGACCATCCAACAGATGAAGAACTTGAAAGAGAAATTGGTGATGCTGATGCATTATTCCTCAATAAACTTGTAGCAGATGAGAAACTTCTCTCGCATGCAAGTAAGCTCAAATATATCGGCGAATGTGCAACAGGCTTCAATAATATTGATGTGAAATATTGTAAAGAGCACGGAATTGTTGTGACAAATGTCCCAACATATTCCACAAATGCTGTTGCACAGCAGACATTTGCATATATTCTAAATCACTATTCCAAGGTTGCAGAATATAACAAGTTTGTTCATGATGGTGGCTGGATTACAGCTAATACATTTGCACCATTTGTATTCCCAACTGATGAATTATCTGGCAAGACAATAGGTCTTGTAGGCTTTGGTAAGATAGGTAAGGCTGTCGCTAAAATAGCTGATGCATTTGGTATGACAGTACTTGTAAATACAAGATCATATGAGAAGGCTAGAGCGCTCGGTAGTAATACTGACCTTGAAGGTTTCGTAAATCATGCAGATAAATATATCTCATATGTATCTTTCGACAATCTTCTCCGTCACTCAGATATCGTATCAATTCATTGCCCACTCAATGAGGAATCGGAGCATCTCTTTAATGCGGAGACGATTGCCAAGATGAGAAACGGTGCGTTTCTCATCAATACAGCGCGCGGACCTATAATCGACGAGGAGGCACTCGTCGATGCCCTAAAATCCGGCAAATTGTCCGGCGCTGCAGTCGACGTCCTCGACGCCGAACCAATGCGACAGGATTGCAAACTTATGGACGCAGACAACTGTGTCATAACCCCTCATGTCGCATGGGCACCTCGTGCAACAAGACAGCGTCTTGTAAATGAGGTTATCAAGAACTTGAAAGCTTTCCAGGATGGAAAGCCCGTCAATGTTGTAAGTTAAGGAATTGAATAAAATGAAATATGATGTAGTAATTATTGGTGCAGGACCTGGCGGAATTTTCTCTGCATATGAATTTGCCAAGGAAGCTCCTCACCTGAAAGTTGCTGTTTTCGAAGCTGGTTATCCACTTGAAAAGCGCAAGTGCCCAATTGATGGCGTAAACGTAAAATCTTGTATCAATTGTCACACATGCGCTATCATGAATGGCTTCGGAGGCGCTGGCGCATTCTCAGATGGAAAATATAATATTACAAATGATTTCGGTGGCACACTATATGAATATATAGGCCGTGAGAAGGCAATAGAGCTCATGGAATATGTTGATAAAATCAACATGCAATTCGGCGGAGAGGGTACCAAGATGTATTCAACAGCAGGTACAACATTCAAGACCCTCTGTATGCAGAATAAGCTTACTCTCCTTGATGCATCCGTACGCCATCTCGGAACAGATATCAATTATGTTGTGCTTGAGAATCTATATAACTACCTATCAGACAAAATTGATTTCTTCTTCCATAGACCAGTATTAAAACTGGAAAAGACAGCTACGGGCTATAAAGTATATACCAAGGACGGTGAGACAGAGTGCGATAAGTGCATAGTCTCAGTTGGTAGAAGTGGCTCAAAATGGATGGAGACAATCTGTAACAATCTCGGCATCAAGACAAGTTCTAACCGTGTTGATATTGGTGTTAGAGTAGAGCTTCCAGCTGTTCTCTTTAGCCATCTCACAGATGAACTCTATGAGTCCAAGATCGTTTATAGAACTGAGAAGTTTGAGGACAAGGTTAGAACATTCTGTATGAATCCATATGGAGTTGTTGTAAATGAGAACACCAATGGTATCGTGACAGTTAATGGTCACTCATATGAGGACCCTGCCAAGCATACAGATAATACAAATTTTGCACTTCTCGTATCCAAGCATTTCTCTGTTCCGTTTAAGGATTCAAATGGATACGGCGAATCAATTGCCCGTCTCTCAAATATGCTTGGTGGTGGCGTTATCGTACAGCGCTTTGGCGACCTAGAACGTGGTAGACGTTCTACCCAAAAGCGCATAGATGAAGGAACTGTTCGCCCAACGCTCAATGCGACACCAGGTGATTTGTCACTCGTTCTTCCAAAGCGTATCTTGGACGGAATTATCGAGATGATTTATGCTCTCGATAAAATCGCACCTGGTACCGCGAACGATGATACACTTCTCTATGGAGTTGAAGTTAAGTTCTACAATATGGAAGTAGAACTCAGCAAAGATCTCGAAACAGTATGCCCTGGCCTCTATATAATTGGTGATGGTTCAGGCGTCACTCATTCACTATCCCATGCATCAGCATCTGGTGTATATGTAGCAAATAAGATTATTGAAAAGGAATAATTTATGGCAGCAACAATAGCAGAATTATCCAGTTACTATGTAACTTCTCCAATCTGGATACTTGTCATCTGCTTCCTCGCAGGAATGGGGGCGGGCCTCGGAACTGGCTTTGCCGGTATGTCCGCTGCTGCTGTAATCAGCCCAATGCTGATTACATTTCTCGGTGTTCCTGCTTATGAAGCAGTTGGTATAGCGCTCGCGTCGGACATCCTCGCAAGCGCTGTTTCTGCTTACATTTATAAGAAAAATGACAACCTGGATATAAAGAATGGCCTTGTTATGATGGTAAGTGTCCTAGTTGTTACAGTACTTGCAAGTATTCTTGCACGCCACGTTCCTAACAATACAATGAGTTCTGCAACTACTTGTATGACAATGCTTCTTGGTCTCAAATTTATCGTAAGACCTATCACAACAACTAAGGAAATGATGGGGAATAAGAGCCAAAAACGTAAAATCATAGAATCCATAATCTGTGGAATATATATCGGATTTATCTGCGGCTTTATCGGCGCAGGCGGCGGTATGATGATGCTCCTTATCCTAACAAGTATCTTAGGATACGAACTTAAAACAGCCGTTGGCACATCCGTATTTATCATGACATTTACAGCGCTTTCTGGTTCTGCAAGCCGTTTTCTCGTAGGCGGCGCGGAGCATTACGAAATCCTTATTTTGTGCGTTGTATTTACATTCTTATGGGCAAGAGTTGCAGCAATATTTGCCAACAAGGTAGACAATAAGACACTCAATCGTGTGACTGGTATAGTTCTCTTCGTACTCGGTCTTGCTATATTTATTGTCAACCTCTGTCGTGGCAATTTATAAAAGCCAATAAGGAGAGTTATCGAAGTGGTCATAACGGGGCTGACTCGAAATCAGTTAGCGGGTAACACCGCCCAAGGGTTCGAATCCCTTACTCTCCGCCAAGTAAGGAGAAGCCATGTGCTTCTCCTATTTTTTTTTGAAAAAGTGTTGACACACAGAATTAGATTGTGTACAATTCAATTGCAGGCAATCGAATTTGCACTGCGTAACAATTCAGCGTAAATAAAGAAAGGAAGTAGCGATATGGCTAAATTTTATGATCTTCACGCAAATGACAACAAAGGCGCAGATGTATGTATGAAAGAGTACGAGGGCAAAGTACTCTTGGTCGTAAATACAGCAACAGGATGTGGCTTTACACCACAGTATGAGGGCCTTCAGGAGATTTATGAAAAGTATCAAGCAAGAGGTTTTGAGATCTTAGATTTCCCATGTAACCAGTTTGCGGGACAGGCTCCTGGCACTGGTGAAGAGATAGAAGATTTTTGTCAATCACGCTATGGTGTCACATTCAGACAATTTGAAAAGATTGATGTAAACGGTCCAAAGGAACACCCAATTTATAAGTATTTAAAGAGTGAGCAGGGCGGCTTGATTTCTTCTACTATTAAGTGGAACTTTACTAAGTTCCTTATCGATAGGAATGGTAATGTTGTTGATCGCTTTGGCCCAGCTGATTCGCCAAAGAAAATTGATTCAGCAATAGCTGCATTGCTTTAATTTTGGAGGAGAGGTTTTCTACCATGGAGTTTATTTATGAGACGGAAGGAACATGTGCTTCCCACATAAGATTTAACATAGAGGACAATAGAATTTATAACCTCGAGTTTATTGGGGGTTGTAACGGTAACTTGAAAGCCATATCAAAAGTATGTGAAGGCATGACAGTTGATGAAATTGAAAATCAGTTTGCTGGTATTACTTGTGGAAGAAAGCCAACTTCATGCACAGATCAACTTGCAAAGGCTGTTCGTGCCGCTGCAAAGTGATTGCTTTATAACTCATAGCCCCTTGAATTTCGTCTTCAAAATGTTTACAATTATTTAGTAATTTTATTTTGGAGGTAAAGTATGGCTCGTGATCTTAGTTTTCAGGGGTTGGCTCTTTCTGCAATTCCTGATGATGAACTTCAAAAACTTGATAACCAACTTTGCTTCTCTTTGTACGTGTGCTCCAAAGAGGTTATTAGAAAGTATAAACCATTGCTTGAACCATTGGGTCTTACCTATACAGGATATATAACCCTTATGGCTCTCTGGGAAAAGGATGGCATCAATGTTAAAGAATTAGGTAAGAAACTTTATCTAGATTCGGGAACATTGACACCACTTCTAAAAAAATTGGAATCTCTTGGATATGTGGAGCGCAGGCGCGACCCTGAGGATGAGCGCAATATGCTTATCTATTTGACCAAAAGTGGCAAAAAATTAAAACAAGAAGCCATATGTATTCCAAGGGAACTCTTATCTGGATTACAGTTTGGTAGTGTAAAAGCGGTTCTTTTATTGCAAACACTTCATCAACTCATGGATTCTCTTGCCAAAGAAGACGGAGAAGCAATCAAATAGAGGG
>JAZUJK010000014.1:0-48722 GCA_045642705.1 Acutalibacteraceae bacterium
TATTGCTCCAATTGCTATTTACGCTGTTGCAACAGTTGCATTCCTTTTCATTAACTTTAATGGTCAACTTGGACTTATTACTGTATATGCACTTGGTATTCCATTGTTGCTTGCGGTTTATAAATGGATTGAATGGTATAAACAAGAAAACTAATATAGAGAAACGGCGTGGCTTAAGCCTCGCCGTTTTTAGTTAAATATATATAATTATGAAGCTATTTTATTTTTTATTCCTATAAATAAGTGCAAATTTAATTGAGAAAACTAAATCGATAATAATAGATTTAGAGAATGATATTATTTGCTTGCTAAATCTGGCAAAGGACAATTCTAATTTTTAATAGTAATGATAACGCCTATCGTTATTAATGATAGGCGTTAATTATTTATGAAAATCTTGCGTATTATATTTATTGTCATAATAAATGGGTACATTATTATACAATTGGATTGTGCAACTACACCAGCAAAAGAATTATAGAGAACAAATTATTAAAAACATAAAAAACATTAAAAATATTGACGAGCAACAAAAAATGCGATATAATTAGCTCATTAAAAATAAAAGGAGAATTAGTTATGGATTGGGAAGTAGTAAAAATAGATAACAGCAAAATATGCAGGGGCAAACCAACTGCAAGTGTCGGAAGGAATAAAATTACATTAAATGTTGCTGCATGTGATCTTGTTGATAATTATGATTCTTATAAATACGTTGAATTTCTTAAAAATGCTTCTGACTCAACAAAGATAGGAATTAGATTCTTAAAGGAACCTTCTTCTGATTCTGTTGTTATAAAGAGAAAGCAGGCTAAAGGAAAGATTGTTGGTGGGATTGACATTTCTTCAAAATATCATATGGAAAAGATTTTTGGTAATAAGGGAACGCATGATGGCACTACTCATTATGATATAGTTAAAGATCAAGATGCGGATAATATTTTGATTGTAATTGTAAAGGGTTGAAGGCCAACTAAAGACTATTCGCCAATTGAAATGGAAGTAATAGAGTGGGGCTTAGCACATAAGGAGGGCCTTATTCCTTTTATGTGATTTAATAAGGCTTTTTACAATTTCTATATAAAATGCACGAGAATACTATAGAGAAAAGGCGAGGCTTAAACCTCGTCTTTTCTGCTGCAATTATTATTTTATAACTGGGCTTGGAAAATAATAATCTTGATTATATTTGAGGAGTGGTTCTACTGGGCTATCAAGATCTCTAGATGTGATTATCTTTTTAAAAGTACTTTTATGTATAGTCATCAGGAACAGTTTAGTTCTGACATTGTAATTATTTCCTCTCAAGATGTCTTGCACTTCTTTATATGAAGTAGGTGAAGAAATGGCTACAAAAAATGATATGTAAATGTGATATAATGTATTCGACTTTGTATTATGAGGGATGTATATGGATACTGGCGATTTGTTTTTATGCATTGTAATTATACTGATTTTGGTTGGAATATATCTTTATAAAATAGCAAAATTTAAAAAGACTGATTATTATCAATCAACAAACAATAGTTATTTGAAAGTGAAGGCTAACAAAGGACTATATGGTGAATATTTGACATCAATGTATTTGTCTAAACTCGATGGCCATAAAAGAATGGTTTATAATTGTTATCTACAGAAGAAAAATGGAGAAACAACAGAAGTAGACATTATACTTATACATTCATCTGGCATATATGTTTTTGAAAGTAAGAACTATGGCGGTTGGATATTTGGAAGTGAAGAAAGTCAAAAGTGGACTCAAACATTTAAGAATGGTGAAAAGAATTCTTTCTTCAATCCGATTTTGCAGAATAGAGGACATATTAACAACTTGAATCAATTTATATGCAATGACGGTTCTTTGCCTGTCTATTCTGTTATTGTTCTTAGCGATCGTTGCACTATTAAGAAGATGGATACGGTTACACCTGTAATTCATAGAGCAAGAGTATTACAAAAGGTAAATGATATTTCAGAAAAAACTCCTAATGCGCTTTCTACTGAAAAGATTGATGAATTATATGAATTGTTATATCCGTTGACTAACGTTGATGAAACTGTAAAGAAAAAGCATATTGCAGATATTAAGGCAAAGTATAATTGATAAATATGCAGAGTATGTTCTGCAAAGAATTCTAGGAAAAACTGTTGAGAGCGTGGTTATATGAGAAAAAGATTGTTTGACATTATTGAACCTTCATCTGATTGTGAAAAATTGAGTAGCATATATGATGTGTTCATGCTTATTGTTATTGCTATAAGCTTGGTCCCATTATGCTTTAAAACAGAAGCGCCAATCTTCAATATGATTGATAAAATATGCGTAGTGATATTTATCATTGATTATTTAGCAAGATGGATTACGGCGGATTATAAGTTCGAAAAGAAGAGTGTAGTATCTTTCATAAGGTATCCATTTTCATTTTTTGCAATCGTTGATTTGTTATCAATTTTGCCTAGCTTGTCGATTCTAGCAAAAGGATTTAAGATGTTCCGTTTGTTTAGGATGATAAGGGCATTTAGAATTTTTAGAGTGGTAAAGGCATTTAGATATTCAAAAAATGTACAAATAATTACAAATGTAATAAAGGACTCTAAAAACTCATTGATAACAGTTTGCGGATTTGCTCTCATGTATATATTTGTGTCTGCATTAATAATTTTTAATGTGGAGCCAGAAACATTTAATTCTTTCTTTGATGCATTATATTGGGCAACTGTATCACTAACAACTGTTGGATATGGAGATATATATCCTGTTTCTGATATAGGTAGAATAATTACAATGATATCATCTGTTCTCGGAATAGCGGTGATAGCATTACCTGCAAGTATTATTACTGCAGAATATGTTGAAAGTATAAATGAAGGTAAGGAAGATAAAAAAGAAAATAAAAACCCCAGAGACGATCTATGTAAAACAAGTGAAAATAATTAGTTAAAATCTTGAAATGCAGTGTATAAAATAAAGGATGTCCCATAAGGACATCCTTTTTGTGTGATTTACTTAATTATATTAGCCATTGTATGAACCTGGTTCAAGAATGCCTTACATTTCTTTATACAAAGTAGTCGAGGAAATAGCTACAAAAATAATTTTAACGTATATTTTGTGATATAATACTATCATTAGGGGATGACAAATATGAAACTTAAAACATTGGATATAAACGGAGAGGTTGTGCTGCAGGATTATTCCGAGGAGTCTTGTCGTGAGATCTTTGAGGAAAAGAACGCATATGTGTTGCGTTGCGTACGTAACTTTGGAAATGATTATGGCGGAAGCCAATGCAATGAGAATACGGAGGAATTTTTTGTAGAGATTGTTCCAGAACGTATTCTTGTGCAGGAGGGACATTTCTGTGGCGCTTGTATGATTGTGGACTATGATTGCTATAACGGCGGTGGTGAGCGCAAGATGCAGGAGGTTTGCCTGCTTATAGATGGCGGTGGCTCTGCACGGGACGGTTATAGCTTTTCAAACGACGATCATGATCGTTGGGATTATACCGATTATTATCTTGTAAAGCGTAATATATAATTAGACATATCATGTCCGGTTAGTGAAAACACGGCATTTCTCGCTTTGTGTCGTGTTGTCATTACTGGGCATTTGCTAATATGTGGATGAAGGGAGGGCCAAATATGGACCAAAGAAAAATAGGAGCGCTTCTTCGTGACCTTCGAAAAGAAAAAGGGATAACTCAAGAAGAACTAGCAGAAAAAATGATGGTGTCAAACCGTACAGTTTCCCGTTGGGAAACAGGAAGTAATCTTCCAGATATCGAGATACTTATTGAGTTATCTGATTATTATGATGTTGACCTTCGAGAGATACTCGATGGTGAAAGGAAAGGCGAGAATAATATGGATAAAGATTTAAAAGATACTGTAATTAAAGTAGCAGATTACAAGGATGAAGAGAAAAAGAAGTTTTTGAAGTATATCAATGTAGTTTTGATAGTTGCATTTATACTTGGAACAGTAAATATGGTAATCGATTTTATTGATCCTCAGAACACATCAGCGGTATTTGATTTCTTCTATGGATTCTGTGGCGGTGTATCATATGCTGCTCTATTAGTAGGTGTTTTGGCAACAAATACTAAGTTCCTTGATGCGATTGGTAAGAAGAAATAAGAAAATGGAGTCCCGATATTAGGGGCTCCATTTCTTTATGTTATGGAATAGAGTTAGTGCGAGGGCTAGGAGAATAGTAAGAAGTAGATTTTTTATATTGTTACTTCCTTGTATTACTTGACGGATTTAACGAGGTCATCGAAGAGACGAATGTTTTCTGGTGAGAGTGGGAGTTCACCAGCTTGCTGTTTCTTGATAACTTCTACTATGCGGTCATTGATTGGAGTTGGAACATTGCATTTCTTGCCCCATTCACAGACAACGCCATTGATTGCGTCAATCTCACATGGCTTACCATTTCTGAGATCCTGAAGCATTGATGGTACAAGGAGTCTGTGCTTCTTCATAGCGATAGGGAGAAGGAAGATTCCGAATGTACGCTTGAGTGGATTGTTGTAATAGAAGAGCTTGGTGATATCTTTGCCTTGAACAGGGGCAAATGTAGCACCTGCTGCATGACCAACATCTATGCACTCCTTCATACAACGGATGGCAACTTTCTGACCGTCCTTGGTCTCTGTTACGTCACCGAATGTTCCGCCAACTACTGTGCCAAGTCCTGAGAATGTAGCGTTGATGAGAAGCTTGGACCAACGTGCACCGATGAGATTTTCTTCAAACTCTACAGTACACATTTTCTCAAGGAGTTCCTTAACAAGATTGAACTGGTCATCTGTGATACCATCCATCTTACCCATATGGAATGATAGACCTTCTGGGTCTGATGTGAGCTCAGATACACCTGGCTCCTTGAGTGTTGCGCCCCATTCAACTACACATCCAATTGTGTGGTTTGAGCCAACTATTTCGGCAACACCTGGCTCAGGGATGCCGTTCTGAAGTGTAACGATTACACCGTTCTCAGAAAGCATTGGCTTTAAGAATGTTACAACTTCCTTGTTGAGAAGCTGCTTGGTCATAAGGAAGATTACATCATATGGACCTTCCATTTCATCTGGGAATTTTGCATTTACAGGTACTGTAAAGTCTACTGTGCCTGTTATATGGGCACCATTTTCTTTTAGGGCTGTTGTATGAGCCTTGTTTCTATTTACAAGTTCAATGTCGATTCCAGCCTTAGTGATATAGGCGCCGAGTATTGTGCCGAGTGATCCTGCGCCATAAATTGCATATTTCATTTATACCGCCTCCTAATTTGTTCATAAACATTATACTAAATAGTGAGGAGTTGTGGTATAATATTTTTGTCGTTTTTAGAAAGACTCGTAAGGAGGAGATATTATGGACAAACAATACGAATCTTTATTTACTCCTTGGAAGGTAGGCAACTGTGAGATTAAGAACAGAATTGTTATGCCTCCAATGGAAGGAACCAACATTATCAAGTGGGAAATGAATACATGCTTTAATAAGGATGTATGGGATTTCTACAAAGAGCGTAGTGAAGCTGATGTAGGTCTCTTTATCGGTGGACTTGTACCAGTTGTATCTATGGTAGGACCTAAGTGGCTCTATGATCATCCAGAGGTATTTAAACCGGTTAAGCCTCTCATGGATATGATCCACAAGAACGGTTCTAAGTTCTTCTGCCAGATTACAGCAGGTCCTGGACGTGAGACACCATTCCCAGGCATGCTCTATCCAATCATGAACCACAAGGCTCTTGAGATTGCTACTAAGCCAATCCTTCACCTCGATTGGTGGAACGTTGGACCAGATGAAGGCACACCTACATTCTGGGGCCCAGAGAAGCTCAAGACTCGTCAGCTTACTAAGGAAAGAATTGACCAGATCGTATATGCAATTGGTAGAGTATCTAAGATGCTCAAGGACCAGGGCGTAGATGGTATCGAAATTCATGCTGTTCATGAAGGTTATCTTCTTGACCAGTTCGCTCTCAAGTATACAAACCATAGAACGGACGAATATGGTGGATCTCTTGAGAACAGACTTAGATTCGCTTGCGAAATCGTAAAAGAAATTAAGAAACAGTGCGGACAGGATTATCCTGTATCTGTTAGATATAGTGTTGAAAGTAAGACTAAGGGCTTTAACGAGGGTGTTCTCCCAGAGGAGACAGACTACGTAGAAGTAGGTCGTGATTTTGAAGAGTCTAAGAAGGCTATCAAAATCCTCGAAGAAGCTGGATATGATATGTTCAACTGTGATAATGGTACATATGATGCATGGTACTGGGCTCATCCTCCAGTATATGCTCCACTTAATATGAACCTCTCATATGTTGAGGCTATCAAGCCATATACAACCAAGCCAGTTGTATGCGCAGGCCGTATGCAGGCTGATGCAGGTGCTGCATCTGTTGCAGCAGGCAAGATTGACGCCGTTGCTATCGGTCGTCAGATCCTCTGCGACGGCCAGTATGTCAAGAAGATAGAGGAAGGCCGTATGGATGACATACGCCCATGTATCTCTTGCCACGCTGCTTGCCTGCCATGGGGCTGGACTAATGGTAACGGATGCGACATCGATCCACTCGATGTACATCCTGGTCGTTGCGCACTTAACCCTCGCACATTCCGCGAGAAGAAGTACACAATGAAGCCTGCTCTCCGCAAGAAGCACATCGCTGTTGTCGGCGGCGGCATTGGTGGTATGGAATTCGCTATGCGTGCCGCAGAGCGTGGCCATACCGTTGACCTCTATGAGAAGACTGACCATCTCGGTGGTGTATTTAATGCCGCCGCAGCTCCTGAATTCAAGGAGAAGGATAAGGAACTTCTCGCATTCTATGCACGTCAGCTTGAGAAATCTCCTGTAAACGTTCATATGAATACAGAAATCACAGACCTCTCATCACTCAAGGCTGATGAAATCGTAGTTGCAACAGGTGCTAAGCCACGTACAATCAAGGTACCAGGCGGAGACAAGGCTGTTACAGCAACTGATTATCTCCTCAGAACAAAGCCAGTAGGTGATAAGGTAGTTATCATCGGTGGTGGTCTCACAGGTTGTGAAATTGCTCTCGAACTTGCTAAACTTGGCAAGCATCCAATCATCGTTGAGCAGATGGAATATCTCATTAAAGCTAAGTATGTAAATGCTGCTAATACTAACATGCTCCGTGACTACATCAAGTACTACAAGATGCCTGTATATCTTGAGTCTGGTGTAACAGAAATCGGTGACGGTTATGTTATGGTTAAGGGCAAGCACGGTAAGGCTAAGAAGGTTGAGTGCGATAGCGTAATCACATCAATCGGTTACATTCCTGGCACACCTCTTGCAGAGAAGTCAAGCGGCAAGATTCATATCATTGGCGATGCTGATTCAGTAGGAAACTTAAAGTCAGTTATTCTCCAGGCTAACGACCTTGCTCTTAAACTCTAATAGTTGTTTATTGAGGACCGCTCTGCGGTCCTCTTTTTTCTTTTCCTGTTGTATATTAATTGTACTCATTAGTTCCCAACTTATTGCTTTATGTAATAAGTTGAATTGCTACTATAGATTATTCCTATAACTACTATCTTTATAACTAGGCTAAAATCAACTTATTACAACTTGCAATAAGTTCATTTTTGGTGGACAGTATTACTAAAAACACTGTTGGTTGAAATAATTGGAAATATATGTAAAAATATAACTGATTTCTATTAATCGCTTTCTATTTGGAGGTATTGGTATGAAGATTGATATCAATTCGAAGGAAGAGAGAAATAAGAGGACTGGGGATGTTTTTAGGGAGGCATCACAGTTTGCTGATAAGAGTACGATACAGATGATCAAGGCAATAATTGCAAGTGCTAAAAACGATGGGTATAAGCTTAATGTTAAGAGATTGCTTATAGCTGCTGCTGCGGTTGTCGTATATGTTGTATCTCCTTATGATATCGTGCCAGAGGCATTGCTGGGATTGCTCGGCGTTGCTGATGACCTCGGTGTCGTTGCACTTATTATTAGGTATGTTCTAAAGCATGAGATTGGTGATTTTAAGAAATGGACTTATGAGAACAATATCGGTGCAGATGCTGATAATGAACTTATGTGATAAGTAGCATTTTTTACAAATCGTTTTTCTTGTGGCAGATTTATTTGGCACTTTGTCTAATTGAAAAACTATATGGGGTCTAATATAATAGATGTATAGTTTATAACTGGCGACAGGAGAGACTCATATGAAAAAAGTTGCAGTAATTATGGGAAGCAGCTCGGACTTGAGCGTTGTTGAAAAATGTATAAATACACTCAAGGACTACGGCATTGAGGCAGAGGTGCACGTTTTTTCAGCACACAGAACACCAGCACAGGTGCAGGAATTCTGTAGCAATGCGCGCGATAACGGGTTTGGTGTAATCATTGCAGCTGCGGGCAAGGCAGCACACCTTGCAGGAGTATGTGCATCTTGGACTACACTTCCAGTAATTGGAATACCAGTTAAGGCTTCTGAGCTTGATGGAATGGACGCGCTCCTTGCGACTGTCCAGATGCCAAGCGGAATTCCTGTGGCTACAGTTGCAATCAATGGAGCCAAGAATGCAGGAATACTTGCAGTACAGATTCTCGCAGTGGAGGATACTGCGCTCGCAGAAAGACTAGCTAAGGCTAGAAAAGCAGGTGCAGACGCTGTACTTGCAGCTAACGGAGAAATTGCAGGCAGATACTAATCTGCCTGCTTTTTTTTATTTTTATTTTTGGTTTTTATTATTTTTTTAGTTTGGAGGACTAATCATGGAAAAAGTTTATCAGGGAAAGACTAAGGACGTATTTGCACTCGAGAATGGTAATTATCTCTTGAAGTTCAAGGATGATTGCACAGGAAAAGACGGCAAGTTTGATCCAGGTGAGAATTCAGTAGGTCTCACAATTGATGGTGTAGGCGATGTTAACCTTAGAATGTCTATCTATTTCTTTGAGAAGGTTAATGCAGCTGGTATTAAGACACATTTCGTATCTGCTAATCTCAATGAAACAACAATGGAAGTACTTCCTGCTAAGGTATTTGGCCACGGTCTCGAAGTAATCTGCAGAAATAAGGCAGTTGGTTCATTCATCCGTAGATATGGTGAGTATATTGAGGAGGGCGCTGATCTTCCTTCATATGTTGAAACAACATTCAAGAATGATGAAAAGGGCGATCCACTTGTAACTAAGGATGCTCTTGTTGACCTCGGTATTATGACTGACAGTCAGTACGAGGATATCAAGAAGATGACTCAGGATATCACTAAGATTGTTGCTGATGATCTTCTTGCTAAGGGTCTTGTACTCTATGATATTAAATTCGAATTTGGTTACGATGCAGATGGCAACGTAATGCTTATAGATGAAATTGCTTCAGGTAATATGCGTGTTTATAAGGATGGCGAGTATATCGATCCTATGACATTATCTGAGTTGTTCTTTGCTTGATTTTTTATTTCTTTTTTTGAAAGTAGGTTTTTAAGTGGGCGGATTCTTCGGTGCTGTTAGTAAGTCTGATGTGCTGCTGGATGTATTCTTTGGTACAGATTACCATTCACATCTAGGTACACGCTGTGGCGGACTTGCTGCTTGGAATAGCGATATTGGTCTACAGAGAGAAATTCATAATATTGAAAATTCTCCTTTTAGAACCAAGTTTGAATATGTTTTTGAGGATATGAAAGGTACTTCTTGTATCGGATGTATCAGTGACTATGATCCTCAGCCTCTTCTTATGAAATCCAATCTCGGTGCTTTTGCTATCACTATGGTTGGTATCGTAAATAACAAAGAGGAACTTATTGAGAAATATCTCTCATCTGGAAATGGCTATTTTAATGCCATGTCAGGTGGAAAGGTTAATACAACTGAGCTCGTTGGCGCACTTGTATCTATGAAGGATTCCTTCGCGGAAGGAATCAAGTTCGCGCAGGAGGAGATAGATGGAACGGTGTCCGTACTTATACTTATGGACAACGGACATCTCATTGCTGCGCGTGATAAAGTGGGCCGTCTGCCGATAATTGTCGGCAAGGGCGAGGATGCATATGCTGTATCTTTCGAATCATTTGCATTTGAAAAGGTAGGCTATGAAGCGTGTAAAGAACTAGGTCCTGGTGAGATTGTTGAACTCAGCGAGACTGAGTGCAAGGTACTCGTTGAAGCAGGTCCTGTTATGAAGATATGCTCATTCCTCTGGTCATATTATGGCTATCCTAACTCAACTTATGAGGGCCAGAACGTTGAAACCATGAGATACAAGAATGGTAAACGTATGGCTGAAAATGAAATATTAAACGGCACACTTCCACAGAATCTCGACTTTGTCTGCGGTGTTCCTGATTCAGGTACTCCACATGCAATCGGTTACTCCCACAGGAGCGGTATCAATTTTGCTCGTGCATTTATTAAATACACACCAACTTGGCCACGTAGTTTTATGCCACAGAACCAATCTCAGCGTGCCAAGGTTGCCAAGATGAAACAGATTCCAGTTAAGGAACTGATCTCGGGCAAGAATCTTATGTTTGTTGATGACTCAATCGTTCGCGGAACTCAGATGAGAGAGACAGTAGAATTTCTCTATGAGCATGGCGCTGCATCAGTGCATATGCGCTCTGCTTGTCCTCCAATCATGTATTCCTGTAAATATCTAAACTTCTCTCGTCAGACGAGCCCTATGGAACTCTTTACAAGAGCTACAATTCACGAGATAGAGGGTTGTGAAGGATTTGATCATCTAGACGAATATGCAGATGCAACAACAGAGCGCGGTAAGAAGATGCGCTCAGTAATGGCATCTAAACTCGGTCTTTCATCCCTCGAGTTCCAGACACTCGATGGTTTGATTGATTCAATTGGACTTCCAGAAGAAAAACTATGTACTTACTGTTGGAACGGTAGAGAATAGGAGAAAATTATGGAAAATTCTATGTCAGATGCATACGCTGCTGCTGGCGTTGATATTACAGCTGGCTATAAAGCCGTTGAACTTATGAAAGAGCATGTTGCCAAGACATTGACCGAAGGCGCTAAAATCGGTGCAATCGGTGGCTTTGGCGGTCTCTTTGAACTCCCAACTGGATATGCTCATCCAGTACTCGTTTCCGGCACAGATGGTGTTGGAACCAAACTTAAAATTGCTTTTCTTATGGACAAGCATGACACAGTGGGTATCGACTGTGTCGCTATGTGCGTAAACGATATTATCTGCTGTGGTGCGAAACCACTTCTCTTCCTTGACTACATTGCATGTGGCAAGAATGTACCAGAGAAAATCGCTGCGATTGTCTCTGGTGTAGCAGATGGCTGCTGCCAGTCTGACGCCGCCCTCGTTGGTGGTGAGACTGCTGAGATGCCAGGCTTCTATCCAGAGGATGAGTATGACCTCGCTGGCTTCTCAGTAGGTGTAGTGGACAAGGATAAGATCCTTGACTGTAATACAATGGAGGAGGGCGACGTCATCATCGCATTGCCATCCTCAGGTGTTCATTCAAATGGCTTCTCACTCGTACGTAAGGTGCTCGATGTTGAGAATATGTCTTCCTCAGAGCTTCGTGCTCCAGTTGCAGAGCTTGGTGGCAAATCAATAGGTGAGACGCTTCTTACACCAACTAAGATCTATGTAAAACCAGTACTTGCACTTCTTGATGCAGTTCCAGTTCGCGCAATCTCACATATCACTGGTGGTGGATTCTATGAGAATATTCCTCGTTCTATCCCAGATGGTAAGTGTGCAAGAATTGAAATGTCAGCAGTTCGTGTACTTCCAATCTTCAATCTCATATCTTGCAAGGGTGATATCTCTTGCCATGATATGTTCAATACATTCAATATGGGCGTTGGTATGACAATCGTTGTTCCAGCTGACTGTGTTGATAAGGCACTTTCTGTTCTCGCAGAAAATGGCGAGCCAGATGCCTATGTACTTGGAACAATAGTTGCTGGTGAGAATAAGGTGGAACTGATATGAAAGCAAGAATCGCAGTTCTAGTATCTGGCGGTGGCACCAATTTGCAGGCGCTAATTGACGCACAGGGTAGCGTCATTAAGTCTGGCGAGATAGTCCTTGTTGTATCTAACAAGGCCGGAGCCTATGCCCTCGAGCGTGCGCGCCTCGCTGGAATACCTGGTGCCACAGTTCTTAAATCATCATATGATTCTGCCAGTGATTTCGAGCAAGCAATACTTGATTTGCTGGACTCATATAAGGTGGATATGATTGTGCTTGCAGGCTTCTTGTCTGTATTGTCTGCATCATTCGTATCCCATTATCCAAATAGGATAATCAATATACATCCATCACTTATTCCAAAGCATTGTGGTGATGGCTTCTATGGACTGCATGTCCATGAATCAGTACTGGCCTCAGGCGATACTGAGACAGGTGCAACAGTGCATTTTGTAAATGAGATAACTGACGGTGGTCAGATTATAAAGCAAAAGACTGTACCAGTTATGCCTGGTGATACACCTGAAATATTGCAAAAGCGTGTTATGGAACAGGCTGAGTGGATACTCCTTCCAGAGGCCACTGAACTTGTTTCTTCTAAAATAATTAAGGAGAGAGAATAATGAATATCTATGAAGTGAAATCTATGGGAAATCGTATTCATGGAAATGAATACGTAGGTCGTGGAATTGTTATCGGCAAGACAGAGGATGGCACTAAGGCTGCTATCGCTTACTTTATCATGGGTAGATCTGAAAATAGCCGTAACAGAGTATTTGTAAAAGAGGGAGATAATCTTACTATCTATCCTTTCGATGAGTCCAAGGTTTCTGACCCAAGTCTTATCATCTATAACCCAGTAATGGTTGCAGGCAATAAGACAATCGTTACAAATGGCGACCAGACATCTACTATCTATGCTGAGAATGAAAAGGAACTTGCAGCTGGCAAGTGCGGTCGTTTCGCATTTGAGAAGGCTCTCGAGACACGTGAATTCGAGCCAGACTCTCCAAACTGGACACCTCGTATCTCCGGTATCGTAAATCTTTCTGATGGTGATTTTAAATACAAACTCTCTATTCTAAAGAGCGCAGATGCAGAAGGTACAGCTTGCAATAGATTTACTTTTGATTATTCACCACTCCCAGGCGTTGGACATTTCATCCATACATATGTATGCGATGGTAATCCTATCCCAACATTCCAGGGTGAGCCTGAGCGTGTAACTATCCCTGATGATATCGACGAGTTCTATGATGATATCTGGAACAATCTCGATGCTAATAATAAGATTTCACTCTATGTCAGATATATTGACCTCGAGACAGGCAAGTATGATGACAGACTTATAAACAAGAATAAATAAGGAGAAATAAAATGACTGAATTTGAACTCAAATATGGTTGTAATCCTAACCAGAAACCAGCAAAGATATATATGAAGGATGGCAGTGAACTCCCAATCGAGATTTTAAATGGTCGTCCAGGTTTTATTAACTTTCTTGATGCATTCAATTCATGGCAGCTTGTTAAGGAACTAAAAGAGGCTCTCGGTCTCCCAGCAGTTACTTCTTTCAAGCATGTTTCTCCAACATCAGCAGCAGTTGGTCTTCCTCTCTCCGATACACTAAAGAAGGCTTGCTTCGTTGATGATATTGAGGACCTCGATGCATCTCCACTCGCATGCGCTTATGCACGTGCACGTGGTACAGATAGAATGTGCTCATTTGGTGACTGGGTTGCACTCTCAGACGAGTGTGATGCTATCACAGCAAGACTTATTAAGCAGGAAGTATCCGATGGTATCATCGCTCCAGGCTATAGCGATGAGGCTCTCGAGATACTTAAATCTAAGCGTGGCGGTAATTACAATATCGTTAAAATTGATCCAAATTATGTACCAGAGGTACAGGAGACAAAGCAGGTATTTGGTATCACATTTGAGCAGGGTAGAAATAATTTCAAGATTGATAAGGAACTCCTTTCCAATGTTGTAACAGCGAATAAGGATATGCCAGAATCTGCTATTCGTGATCTTATTATCTCTCTTATCACACTTAAATATACTCAGTCCAACTCTGTATGCTTCGCAGTTGATGGACAGGCAATCGGTGTAGGCGCTGGCCAGCAGTCACGTGTACACTGTGTACGTCTCGCTGGCTCCAAGGCTGATACTTGGTTCCTTCGCCAGTGCGACAAGGTATTAAATCTACCATTTAAGGATGACATCGGACGCCCAGAGCGTGACAATGTCATCGATGGATATATCAACCAGAACGAAGAGGATGTATGTGCCGATGGTAACTGGCAGAAGTATTTCAAGTCTCAGCCAGCGCCTCTCACAGCAGAGGATAAGCGTGCTTATCTCGATACAATCACAGGTGTAGCACTCGGCTCAGATGCTTTCTTCCCATTCCCAGATAATATCGAACGCGCTAAGAAGAGCGGCGTTTCTTATATCGCAGAGCCAGGCGGCTCTATCCGTGATGATCTCGTAATTGCCAAGGCTGATGATTATGGTATGTCTATGGCATTTACAGGAATGAGACTTTTCCATCATTAATTAATGGGGTGTTAAAATGAGACGCTTGAGACCTTTCAAGAAGATTATGGTTGTTGGTGGTGGCGGCCGCGAGCATGCCATCGTCAAGAAGATAAAAGAAAATCCAGATGTTGAGGAAATCTATTGTCTACCAGGTAACGGTGGCATAGCTTCTGACGCCACATGTGTGGACATCGCAGCAACAGATATCGATGCAATCGTTGAGTTCGCATGGAACCATGTCATCGATTTCGCTATCGTTGCGCCAGATGATCCACTTGTTCTCGGATGCGTTGACGCACTCGAGAACCATGGCATACCTTGCTTCGGCCCTAATGCTGCGGCCGCTATCATCGAGGGTTCTAAGATTTTCTCCAAGAACCTCATGAAGAAGTATGGTATCCCAACAGCTGAATATGAGACATTTACTGATATAGATGCAGCACTCGCTTATGTTGCTACTTGCAAGATTCCTGTTGTTATCAAGGCTGACGGACTCGCACTCGGCAAGGGAGTTATCATTGCCGAGACTCGTGATGATGCAGTTGATGCAGTAAAATCTATGATGGCTGATCTAAAATTTGGCAAGTCAGGCTCTCAAATCGTAATCGAAGAATTCCTCGAGGGTCCAGAGGTTACTGTGCTCTCATTTACAGACGGTAAAACACTTATCCCTATGATTTCATCACAGGACCACAAACGTGCTCTTGATGGTGACAAGGGACTAAATACAGGCGGTATGGGTGTTGTTGCACCAAATCCTTATTACACAGAGGATATAGCAGCAGAATGTATGGAGAAAATCTTCCTTCCAACAATGGCTGCTATGAATGCAGAGGGTAGAACATTCAAGGGATGTCTATACTTTGGCCTCATGCTGACAGCTGATGGTCCTAAGGTTATCGAGTATAACTGTCGTTTCGGTGATCCTGAGACTCAGGTTGTATTGCCACTTCTTGAGAGTGACTTGCTCGAGATAATGAAAGCATGTCGTTTCGAGACACTTGGCGATACAGAAGTCCTATTCTCATCATCTGCAGCTTGCTGTGTAGTTATGGCATCAGAGGGATATCCTGTATCCTATGACAAGGGCTATGAGATAACATTCGACGAAGGTCGTGAAAATGTTTATATCGCTGGTGCGAAACTCTCAGATGATGGCAAACTTCTCACAAATGGTGGCCGCGTACTCGTTGCAACAGAGACAGCGGACACACTAGAAGAAGCTATTTCTAAGGCTTATAAAACAATTAAAACAATTCACTTTGACAATGCATATTATCGTACTGATATCGGTCAGCGCGCATTAAAGGCAGGTAAATAATATGGTTTATAGAATCTATGTTGAAAAAAAGGAAGCATTGGCGCATGAGGCCAATGCTCTCTGTCGAGAACTCAAAACACTTCTCGGAATTCATTCACTTGATTCAGTTAGAATAATCAATAGATATGATGTTGAGGGAATAGACGAAGAACTCTTCTCATACTCAGTTAAGACTATCTTCTCTGAGCCTCAGCTTGATAATACTTACAAGGCAATTGATACAGCTGGTGCTAAGGTTTTCGCAGTTGAATATCTCCCAGGTCAGTTCGACCAGCGCGCAAATTCTGCTGCTGAATGTATCCAGCTCATATCCAAGAAGGAGCGTCCTCTCGTTCGCTCTGCCAAGGTATATCTGCTCTATGGCAATATATCTGAGTCAGACCTCAGTGCTATTGAAAAGTATGTTATCAACCCTGTAGAGGCACGTCTTGCATCACTTGAGGTGCCAGTTACTCTTGATGTTCCAATGGAACTCCCAGAGACAGTTGATACACTTGTTGGATTTAATGATTATAATGAGTCAGCACTCCTTGCATTCCTAAATGATAAGGGACTTGCAATGGACTATGACGATATCAAATTCTGCCAGGACTATTTCAAGTCTGAGCAGCGTGATCCTACTATCACTGAGATTCGTATGATCGATACATATTGGTCTGACCACTGTCGTCATACAACATTCCTTACAACAGTAGATAGCGTATCATTTGAGGATGATTTCATCCGTGATGCGTATAACCTATATATCTCATCTCGCCGTGAACTCGGCAGAGAGAAGCCTATCAATCTTATGGACATCGGCACACTCGCTGCCAAGGTTCTAAAGTCCCGTGGACTCCTTACAAAACTTGATGAGTCTGAGGAGATTAATGCTTGCACAGTCAAGATGAAGATAAATCATGACGGTGTAGAGGAGGATTGGCTTCTTCTCTTTAAGAATGAGACACATAACCATCCAACTGAGATTGAGCCATTTGGTGGCGCCGCAACCTGCATTGGCGGTGCTATCCGTGACCCATTGTCGGGCCGCGCTTATGTATATAGCGCTATGCGCGTTACAGGCGCTGCTGACCCAACAAAACCACTCAGTGAGACAATGCAGGGCAAGCTTCCTCAGAGAAAGCTTGTTACAACTGCTGCCAATGGATATTCATCCTATGGTAACCAGATCGGCCTCGCAACAGGTCAGGTAGATGAACTCTACCATGACGGCTATGCGGCCAAGCGTATGGAAATCGGCGCAGTTGTCGCTGCGGCGCCTGAAAATTGTGTTCGCCGTGAAGTTCCAGACCCAGGAGACATAGTTATCCTCCTCGGTGGTAGAACAGGCCGTGACGGCTGTGGTGGTGCTACAGGCTCATCTAAGTCACATACATTATCATCTCTCGACACCTGTGGTGCAGAGGTACAGAAGGGTAATGCTCCAGAGGAGAGAAAACTCCAGAGACTCTTCCGTAATGCAGAGGCTGCAAGACTCATCAAGCGTTGTAATGACTTTGGTGCAGGCGGTGTATCCGTTGCTATCGGTGAGCTCGCAGACGGACTCGCAATCGACCTTGATATGGTTCCTAAGAAATATGAGGGACTTGATGGTACAGAACTTGCTATCTCCGAATCACAGGAGAGAATGGCAGTTGTTGTAGAGCCAGGCGATGCAGAGAGATTTATTGAAATTGCAAATTCTGAGAACCTAGAAGCAACAATAGTTGCACATGTAACTGAGAATCCATATCTCACAATGACATGGAAGGGCAATACTATTGTTAATATCTCACGTGAATTCCTAAATTCTAATGGTGCTGAGAAGCATATTGGTGTTCATTGCTTATCCGCTTCTCCATTTAAAAAGAGCGTTTCTGGTTCTTTCAGTGATAATTACAAGGCACTCGTATCTGACCTTAATGTCTGCTCCAAGCGCGGACTCTCAGAGAGATTTGACTCAACTATCGGTGCTGGCACAGTACTTATGCCTTTCGGTGGTAAGTATCAGCGCACACCTATCCAGGCAATGGTAAATAAAGTATCAGTTGAGACAGGCGATACAGACACATGTTCAGTTATGGCATGGGGCTATAACCCATATATTATGGAGAAGGACCAGTTCCATGGTGCTTATCTCTCGGTTCTTGAGTCAATCTCTAAACTTATTGCAACAGGTGCTTCTTTTGAGGATGTATATCTCACATTCCAAGAGTATTTTGAGAAGCCTGGCAAGACACCGGAGCGTTGGGGCAAGCCACTTGCATCGCTCCTCGGTGCATTCAAGGCACAGCTTGAGTTCGGTTGCGCAGCAATAGGTGGTAAGGACTCAATGTCAGGTTCATTCGAGGACCTCGATGTCCCACCAACACTTTGCTCATTTGCTATTACAACTGATAAGATAGGCAATATTGTATCCAATGAATTCAAGGGTGCAGATCATGATGTAATTCTTATCCAGCCTGATTATGACGAATTTGGCGTACCAATTATTGCAAGCCAGAAAGAGGTATATAGCCTCGTTACAAACTTGTTCAGAAATGGCACAGCTGTAGCTGCATATACACCAACTTATGGCGGTATAGCTGAGGCTATCTATAAGATGTGTATCGGTAATAAGATTGGTTTCGCTTATTCTGATATCGCACTCGATACAATCTTTGGCTATAACTATGGCTCATTCATTCTCGAAGTAGTAAAGCCTGTTCCAGGTGCAACCCTACTTGGTAGAACTACTGCTGATGCAGCTATTAGTTATTCTGATTGTTCTTTGGCACTTGATATGCTCAGCGCAGCATATGAGGACAGACTCGAATCAGTATTCCCATGTAATATCGAAACAGAGAATGTTGATATTCCATTGTTCCACTATGAGACAGAGGAGAAGTTCGTTGCTAAGACCAATGTTCGTCCTCATGTTCTCATTCCAGTATTCCCAGGTACTAACTGTGAATATGATACAGCCAAAGCCTTCCAAAAGGCTGGCGCAGAGACAGAGATATTCGTAATCAACAACCTCACATCAGAGGGAGTTATGGACTCTGTATCACGCTTTGCTGAGAGTGTTAGAAAGTCACAGATTGTATTTATCCCAGGTGGTTTCTCAGGCGGCGATGAGCCAGAAGGTTCTGCTAAACTTATTGCATCTTTCTTCCGTAATCCTGAGATCTCTGATGCAATTACTGATTTACTTAATAATAGAGACGGCCTGATGGGCGGTATCTGTAATGGCTTCCAAGCTCTTATCAAGCTCGGTCTCGTACCTTATGGCAAGATTATAGATACAGATGAGAATTGTCCTACACTTTCTTACAATACAATCTCTCGTCACCAGTCCAAGATTGTTAATACAGTTGTATGTTCTAACAATTCACCTTGGCTCAAATATGCAAAAGTTGGTAAAACAATTTCCGTTCCAATCTCACATGGTGAGGGACGCATTCTAGCAAGCGAAGAACTCCTCATGAAACTTGCAGAAAATGGTCAGATTCTCACACAGTATGTTGACCAGGACGGAAATCCAACATATGATATTCAATATAACCCTAACGGCTCAGCAATGGCAGTTGAAGGATTGCTCTCACCAGATGGTAGAGTATTTGGTAAAATGGGCCATTCAGAGCGTGTGGGAGATGGCCTATATCTAAACGTTATCGGCGACTATGACCTCGGTCTATTTAAGTCAGCAGTTGACTATTTCCAAGGCAAATAAACCAATTGGTGCGAATTTGTTAAACAAATTGACTATTTTGTAAGGATTTGCTATAATTTTCGTTGACAAAAAGCGAACGAATTGTTCGACTTTTTCGAACGAATGAGGGGGAATAATTATGGCAGTCAACGCTGAGTATCAAGAGTACTATACCAAGCTTCACGATGACTTCAGAGAGTGCGGAGATTTCTTTGCAGCCATCGGTAATGAGACAAGACAGCTTATCATTCTTGAGGCTATCAAAGCGGGTCCAGAGGGAATTAGACCTGGTGAAATTGCCACTCATGTGAATTTATCACGTCCGGCAGTTTCTCACCACCTCAAAATTCTTAGTGATGCAGGAGTATTTCACATCCGTGAAGTAGGTACAATGAATTACTATTTCATCTGTATTAAAGATTTACTTCCACTTCTTGAGAAAACTCATTTGGATCTCAAAGCTCTTATCGAAGCCATGTATGGGGATAAGGAGTAATAATGTCACAGAAAACTCGTGTTATAATTTCAGCGATAACTAAGTATCTTATCTTAGGCTTCGCTACAGCAGGTATATTAGCCTGTGTGTTTGGCTCGGGATTTATGGCAGGAGGAAATATTTTACTTAAATATTTCACTATTCAAAGCAATATCTGGATCGGACTATTTGGTCTGATTATTGGCACAGTACAATTTGTAAATTTAAAACATGGCGTGTTGGACTTAAAGAGATGGGCTTATGTACTTCAATTGGTACTTACCACCTCTATAACGCTTACTGGTGTGGTATTTTGCTTCGTATTGTTGCCTACAATGGTAGGGAACGAAGCAATGCGCGGAACTGTTCTTGCGTGGCCTCAGATCTTTTTACATGTTGTAGTACCAATTCTATCTGTAGTTGATTTACTGGTGTGGACACGTCCAGTTAGATTCAACTTCAAGTTTTATGATTCTCTATTTTCACTTATTCCACCGCTCTATTATCTTGTATTCTCTAGAATCGGATATGTACGCGGATGGGACTTTGGCGGAGGAGTAAACTATCCTTACTTCTTCCTAAACTATGATAGCCCTGCGGGCCTCATAGGCTTTTCTAAAGAGATGCCTTATTTCATGGGTGTTATATGGTGGATAGTTGCAATTGCATTATTTGTATTACTTGTATCACGTTTCTATCAATATCTCATGATAATTTTCTTGAAGAAAAATAGGCAAAAAATGATATAAAAAAAGAGGCCTTCGGGCCTCTTTTTTTTATGATTGTTATCACTATCAATATAGCCAGTGAGACTATCGAAATTATGATTCCGAGTGTCATGCCACGTGGGCTATATTTCATATCTATCTGATGATGGCCGGCGGCTACCTTGACGCCGAGAAGGCCATCAGATATGGCAACGATTGACTCTGGGTCCACGTCTACACCATCAATTTTGATGTTCCATGATTCATCATAATTGATGGATGTGTAGAGGAGCATGTCACTCGGTGCATCAACTGTACCATGGATTTCAGTCTCAGTCATCTTGTCAACTTTCATTGCTCCACTGCTAAGTGTTGCATAACCTGCTTTGAAAGCTGCATCGTCAAGACCTGCTACGATTACATCAACATCGCCAGCACTCTCATCGTCCTTGATATTGACATCAACATAGATTGTCTCATCAACATTGTGACGACCGATATCAAAGATGTATGGCTCGTCCTCAACAGTCTGGCTCTTTAGGAAATCGCCATCCTCATTGCGCATTGCAATTGTCTCAACAGTTGTGCCTTCTACATATACATAGAGACTCTCTGTCTTTGGTACATAGAATGAGAGGGTAAAGGAACCGCTCTCACCAGCAACAGTCTTGTTGTAATAGTATGAACCGGTATCATACTCATCACCGAAACTGTCGATGTTGTAATATTCAACTCCTGTAATTGGGAGGTTGTGGAATACCTCAGGCGCACCTGATGCTGTTGTCCAGTAATTGTTCTGTACAGCAAATGGATCATCGCGGTCCGTCTTCCAATTTTCAAGTTCAGGATTTACAAGATATGCAATTGGTAGGCAATACTTGTTCTCATATGCATTGTAATCGCCTTTCTTGAAAAGCGGATTCCAATAGTTCTCATCGATATCAATAGCTTCACTGTTGTTGACAACATATTTTAGGCTATACATCGCATTGTATACAGGTGTCATTGGATGGTATGTATAACTATTGATATAGTTGCTGAACATACCGAGGTCTGACTGCATATTGGAGGACTTCTCATAAGCCATTGATGAGAATGTTGAGAGTCCATTATAGCCAAACCAAGATGGGTCCATACGTGTTCTAAGATCTGTCAGCTCGAGACGATAGAAGCCATTGTTTTCTTTCTTATCAATCTCGTGTTTTAGTACTTGGAATGAACTGTATCCCTGTACATAGTCAGCCTTAGGCTGGTCTATGTCATAGTGGTCCGTGTTGCCGATTGCAATCTCTGCGAACATGAGACAGAGGAGAAGGCCAGCAGTAGCTTGCCTTGGGAACTTCTTGTCTCTGTATACTCGCAGCGCAATTGCATAGGCAACTACGAATGCGAGGCTTATGATTACAGCCTCGCGTCCAACCTTGTTGGAGCCCATCTCTTCAAAGAGGGCGATGAACGCGATTAGAATAATTCCTACTGTTAATACATCACGGCTTCTTATCTCATCGATGCGATTCATCGCCTTGATTGCGATAGAAAGAAGCACGAATGAATAGATGAATGAGAAGCGATAAGGAAGATCATTTGGTGCATGGAAACCATGCCAGATGAAATTGATTACGTTTACGTTCATAGAGAGGAAGAGGATTATGAGAAGAACTGTTCTCGAAATTTTCTCTCTTAGTGGAATGCTCGGTGTGTAATAGTAGAGCATAGCGAGCATTACAGTGATAATTCCACAATATACATTTGGCAGGACATCGTCGCCACTGCTACGAATCGTAGGCTCGAGACTTGTGAGATGATTGCCAAGGAAGTCAAAGACTGAGAAATATGTGGATACATCAGCAGGGAATGAGTCGGATGTTGCAGAACAAGATTTCAGGCAATAATAGATAGGAAGAAGTGCAAATGCCATGAGTCCTGCAGCAAGAATGGAGTAGAGAATAAACCTGCCTGCTGAGATAAATAGGCGCTTACCGAAATCATATTTTCCTGCATAATAAACAACTGCATAGAGTACTGAGAATATGCATACCATGTATGCGATATAGTATGTGGAGAACATGAGGAGCGCTAGAGAAACAACATAGATAGTAGGTTTCTTGCCGTCAACTATTCTCTCGATACCGAGGACAATCAGTGGGAGGAAAACCATTCCATCGAGCCACATGAAGTCCCAATAATATGCTACGAAATAAGCTGAGAATGCATAGAGCAGACCAAAGCCGGATGTTAGGAAACTAGATGTTTTATATTCATCAGATTCTTTGAGATAATATGTGAATGTGCTAGCGGACAGGGCAGCCTTGAGTGAAATGATAAACATGATTGCCTCTGTCGTATTGGTATGGCCATATATTAAGATAAATAGGGAAAGTGGGCTGGACAAGTAGTTGAAGAAGTTTCCAAGGAAACTACCGCCACCACCTGACTGCCAGGAGTATAGCAAGCTACCACCTGATGTCAGCCTGTCATATAGTTCTGCGAGCAGTGGTCCGTATTGATGATACATATCCATTCTAAGGATAGTATTGTCACCAAAAGGCACCATGTCATAGCAGAAGGCTATGAGCAAAATAACACCAAATGATGCTGTAAATGCAATTATTACATATATCCATTCCTTGAGGAACGGAGTGAGTTTTTCTTTCACCGTTTTAGCACCTCTATGCGAAATAGTTAGAATGAGTATAACATATTTTATATTATTTATAAATATATTGTTAAAGTTAAATTTATAGTATATAATGACAGTAATTATGCATATTTATTCAGGGAGGTAACAACGTGGCAGATTATAAAGTATCAGGTGGCCTTATCATTTCTGAGGACGTAATCGCAACTATCGCTATCAATGCAGCGAAGGATGTTGAGGGCGTAGCAGGACTTGGAAATAGACCAGCAGACCTATATACAACATTCAAAGTTAATACTGAGAATATCAAGCACGTAAAAGTTACTATGTCAGATTATGACATAAAACTGCATATGTATCTCACTCTTGAGAACTCCGCTAAGATCCAGACAGTTACAACAAATGTACAGAATGCAGTTAAGACAGCTGTACAGAATATGACTGGCCGAGTAGTTACAAGAGTTGATGTTACAATTTCTGGTATCGCACAAGATGGCGACGGAAACTCTTCCGCAGAATCGAACCTATAGAATTTTAAACGACAGACGTAACCCTCACGTAATCTGTCGTGAGGGTTTGTTTTATGGAGGCTTTCATGAATAGAAGTCAAGAGCGAGAGCAGGCATTTATTTTGCTCTTTGAGAAGGAGTTCAATCCAGAACTTTCTCTCGATGACATTTTAGAGATGGCTCTCGAATCAGAATTTATGCAACCTTCTGAGTTTACCAAGAAGCTCGCATCAACAACAATCAACAATATTGGCGATATAGATGCCAAGATTCGCGATTTCGCAAGCGGTTGGTCAATCGGAAGAATTACTAAGGTATCTCTTTCAATTCTCAGAATTGCAGTTTGTGAGATTCTCTTCCTTGAGGATATCCCAGTTTCAGTATCTATCAATGAGGCTGTTGAACTTGCAAAAGAATATGCGACCAAGGAGGACAGCCAGTTTATAAATGGCGTTCTCGGTAGCGTTGCCAAGTCATTATGAGTTATTTCCTCGGAATAGACACAAGCAACTATACGACGTCAGTTGCAATATATGACGACGTCACAGACAAGGTAATACATAGAAAGAAACTTTTGCCAGTGGCAATTGGTGAAAAAGGCATCCGTCAGTCCGATGCCGTATTTCACCATACACAGCAGGTGAGCGACTTGCTAAAATCGCTCTACTCGGAACTTGATGTGCGAGTAGATGCGGTTGCATGTTCCGCTCGACCACGTTCTGTGAAGGGCTCCTATATGCCATGCTTTACAGTGGGAGAGACACTGGGCACAGCAATTGCGATAACGCTTGGTGTGCCATGTAGATTGGTCTCTCACCAGGAAGGGCATATAGTTGCAGCGCTATATAGCGCTGGTGCCATGGACCTCTTAGGTCAAGAGTTTCTTGCTTTTCATGTATCTGGTGGCACGACAGAGAGTCTCTTCGTATCCCCGGATGATAGAACACCGGTTGCGGCGCGACTGCTTACCACTTCGTCAGATCTCAAGGCCGGTCAGGCAATAGATAGAGTCGGTCAGATGCTCGGACTTCCATTTCCAGCGGGACCAGAACTCGAGAAACTCGCACTACAGTCAACACGTGAATTCAAGATTCGCGTCTCATCCAAGGACGGCAATCCTAGTCTCTCAGGTGTTGAGAATAAGTGCAAGGATATGATTGCCCGTGGCGAAGCACCTGAGGATGTCGCACTCTTCTGTCTAAAGTACATAGAGGCGGCTCTCATTATTATGGTTGATTATATCAAGGAAACCTATCCTGATTTGCCAATCGTTTTCTCCGGTGGTGTAATGTCCAATAGCATCTTGCAAAAGTCATTGGCATCTCACTGTGGAACCGCATATTTCGCAACCCCAGAATTCTCTGCTGACAATGCAGCAGGAGTAGCGATACTCGCAAAGGAGAATTTTAGATGATTGATGCAAAACCCGAAGTATATACCGTATCGGGTCTCAACAATTACATCAAAACATTAATGGACCAGGATGTGTCACTGGGAGCACTTTTCCTCTCAGGTGAGATATCCAATTTCAAGGCTCATTCATCTGGTCATATGTATATGACTATCAAGGATGACAAGTCAGCTAT
Source organism: Acutalibacteraceae bacterium (assembly GCA_045642705.1). GTDB lineage: Bacteria > Bacillota > Clostridia > Oscillospirales > Acutalibacteraceae > UBA1227. Next base: position 25,422 of record JAZUJK010000014.1, read on the forward strand.
CCGTGCAGTTATGTTCCGCTCTAGCGCATCTAGACTTAAATTTATGCCAGAGGACGGAATGAAGATTATTGCATTTGGCAATGTCTCTGTATTTGAGCGAGATGGAACATATCAGTTCTATATCACCAATATGCAACCGGATGGCGTGGGTTCTCTTAGCATTGCTTTTGAGCAACTGAAAGAGAAACTCGAGAGAGAAGGTCTATTTGATATAGCATGCAAGAAGCCACTTCCGAAATATCCACGCGCCGTGGGTGTTGTGACGTCGCCAACTGGCGCGGCCTTTCAGGACATATGTAATGTCCTCGGCCGACGCTTCCCAATGAGCGACATCATAATAAGCCCGGCGCTAGTTCAGGGAGAAACGGCTCCGCCTTCGATTTGTCAGGCACTGTCTGCACTCGATGACAGCGGCATGGCCGATGTCATTATTGTGGCGCGCGGAGGAGGCTCGATAGAGGACCTCTGGTGTTTTAATGATGAGCGCGTAGCTCGCGCCATCTATGCTTGTAAAACACCTGTAATATCCGGCGTGGGCCATGAGACAGATTTTACAATCAGTGACTTCGTCGCTGATATGCGCGCGCCGACACCTTCTGCTGCGGCAGAACTCGCTGTGCCAGATGTTATGGCGGAGCAGGATAGGATTAATTCGCTAACGCTTCGCTCTCGCTCACTGGTGGAGAACAGGGTGGCGACTTATAGAAAGCGTCTTGATTCAATAATGGGACGCAATGTAATGCAAGGTCCAATCGCTCTTATCAATGAGCGACATCTGATGCTCGATAAGCTCGTTGATAATATGGATGCACTTCTCAGTGGCAGATTGCTAGTTGAGAGAAACAGACTGGGTGTTCTGACATCCAAACTCGATGCAATATCACCACTCAAGGTTTTATCCCGTGGCTATGCAATTGCGGAGGGACCAAATGGCATCCTGAAATCTGTCGATGATACAAAATCAGGCGATAGAATAAAACTTACTCTGTCAGATGGCGATATAGATGCCACTGTGAACTAAGGAGAATATAATGGCTGATTTAACATATGAACAGGCAATGGAAAAACTCGAACAGATAGTCCTAAAACTAGAGGACGGCTCACTCGGTCTCGATGAGTCACTCAAATTGTTCGAAGAGGGTACAAAACTTGCAGCATTTTGCAATGAGTCTCTTACATCTGCTGAACAGAAAATTATAAATCTTAATGGAGAAAAGGTTGGCGACTAATATGAATGAAGAGTCAATTTTGCACTTTCAGTCCAACACTAATCTTATCAACGCAACACTTGATGAATATCTATCCATCTATGATGCTGACTACCAGGTAGTCGCAGACGCTATGAAATATAGTGTTGAAATTGGTGGTAAGAGATTGCGCCCACTTCTCGCACTTGAGTTCTGTGAGATGTGTGGTGGCAATATATCAGATGTTCTGCCATTTGCTTGCGCTATTGAGATGATTCACACTTATTCTCTAATACATGATGATCTCCCAGCTATGGACAATGATGATTATCGCCGTGGCAAGGAGTCATGTCATAAGAAATTTGGTGAGGCAAATGCAATCCTTGCAGGAGATGCGCTTCTCACTTATGCATTCCAGGTTGCCGCAGATGGCGGTGCCAATCCTGCAATGACAGTAAAATGCGTTCGTGCACTTGCCAATTTCGCTGGTATCTATGGCATGGTAGGTGGCCAGACAATGGACATCGCCAATGAGGACAATAGTGACCTCGATATAGATACACTAAGGCGTACACATAAGCTTAAGACAGGCGCACTTATCCGTGCAGCTTGTGAAATAGGATGCTCATGTGCTGTTGCAACATCTGAGCAATATGAAGCGGCTCGTGCCTATGCTGAGAATCTCGGCCTCGCATTCCAAATCGAGGATGATATCCTCGATGTTGTAGGCGATGCCAATGTACTCGGCAAGGAGATAGGCCAGGATGCAGAGAATGGCAAGGTGACATACGTCACATTGCTCGGCATCGATGGCGCCCGTGCTCTTGCCGACGACTATACTCGCCAAGCGCTCGCCACTATAGAAAAATTGCCTGGCAGTGAGAAACTCCAGGAACTTACGAAAAATCTCTTAGAAAGAAAGTCTTAATTTGCAGTACAAGTATTTAAGTCGGATTAATTCTCCGAGCGATCTCAAGAAAATACCAATAACCAAGCTCGATGATCTCGCTGAGGAAATTAGAAACGAACTTGTCGAAACTGTTTCTAAAACAGGTGGACATCTCGCATCTAACCTCGGTATTGTTGAACTTACCATTGCAATGCATCTAGTCTTTGATTCACCACGTGACCAGTTTGTATGGGATGTAGGACATCAGGTTTACACACACAAACTCCTCACCGGTAGATATAAGGACTTTGGTACATTGCGCCAGAACGGAGGGCTATCAGGCTTCCCTAATCCTGAGGAGAGCGCCCATGATATCTTCGCAGCAGGCCACAGTGGTACATCAATCTCTGCCGCTTACGGTCTCTCAGTTGCTAAAACTATCAGTGGCAATAACTCCCACACCGTAGCGGTAATTGGCGACGGCTCGTGCACCGGTGGTCTCGTATATGAGGCTCTCAATAATGCTGGTCACTCCAATACCAACCTCATTGTCATCCTAAATGACAATGATATGTCCATATCCGACAGCGTTGGTGCCCTCGCAACATATCTCGCTAAGATTCGTACTAATCCGGTTTACTATCGCGCTAAGAGAACTGCAAAAGAAGTACTGAAATATATGCCTCGTGGCGAACAATTCTATGATCTCGTTGATGACGGTCTAAAGACTGTTAAGAATAAACTCTATCGAAGCAATTTCTTTGAGGACCTAGGATTCCAATACATGGGACCACTTGATGGTCACAATATCCATGAACTCGTACTTGGACTCCAGGCAGCCAAGGAATTCAATACCCCTGTATTGCTCCATATCAAGACAGTCAAGGGCAAGGGCTATTATCATGCAGAGCACAATCCTGATGTCTTCCATGGCATATCCAAGTTCAATGTGGCAACAGGACAGCCTCTCTCATCGAGTGTTACTTATTCGGATATCTTTGGTGAGAAAATGTGCGAGATAGCAGAGCGCAACCAAAATGTATGTGGTCTCACAGCAGCTATGGCACTTGGCACAGGTATGACTGAGTTTGCAAAGCGCTTCCCAGATAGATTCTTTGATGTGGGTATCGCTGAGGAACATGCAGTGACATTCTCAGGTGGACTCGCAGCAGGCGGCAAGATTCCTGTATTTGCTGTCTATTCAACATTCCTGCAGCGAGCATACGACGAGGTCGTACATGATGTTGCAATGCAAAATAAGAAAGTCGTACTCGGAATTGACAGAGCAGGCTTCGTCGGCGAGGATGGCCGCAGTCACAACGGTCTACTTGACATAGCATTCCTTCGCTCTATTCCAGGTGCAGTAATCTATAGCCCTTCATCATTTGAAGAACTTCGTCTCAATCTCGATATGGCTGTTGACGAGGGAGACGGTGTGACTGCTGTCCGCTATCCTCGCGGTGGAGAGGGATATGTACCTGATAAATTCGTACCATCCAGTGAGCCATATAGCATTTATGGCAAGAAGACAGCGCCAGTCGCAATTGTCACATTCGGTAGCCTCTATGGTGAGGCTGAGAAGGCAAGAGAGGCACTCCGCGCTTATGACATAGATGTCAAGATTGTCAAACTAAACCGCGTATGGCCAATTGATGATGGCGCAGTAGTTGCTGCTATGAAGGCCGATACAATTCTCTTCTATGAAGAGGGAATCAAGAGCGGTGGTGTAGGCGAGGCCTATGGCTCACGCCTCATGGAAATGAAATATACAGGCGACTATGCACATATCGCCGTTGATAACACATTCGTACACCATGCATCTGTTGCATATCTCCGTGAGGAGTTTGGTATGTCAGCAGACGAGATGGTAAAAGAAATTTTAAGGAGAGTATAGGTTTGAGCGACAAGAAGAGACTTGATGTCGTAGTCTATGAACTGGGACATACAGACAGTCGTGAAAAAGCGCGTGCCTTGATAATGGCTGGCCAGGTATATGTAAATGGCCAGAAAGAACTAAAAGCCGGCGCTCAGATAAAACCTCTTGATGCTATAGAAGTACGTGGTAGCAAGATGCCATATGTTAGCCGTGGCGGATACAAGTTGGAAAAAGCCATGCAGGTTTTTCCACTGACGCTCGAGGGCAAGAAGTGTATGGATATTGGAGCATCCACAGGCGGCTTTACCGACTGTATGCTACAAAATGGTGCTACACTCGTATATTCAATTGATGTCGGATACGGTCAGCTCGCGTGGAAGCTCCGCTCGGATGATAGAGTAATCAACCTCGAGCGTACCAATTTCCGCAACGTCACTGAGGCTGAGGTCCCAGATCCAATTGACTTCGCATCAGTGGATGTATCATTTATTTCGCTCAAGATTATTTTGCCAGTGATGAGAGAACGCCTCAGAGACGGCGGACAGGCAGTATGTCTTATCAAGCCACAGTTTGAGGCAGGCCGTGAGAAGGTCGGCAAGAAGGGCGTTGTAAGAGAACTCAGCACACATGCAGAAGTTCTCGAGTCAATCACAAGCTTTGCACTGGAATCAGGCTTCTCACTCCTCGGTCTCGATTTCTCTCCAATCAAGGGACCTGAGGGAAATATTGAATATCTAATGTTTATCGAGAAATCAGATAAACCAGAAAATAAATTGGATTTCTCCGCCTATGAACTCGCTGAGAAATCCCATAAAGTACTAAATGAAAAGGAGGTAACTGAATGAAAATAGCGCTTTTGCCTAATCTCACAAGAGTTAAGGCCAAGGATGTAACACTTGAAATTACCAAGTGGCTCAATGAATATGGCGCAGAATTTGCTTGCCTTGATGAGCATAAAGATACTTTTTCAGCAGTACCTTCTATCAAATTCATGGACCGTGTTGAAATAATGGAGTGGTGCGATGTCGCAATCTCTGTCGGTGGAGATGGCTCCATGCTTTCAGTTGCCAAGAATACTGTTGATTTCGGCAAACCAGTTCTCTGTATCAATGCTGGACGCCTCGCGTTTATGGCAGGTCTTGAGAGCAATGAACTTGAACTCCTTCGAAATCTTATCGACGGTAATTACAAGATTGACCGTCGTATGCTTCTTGAAGTTTCAATCATGCGAGATGGAAAAGAGATCTCGCATGGCCGTTGCATCAATGACGCCGTACTTGCGCGTGGCAATCAACTGAAGCTCACTGATATCGTCGTTGATTGCGATGGTAAGCGTATCAACGCATATCGCGCAGACGGCATAATCGTCGCAACGCCGACAGGCTCATCAGGATATTCATTATCCGCAGGCGGTCCTGTTATCAATCCGAGCATGGAGGCGATTGTTGTAACTCCAATCTGTGCTCAGTCACTATTTGCGAGATCAATCGTATTTGACGCAGACAACGTAATTGAATTGTCACCAGATGACAGTTCTTATACAGATGATCTTCTCTTGTCACTCGATGGTGAGGACTCATACAATATCGAGATAGGCGACAAGATTATAATCAAGAAGTCAGATAAATTTGCAGAGTTCATACGTATCAAGAATGATGCGTTTTTCGAGATATTAAATACTAAACTTGCAGGAAATTAGGGGAGATATTATGAATATTAGAAAGGCAAGACAAGAGGAAATACTCGACCTTATCAAGTCCGAGCCAATTTCCACACAGGATGATCTCATCCGTGGACTACAAAAGCGTGGCTTTGAAGTAACACAGGCTACAATTTCTCGCGATATCAAGGAATTGAAACTTGTAAAACGTCCATCAAGCACTGGCAAGTCAATCTATGCCGCTGTTGAGACCAAGAGCGACAATTTGACTTCTAAATACAATGCAATTTTCGCAGAGTCAGTAATCTCTGCTGATTATGCTATGAACACATGTGTTATCAAGACACATGTCGGTATGGCAAATGCCGCTTGCGCAGCACTTGACGCACTTGCACACGAGGAAATCGTCGGCACACTCGCTGGTGATGATACAATTTTCGCTCTCTGCAAGACAGAGGAAAATGCCAAGATGCTTGCAAGTAGAATTCTTATACTAATCGGAGAATAATCATGCTCGTAAACCTGAGGATATCCAACATAGCGATTATTTCGTCTGCTACCATTGATTTTGGTAACGGGCTTAATGTCCTAAGTGGTGAGACAGGTGCAGGTAAGTCAATCATTATTGATGCACTCTCAGCTGTCCTCGGTGAACGCACATCCAAGGAACTGATTAGAACAGGTTCTGAAAAAGCAGAAGTTTCTGCACTCTTTGAAAATGTTTCAAGTGGTGTCACAAAACTTCTATCAAGTCTCGGCATACCAGTAAGCCCAGACAATGCTCTCCATATTTCCAGAGTGATAAGCCTCGACGGCAGAAACTCTTGCAAAGTAAATGGCTCGGCTGTGACTGTATCCATGCTCAAGACAATAGGTAAGGAACTGATTAGCATTCATGGTCAGCATGACAGCCAAAACTTACTCAATCCAGAATGCCACTATAAATATCTCGATGCGCTTGCACAGAATGATGATATCTATAATGACTATCTTGAAAAATATTCTGCATATTCCAATTTATATAAGCAGTTCAAGGCTCTATCTCAAAATGAGGAGGAGAAACAGAAACGCATAGAATTCCTCCAGCATGAGATAAATGAGATAGAGAGCGCTGGTGTCAGAGTCGGTGAATATGATGAACTCTGTGACAAGCGCGACCTTTTCAGAAATTCCGAAAAGGTAATAGGCGGGCTCCAAGAGGCCTTGTCTATACTCTCGGACGGCGAGAATACAACAGGCGTTGTAAACGCCATGTTTGACGCCTCCAAGGCAACACAGAAGTCAGCCGCTCATTACGAGCCCGCTGATAAACTCTCAGCTGAACTCTTTGAGATTACATATCAGCTCGAGGAAAAGAAGAATGAGATCGAACAGACTCTCTATCAACTATCATTTGATCCAGAGAAACTCTCTGAGATAGAGGAGAGAATTAGTTTCCTCTTTAAACTCCGTGGTAAATATGGAGATACAGAGGAGGATATCCTCCAGTATCTACAGAATTCCAAGGATGAACTCGAGACACTTATCAATCTCAACCTGAGTCAGGATGAGATAATTGCCAAACTGGAGAAGGATAAAGAGATTCTTCTCGAGTCAGCAGAGAAACTCTCGCTCTCTAGAAAACATGCGGCATCTGAGTTTGAAGTTCATGTAAAGCATGAACTGACATTCCTTGATATGCCAAATGTTGAAATTGCTGTAAACTTTGAGCGTACAAAACTGAACCCAACAGGTCCAGATAATATAGAATTCTTGATTTCACCAAACCCTGGTGAAGCACTAAAACCGCTTGCCAAGATTGCATCTGGTGGTGAGCTCTCAAGAATTATGCTTGCGATACAAAATGTTCTATCTGAAAATGACAATGTTGGCACAATGATTTTCGATGAGATAGATACAGGCGTATCCGGCAGTGCTGCAGAGAAAATTGCGCAGTCGCTAAAGCGTGTATCGCGCAAGAATCAGATCCTCTGCATCACACACAGTGCGCAGGTTGCGGCCTATGCCGATACGCACTTCGTTGTATCCAAAGAGGTACAAAATGACAAGACTTATACTAGTGTTACTCCTCTTGACGACAGTGGTAGAATAGAGGAAGTGGCAAGAATTATGGGTGGAGTCGATATAACAGAACTTCAGCTTGCGAGTGCCAAAGAAATGCTCGCGAATGCCAAGATAAAAGGAGAAGAATAATGACAATTTATGACGAGCTTGTTGCCCGTGGACTTATTGCACAGGTGACAAATGAGGAAGAAATCAAGAACATGATTAATGCTGGTAAAGCCAAGTTCTATATAGGATTTGACTGTACAGCAGACAGCCTCACAGCAGGCCATTTCATGGCTCTTACACTTATGAAGCGTCTCCAGATGGCAGGCAACCAGCCTGTAGCTCTCATCGGTGGTGGCACAACAATGATTGGTGACCCATCAGGTAGAACTGACATGAGAAAGATGCTCACAAAAGAGGATATCAATCACAATGCAGAATGCTTTAAGCGCCAGATGGAGAGATTCATCGAATTTGGTGATGGAAAAGCAATCATGGTAAACAATGCTGATTGGCTCCTAAACCTTAATTATATTGAACTCTTACGTGATGTAGGACCTTGCTTCTCAGTTAATAATATGCTCCGCGCAGAGTGCTACAAGCAGAGAATGGAGAAGGGCCTCTCATTCCTTGAGTTCAACTATATGATTATGCAGTCATATGATTTCTATTATCTTTTCCAAAATTACGGCTGTAATATGCAGTTCGGTGGCGACGACCAGTGGTCTAACATGCTTGGCGGTACAGAACTAATTAGAAAGAAACTCGGTAAGGATGCTCATGCTATGACTATCACACTTCTTACAGATAGCCAGGGCAAGAAGATGGGTAAGACAGCTGGTAACGCTGTATGGCTTGATGCCAACAAGACTTCTCCTTATGAGTTCTATCAATATTGGAGAAATGTTGGCGACTCAGATGTTATGAAGTGCATCCGTATGCTCACATTCCTTCCACTCGAGCAAATTGATGAGATGGATTCTTGGGAGGGCTCCCAGCTCAACCAGGCAAAAGAAATCCTCGCCTATGAACTCACACAGATGGTTCATGGCAAGGATGAGGCTGAGAAGGCACAGGCTACCGCTCGTGCACTCTTCTCAGGAAACGGCGATCTCGACAATATGCCAGAGACAAGTCTCACACCAGCAGACCTGACAGACGGCAAGATTGGCATCTTGACCTTACTTGTTAAGGCAGGTCTTGCTGCATCCAACGGCGAGGCTCGCCGCCTTGTTCAGCAGGGTGGTATCTCTGTTGATGATATTAAGGTATCTGATCCACAGACAGCATACGATGAGGCAACAATCAAGGCTGGCATCGTAATTAAAAAAGGTAAAAAAGTGTTTCATAAGGTAACACTCTAAAATATTTTAAAAATTTTTATTATTGGAGGTTTTCATTATGAAAAAATGGGTTTGCCCAGTATGCGGATATGTTCACGAAGGAGACACACCACCTGAGAAGTGCCCAACATGCGGCGTACCAGGTGAGAAGTTCACACTTGTTGAGGGCGAGATGAAACTTGCTGCTGAGCACGAGTATGGCATCTATGCTAAGACAGTTAAGAACAATCCTGACGTATCTGACGAAGACAAGAAGTATATCTTTGATCAGCTTATGGCTAATTTCAAGGGCGAGTGCTCTGAGGTAGGTATGTATCTCTGCATGGCACGTATCGCTCACAGAGAGGGTTATCCAGAAATCGGTCTCTATTGGGAAAAGGCTGCTTACGAAGAGGCAGAGCATGCTGCTAAGTTTGCAGAGCTTCTTGGTGAGGACCTTGAGCCTAACATGAAGGCTACAACTAAGGACAACCTTGCTTGGAGAGTAAACTGCGAGTTCGGCGCTACACAGGGTAAGTTTGACCTTGCTCTCTGCGCTAAGAAGAACAACCTCGATGCTATCCATGACACAGTTCATGAAATGGCTCGTGACGAGGCTCGACATGGTAAGGCTCTTCAGGGTTATCTCAACAGATACTTCAAGTAATAAATAATATAAAAAGCGGTTAGGATGAAAATCCTAACCGCTTACTTTTTTTATATTATTACTTTAAATCACGAATGAATGTGATGTTCTTCTCGTTGATCATAGTGTAGTTGTTCTGAGCAGCTGAGAGCTTGTTGGAAATCTTGTTGTCTACTGCGAACATTGCTGAGCAAGAAGGGCAGATAGCAAAGACATCAACATTAACTGTGAGAAGAGAAACATTGAATATGCCAAGACCGTTTGTTGCCTTGAGAAGATTCATATATACTGTATTGCCACACTTAGGACATTTGATAGCCTCAGTTGTGCCAAATTCTTTAATATTGTCAGCTGAAAATTTCATATTAACAACTCCTAACTTATTAACATTAGTATTTTATATTTTATTTTAGTTTATGTCAATAAATCTATTGAATTTGCATGTATTCGTGTTATAATTTTTCATTATATTATTTTATTAATAAGAGGGTAATATTTTGGCAGCTAAAATATGTGCTCTTGTAATTTTCGTAATCATGTTTGGTACGATTATTACAGAGGTTGTAGAACGCCATATCACAACTCTTGTTGCGGGTGCTACAACACTTATTGTTGTCTTTGGTATATGCATGAGATCTATGGATGCAGTTATCAGGACTCTTAATTACAAAGCGCTAGGTACACTCGGATTCTGGTACGGCGGAGGAGAAGAAGCATCAGGTATTAACTGGGCTACAATTATATTCATCGCTGGAATGACAGTAATGGTAGAGGGTATGGGACACTCAGGTTTCTTTGAGTGGCTATGTCTCAAGATTGCAAAACTTGTAAATTATAAAACAGTGGCTCTCTTGCTCTGCTTTATGGCAATGTCCGCAATCCTTGCAATGTTTATTGATAGTATCACAGTAATCATGTTCTTGGCCGCTGTTACTATCACACTTGCTAAGACACTTAAATTTGATCCTATTCCTATTGTTCTCGCAGAGATATTCTGCGCGAACCTCGGTGGCTCGGCCACAATGTGTGGAGATCCTCCTAATATCATAATAGGTACTGCACTTGGATATTCATTCTTTGACTTTGTATCCAATACAGGTCTTATCGCTGGTATTGCTCTCATTTGTATAATGCTCTATTTCTATCTCGTTATGAGAAAGCCTCTTCGTGAGTCTGAAAAGAATAGACCAGCCGATATCGTATATCCTAATCCTGCTGATTGTATCAAGAATAATAAGGGCTTTATCGGTTCAATTATTGTATTCCTAATTATCGTTTCACTTCTTGTAACTCATTCAATGACTGAGTTATCCGTTGCAACAATTGGTGTTATTGCAACTATTTTGACAGTGATTTCTATCAGCATAGCATTTGGCTTCAAGGATGTTATAACTGTTGTTAAGAGAGTGGATTATAAAACACTTCTATTCTTCGTGGGCCTGTTCGTTGTTGTATCAGGACTTGAGGAGACAGGATGCCTCGAGGTTGTTGCAAACTTCATCGGTAAGGTATCTGGTGGTAAGGTAATTATTATGATTGCTATTATCCTCTGGATGTCTGCAATACTCTCAGCATTCGTTGATAATATTCCATTTGCAGCAACAATGGTACCGGTTATCCAGGCTATGGCTGCATCAACTGGAGTACCACTTGAAACACTCGCTTGGACACTTGCACTCGGTACAGATATCGGTGGTAGTGCAACACCAATCGGTGCGTCAGCTAATGTTGTTGGTACATCACTTGTTGCAAAAGCAGGTCACCCAGTATCATGGGGTAAGTATTGTAAGTACAATGCACCTGCAACAATTATTGTAATGACAATTTGTATGCTGTGCTTATTCGCTAAGTACGCTTAATAAAAAGGAGGAAGTAACATGCCAGATAATAATCAACTAATTATTACAATTGGTCGTGAATATGGTTCACTTGGTCACATGATCGCTGATAAAGTAGGCGAAGAACTTGATATTCCAGTTCTTGATCGTGCTTTCTTCTATCAGATGGCAGAGAACCATGGAATCGATCCTGATTTCCTTAAAACATATGACGAGAAGCGTCGTAATATCTTCCTTACAAGAACAAGACGTGGTCACTCCAACTCTATGGAGGACATCGTTGCTAATATGATTTTTGATTATATTCGTGAACTTGCTGCAACAGGCGAGTCACTTATAATTGTTGGTCGTTGCGCTCAGTGGGTGCTTCGCGACTATAAAAATCTTGTTCGTGTCTTCATCTCAGCTGATGAGGATGTAAAAGTACAGCGCATCATGAAGCATGAGGACGTTGACGAGAAGACAGCTGCTGATATCGTTAAAAAGAACGATAAGAAGCGCGCTAAATATTATGAGTTTTACACTGGCTATGAGTGGAAGGATGCAGACAACTATGATCTCATGCTCAACTCTGCCAAGGTTGGTGTAGATGGTTCAGCAAAGCTTATTATTGACTTTGTTGACACATGGAAGAAGGAAAATTTAGTAGACTAAGTATGTGAGAGGAAGTGCATAAGTGGAAAATAAATCAATAATTGAACTTAAAAATATTTCGGTAGCTTTTGGTGGCGATCCGGTTTTAAAAGATTTGAATTTAACTATACGTGATGGGGAGTTTGTTACATTGCTGGGACCGTCAGGATGCGGCAAGACAACGACCCTTAGAATTATCGCGGGCTTTCAGGAACCGGACACTGGAGAAGTTATCTTTGATGATAAATGTATTAATGGTGTTCCTGCTCATGAGAGACAAGTGAACACCATTTTTCAGCGTTATGCACTATTTCCACATCTTAACGTATATGACAATATAGCCTTTGGCTTGCGTCTTAGAAAGATGCCAGAGGCTGATATCAAGAAAAAGGTCGAGGAGATGCTAACTCTCGTTGACCTTGAAGGATTTAATAGGAGACATATCGACTCACTCTCGGGCGGTCAGCAACAGCGTGTAGCTATTGCTCGTGCCCTCGCAGTAAATCCACGTGTGCTTCTCCTCGACGAGCCTCTGGGCGCGCTCGACCTAAAACTGCGCAAGGACATGCAGGTCGAGCTCAAGAATATCCAACAGAGCCTCGGTATCACATTCATCTATGTAACACATGATCAGGAGGAGGCTCTCTCCATGTCTGATACCATCGTGGTTATGGACCACGGTGAGATTCAGCATATCGGTACTCCACTTGATATCTATAATGAGCCAGCCAATGCATTTGTTGCTGACTTTATCGGTGAGTCTAATATCCTTGATGGCGTAATGAAGAAGGACTTTAAAGTTGAGTTCTCTGGCCATGTATTCGACTGCGTAGACAAGGGCTTCCAGGAGGATGAGCTTGTCGACGTTGTAGTTCGTCCTGAGGATGTTGATATCACAACAGTTGATAAGGGAATGATTTCCGGTATCGTATCCGGTGTTACATTCAAGGGCGTTCACTATGAAATCATCGTGGATGTTGGCGGTTTCAAGTGGATGATTCAGACAACAGATTACGCAGGCATAGGCGATGAGATAGGACTTCTCATCAAGCCTGACGAAATCCATATCATGAAAAAGTCCAAGTATTCAGGAAAGTTTGGTGATTACTCTAGCTTCTCTGATGAGATGGACCACATCAGCGACTCCGATGTTATCCTAGTTGATAGCGAGGAAACAGAGGAGGTAGAGAGTTGAAAAATAAGACCTATAACGGAATCTCAGCGCCATATGCGCTCTGGTGTGTAGTCTTTATTCTCGCACCTCTCTGCATAGTTGCCTATTATGCTCTGACAGACAAGGCTGGCAATTTCTCTCTTGCTAATATTTCTGGCCTATCTATCTATACAGATACAATTGCACGTTCTATCTCTTTTGGAATTATTGCAACTATTATCTGTCTCATAATCGGCTATCCGCTTGCATATATTATTTCAAAGTGTAAGCCTTCCACACAGAAACTTCTTATCATGCTTGTCATGGTGCCTATGTGGATGAACTTCCTACTTCGTACATATGCAATTATGGTGCTCTTTGAGGAGTCTGGAATTATCAATAATATCCTAACTTCAATTGGACTGTCACCAGTACATATGATTAATACGCCGGGTGCCGTAATCTTTGGTATGGTATATGATTACTTGCCATTTATGGTTATTCCGCTCTATACATCCATGACCAAGCTCGATAGGAAACTGATAGAGGCTGCACGTGATCTCGGCGCCAACGGTTTCCAGACGCTGCGTGATGTAATGATACCGCTGACACGCTCTGGCATTGTATCAGGTGTCACGATGGTATTTGTACCATCGGTTTCAACCTTCTACATAAGCCAGAAGCTCGGTGGCGGTAAATATACAATGATAGGCGACGTCATTGAGATGCAGTTCCAGACTGCATACAATTACAACCTTGGCGCCGCAATATCATTACTCCTTATGATTTTTATCCTAATCTGTCTTGCTATCATGAACAGATTTGGCGATACGGATGAGGGAGGTGCAGTAGTATGAAAAAACTCGGTGCACTTCCAAGAATTTACTTGGTACTCATCTTTATCTTGCTCTATATACCAATTGCAGTTCTCATATTCTACTCATTTAACTCGTCTAATAGCACGAGTATCTTTACAGGATTTTCACTGCATTGGTACAAGGAACTATTCAATGATGTAGCTACAATTACAGCGCTCAAGAATACATTGGTGCTCGCAATCACATCATCTATCATCTCAACAATTCTTGGAACTATTGCCTCAACAGGTCTCTATTATTCCAAGACTCGTTGGTATAAGAAGTCCGTGATGACTGTTACCAATATTCCTATGATGAATCCAGATATCGTAACAGGTATCTCAATGATGCTTCTCTTCGTATTCATTGGTACGATTCTAAAAGTATCTGGTGTGCTCGGTTTTGTCACCATGCTCATCGCACATATCACATTCCAGTTGCCTTATGTTATTCTCAATATCTTGCCGAGATTTAGATCTATGGACAAGTATCTAACAGAGGCTGCATGTGATCTCGGCTGTACACCAGTCGGTGCCTTCTTTAAGGTAACATTGCCATATATCAAGTCAGAGATTCTCGCTGCCTTTATCATGGCATTCACATTGTCACTCGATGATTTCGTAATCTCATATTTCGTGTCAGGACCTTCTTTCCAGACACTTCCAATTCGTATCTATTCGATGACCAAGAAGCGCGTTACACCGGATATGTATGCTCTATCAGCACTTATCTTTGTAACCGTATTTATCCTTCTCATCCTCACCAATGTGGCTCAGGATGAGGAGCGCCGTGAAAAGGCTCGCATCCGTCGCGAGAAGAGAAATGCTGGCAATACTTTTGTAAAAGTAATTGTCACAATTCTCGCGGTTTCAGTTCTGTTCTCCGCATTTGCAATCCCATCATTTGCAACAGAGGATGAGGGACTTAGTCTTGACGACTATGCAATTGACAGAGACTTCTATGCGAACAATCCTTATCGTGGTACAACACTCAATGTCTATAACTGGGGTGAATATATCTCGGATGGCGCTGAGGATTCGCTCGATGTAAATGCATATTTCGAGGAACTTACAGGTATCAAGGTTAACTATACGAACTACGACAGCTGTGAGGACATGTATGCGAAAATTAAGTCAGGTGGCGCCAATTATGACGTTATTATCCCATCCGACTATATGATTGAACGAATGAGGGTAGAGGGCTTACTTGAAAAGCTCGATATGAAAAATATCCCTAATTTCAAGTATATTAATGATAAGTATAAGGGTCTCTATTTTGATCCAAATAATGAATATACTGTGCCTTACAACGTTGGCTATGTTGCTCTCTGCTATAACAAGTCAATGGTAGAGGAAGCCCCAGACAGCTGGGCTGCACTCTGGGACGAGCGCTACGCTGGTCAGATATTAATGTTCAATAATCCACGTGACGGATTCGCTATTGCGCAATCCTTGCTTCACCAGGATTATAATATGACTGACCAAGCAGAGTGGGCGCTCGCATATGACAAGCTCCTGGAGCAAAAGAGTGTCGTTCGTTCATATGTTATGGACGAAGTATTCAATATTATGGAGAGTGGTGCGGCAGCCCTTGCTCCATATTACGTAGGCGACATTGTCACTATGATGGACAACAACGAGGACCTCGCTGTTGCATATCCTAAGGAAGGTGCCAATGTCTTCGTAGACGCCATGTGTATTCCGACAACATGTCAGAATAAGGGCGCCGCAGAGCTCTATATTAACTTTATGGAGGAGCCAGAAGTAGCTCTTGCCAATGCTGAATATATCTGCTATGCAACGCCTAATAAAATCGTAGAAAATCTCTCTGATTACAGTTTCCGTGACGATGAAATCATCTATCCTGATGAGTCACTTGTTGCTGATTATCAATATTTCCACAACTTGCCAGATGATGTACAAATCATAATGAGCAATTATTGGTCAGATCTCAAGGTTGATGGCACTTCTAATGCATCAACTTATATAGGTCTTGGTGTTTTCGCAGTGCTCGCAATTGGTTTTGCAACATATAGCAAGGTCAAGAAAAAACGCCGTGAGAAATATTACGATTAATTTATAATTTATTATTGACAAGGGTATATGCCTTTGCTATAATTCTTAATGTTGCGTGAGGGGAATACTCCACGCGTGGCATGCGAGAGTGGCGGAATCGGCAGACGCGCACGTTTGAGGGGCGTGTGGGGCGACTCGTACGGGTTCAAGTCCCGTCTCTCGCACCAGAAAGACCAGTTTGTATAAACTGGTCTTTTTTTTTACTTTGTTTATTGATATAATCGAAGTTATTAAAGGAGGTAAAGCTATGGAAAAGAAAAGTAAATCAAAAGCTTGGAAAATAATTAAGCCTATACTTATTATCCTTTTGGTTTTAATACTTATTGTTGCAGCATACTTTATCTATGTATTCGTTGATTATCACCGTATCGATGACAATCAGAAACTTACAATAAAAGACAATGTCAGCACAGTATGTGAAGTGGGCCAGAATTATAAAATTGTATCTTATAATGTAGGCTTTGGCGCATATACTCCTGATTTTGGATTCTTCATGGACGGAGGCACTGAAAGCCGTGCTGCAAGTGCAGAATCCGTAAAGAAGGTCTTTGATGGTATCACAGCATTCTTAAAGTCTGAGGATCCTGACTTTATGATGATAGAAGAGGTTGATATTGATTCAACTCGTTCCTATCATGTTGACCAGCAGACTATTCTTGAGAAGGCTTTTCCAGGATATGACTCTGTATTTGGCTGCAACTATGATAGCCCATTCCTTTTCTATCCTATTTTTGAGCCTCATGGAAAGTCAGTATCAGGTATTATGACTTTCTCTAAGTTCAATATGACAGATTCACTTCGCCGTAGCCTTCCAATCGAGGAAAGCGTTATGAAACTTGTTGATCTCGACCGTTGCTATACAATTACACGTGTCCCAACAAGCAATGGCAAGGAACTTGTACTCTTTACAGTACATCTCTCAGCTTATTCATCAGACGGTTCTATCGGTGTTAAACAGTTAAAGATGCTTCTTGATGATATGCAGGCAGAATATAACAAGGGTAATTACTGCATAGCAGGTGGCGACTTTAACAAGGACCTTCTCGGTGATGGCAAGATTACATCAGCAGATATCTTTGGCATTGACCAGGGCGGACTCACATGGGCTCAGCCAATCGATCCAGAGATTCTAAAGGGTTATAATGTCACCAAGGTTGTACCTTTCGATGAACTCAATAAGGTACCATCTTGCCGTAATGCAGACGGCCCTTATAATGATAAGCAATATGTAGTTACTGTTGACGGTTTCTTCGTAACAGACAATGTAACAGTACTTCTTACAGAGGTTTACGATACAGGCTTCAAGTATTCTGATCACAACCCTGTTTATATGGACTTTATTCTAGGCGACAATTAAAAATTAAAAGAGGAGAAAAGACGCATGAAACTTTCTTATTACCCAAGAATCCTTCCCTATGCAGTTCTTAATTTCTATCCCCAGTTTTTAGGTCACAACATGAACCGTTTCCTAAACGGTCCTGGTGTAGCAGGTCACTTTTTCTCAACACTTACAGACAATGTATTTATGAATCTTGTCTTTGGCGTACAGCACAGTGAGGAAAAGAAGTCATTTGACTGGCTTGCAGACGAGTTCGAGAAAGGCTATCAGATGGAATATTCCATCTATAGCAAGAAAGAAATATTGAAGCAGCCATACAAGGCTGGAGTTAAACTCTATTTCTTCCGTGGCGATCCAGATAAGCCTTTTGTGCTTTTCTGCCCACCAGGTGCATTCCTTATGGATGCCAATATATGTGACGGTCTCCATATGGCCCGTGAGCTTACAAAGCAGGGCTACAATTTCTTCATTATCAACTATTCACAAGCTGCTTTCCCACTTCATGGTGGCTTTAAATCAGCACGTCAAGATGTATCAAAAGCACTCGAGTATATCATGAGTCATGACTTCCCAGTTAACAAGGAAGGGTATGCACTCTCTGGCGGCTCGGCAGGCGCTTGGCTTACAGCACTCGCTGGTTGCGATAAGTTCTCTTGCCAGGAAATGGGGGACCCAGTTCCAGCAGCACTTATCGCACTTTATCCTGTTGCATCTCGCAACAGCATAATTGAAAAAGGCCTCGCCCTTGTATGCGCAAGAGGAGGCATCAAGCCGGATGACTTAGATCCAGCAAAGCATATTCGCGATGACTGCCCACCAGTATACTATTGGCGTGGTGGACAAGATATCCTTGTATCAAGAGGATCAGAAGAGGAATATGATGCTGCTCTCACAGCAAAAGGCATTCCTCATATCTATCGTCAGTTCAAGCAGGGTAAGCATGGATGTGGTCTCTGCACAGGTCTCGACGGAGAAGGCTGGCTTGACGAGGCAGTTGAATTTTGGGAGAAATATAGATAAAAGAAAAAGACTGGCATTTTTATGCCAGTCATTTTTATGTCTAAAAGCGACCAAATGGTACCGATGTTTGGCCATTCACGCAGCGCCGCATTCGTCAATGGTTTGCTTTTGAAAACGGGCATCTTTTTCCGATGCACTGATTGTTCTTGGCGGAAAAATTGCAGATGATTTCTGGTTTTTCCATTTCCACGCCGAAGTGTTCCTTCACAAAATCTATCGCAGAAAGAACGGAAAGGTATGAGTCGCGTTTGCAGCAGCGAGGGCCCCCTACGTTGCCGATCGCGGCAAGCGATTTTGATGTCATCCTGTTTGCCAATCCGAACGGCTCATTGGCAAGGGGCGTTGAATTAGAGATGATTGAAACAAACATTCCCGAACTGATTCCCGCTCCGCAGGCTCCCCAGAAACCACACGCCCCTCCGGGAACACTCTGCCCTCTGTTTTTCATTTCCGTTAGGGCTTTTTCCAGATTGATATTGCCTCCTGCGTTCTTGTAAGCTGTCAGGAGCGCTGCACCCACCATGATATGATGTTCAGGGCCATGCATATGGCAGAACGGCAACGCCATCATCTTGTTAAGTATCTCAACTGGATTTTTCGATGTTTCAGCGAGGCACACTCCAAAAATGCTATCAATGCCTTTTGTATGGCATTCGTTGCAGACGTAGTGGCCTTTTACGCACCGGGTTTTACTGAGTTCTTTTTTATGGCAAATTGCGCATTCCATCTCGACGTCTTCGTTAAGGTACTCAAGCGGGGCTTGGCATATCAAACATTCATCTTTCATAGTATAACCCCTTTGCTAGATGTAATTATCGTAATTTCATCTCTTCCAAAATCTCAACAGCAGATGCTACCATCTTGGGACACAGTTTAGTAAACAGTTTATTATCCATGGCGTACTGTGTTCCGGCTGGCGTTGAAATGTCACACCCCAACAATTCATTGCATATGTAACTGCCGTTTGCCTTTTTGAACGCTTCCAGAAATTCTACGGTTTTTGCATTTGCTCTATTTCGGCTTTCCAAATCACCTTTTTTTGATTGACCGTACCTCATCCCCAGCACCATCAATGCGCCGGAACATGCGCCGCACACTTCTCCTTTTCGCATGCCACTATTAAAACAATATGCTATCTTTAATGCCTGTTCCTCGGTTATTCCTAATTCGTCTGCATAAGCAGCCAAAACCGCCTGTGAACAGTGGAAATGATCACAAAAGTATGAGAGTGCTTTCTCCTCATGAGTCATCTGTATCATCTCTTTTCTTGGAGTATTAAAAAAATCATAGCATATATTTATGAATTCTTCAATCCTTGACGCGAAAAGCCCACTTTGCCTGTATTTTGCCCTAAAAATCAAGAAGAAACGCCTTTTGCCTTGGTAGACAAAAGACGTTTCTTTTATGGTGCGGACGATGGGACTTGAACCCACAAGGAAGCATTATCCACAGGAGTCTGAGACCTGCGCGTCTGCCAATTCCGCCACATCCGCTCGTTGCCGCATAATTTTACCACTATTTTTTGTGCAAGTCTACAAAATAAATATATTTGTAGATAATTTGTTTACAAACCACTATATATTGGGTATTATATAAGCAATATAAATCCTTTAAATCGGTACGAGATGCCGGCAAGGTGACTAGAAGAATTATGCCTTGTCGCGTCATAGCGACAAGGCTTATTTTTTTGTGAAAGGGGCGAGGGTATGGACAAGATAATAATGGATGAAGCAACTATGTCACGTTCACTCGCACGTATATCACATGAAATTATAGAGCACAATGCTGATGCTGATTCAATCTATCTTGTCGGCATCAAGAGGCGCGGCGTGCCAATTGCTAAGGTGATTGCAGAGAATATTGAAAAGTTCTCTGATATCAAAGTTGAACTGGGAGAGCTCGATATCACATTCTATCGTGATGATCTGAGTGAGAAGTATGTTGAGCCACATCTCAATGATTCAGTTATCAACTTTGATGTAAATGATAAGATTGTAATCTTGGTTGATGATGTTCTCTATACAGGTCGCACAGTTCGTGCTGCAATGGATGCAGTTATGAGCCTCGGTAGACCTCTGGCAATTCAATTTGCTGTAATGATTGATAGAGGTCATCGCGAACTTCCAATTTCAGCAAACTATGTTGGAAAGAATATTCCAACATCTAGGGAAGAGTTTATCAGCGTAAGAGTTTCTGAAATTGACGGAGTCAATGAAGTGGCAATTATGGCGAAAGCCTAAATTATAAGAAAAAATTAAACTTAAAAAGGAGAGTAATGACAATGTCAGAGCAAAAAGCAATTTATGACGCTCGCGAACTTGGCACTCCTAAGATGCTAATCTTGGGTCTCCAGCACATGTTCGCAATGTTCGGAGCAACAGTCCTTGTACCACTTATTACAGGACTTGATGTTTCAACAACACTTCTCTGTGCCGGTCTCGGTACACTTCTTTTCCACCTCATCACTAAGATGAAGGTTCCAGCATTCCTTGGTTCATCATTCGCATTCCTCGGTGGATATGCAGCAATCACTGGCCTCGCTGGCACACCTGGTTATGAGGACATGACAAAAGCACAACTTCTTCCATACGCTTGTCTTGGCGTTGCTTGTGCAGGTCTTCTTTACTTCGTACTTGCTGGTCTTATTAAGGCTGTTGGTGTTAACAAGGTTATGAAGTTCTTCCCTCCAGTAGTTACTGGTCCTATCATTATCTGCATCGGACTTGGACTTGCTGGTTCAGCTATTGACAACTGTGCAACATGTTGGCCAATCGCTCTTATCGCACTCGCACTTGTTATCATCTTTAACATCTGGGGCAAGGGCATGGCTAAGATCCTTCCAATCCTTATTGGTGTTGTAGGTTCAGTTGCTATCGCTGCTATTCTTGCAATAACAGCTGGTGCTCCAACAGCTGATGGCACTGCTATTGCTATCAACGGTAAAGATAACATGCAGCTCTTCTCAGTAAGCGCTCTTGAGTATCTCAAGGCAGCTCCATGGATTGGCTTCCCAATTCACAAGGCTTCTACAGTTCTCGGTGTTGACTTTGGTAAGAGCTCACTCGTAGTAAGCTCAATCATTGCTATCATGCCTATCGCTCTTGCAACAATGATGGAGCATATCGGTGATATCTCAGCTATCAGCGCAACAGTTGACAAGAACTATATCAAGGATCCTGGCCTCCACAGAACACTCATGGGTGACGGTCTTGCAACAACTCTTGCATCACTCGTTGGTGGTCCTGCTAACACAACATACGGCGAGAACACAGGCGTTCTTGTTCTTACAAAGGTTTATGATCCACGCGTAATTCGTATCGCTGCTATCTTTGCTACAGTACTTTCATTCTGCCCTAAGTTTGCAGCAGTTATCGAGCTTCTTCCAACAGCTGTTATCGGTGGTATCTCATTCGTTCTTTACGGTATGATTTCTGCAGCCGGTGTTAGAAATATCGTTGATACACGTGTTGATTTCGCTAACTCTCGTAACCTTATCATCGCTGCTGTTATCCTTGTAACAGGTCTTGGCCTTACAAGCGGTCTTTCATTCGGCGTTGGCAAGGCTACAATCACACTTTCAGCTTTGGCAGTAGCATCACTTGCTGGTATCATCCTCAATGCTATCCTTCCTGGTAAGGATTATGATTTCGAGGAGGAAACACCAGAAGACACAGGTGCTTCACTCTCATCTTCAGCAAACGCTAAGGATGTAAAACAGACAAAGAAGGCAGAGGCTAAGGCAGCTGCTGCTGAAAATTAAGTTTAATTTACATATGGAGCACCTTTGAAAGGTGCTCCTTTTGTAAAAGATAAGAGGGGGTTAAAGTATGGCTTTTGAAACAGTTTCTGGTCTTACAAAGTTGCCAGCTTTTCTTGATGTACATGTACATTTTAGGGAGCCAGGTTTCTCATACAAGGAAACCATTAAGACTGGTTCAATGGCAGCCGCTCATGGTGGATACACAGCCGTTTGCACTATGCCAAACTTAAATCCTGTTCCTGATTCAATCGAAAACATAAAAGTAGAGCAGGACATAATAGACCGCGATGCGGTAATTGATGTCCGCCCATATGCGGCAATAACTGTTGGCCAAAAGGGACAGGTTATTGCGGACCTTGAGGGGCTAGCTGACAAATGCATCGCGTTTTCTGACGATGGCCATGGTGTTCAAGACGCCGGCATGATGCGCGAGGCTATGAGCCGTGCGGCTGCCCTTAACAAAATGATTGTCGCTCATTGCGAAGTAAATGAGCTACTACATGGTGGATACATCCATGACGGCGTATATGCCAAGTTCCATGGCCACCTTGGAATTTCATCCGCTTCCGAATGGAAGCAGATAGAACGTGATATTAACCTCTCATATGAGACTGGTTGTGCATATCACGTATGTCATATATCAACAAAAGAGAGTGTAGAACTAATAAGGGACGCTAAAAAGTCTGGCGTTAACATAACATGCGAGACGGGTCCACATTATTTGACACTCTGTGAAAATGATCTTGAAGAAGATGGACGATTCAAAATGAATCCACCACTTCGTAGCGCTGATGATAGGGAAGCACTCCTTATTGGAATTACAGATGGTACTATTGATATGATAGCAACCGACCACGCACCACACAGCGCAGAGGAAAAGTCAAGGGGACTTGAGGGTTCCGCTTTTGGAATAGTTGGCCTTGAGACAGCCTTCCCAGTACTCTATACAAATCTTGTTTTAAAATCGAAAATAATAACGCTTGAGAAAATTGTTGAT
>JAZUJK010000015.1:0-49330 GCA_045642705.1 Acutalibacteraceae bacterium
AATTAAACTGTACTTAAAAGACGAAAAAGAAAAACCGGCAGGATTTGTTCCTGCCGGCACTCATCGTATTGAGTTATTCCAATGGCATCGTGACGGTGATTCTGAAATCCGAGCCATTTTGTGTTTCTGCGGTAATTTTTCCGTTGTGCGCAGTTGTAATTGCCTGTGCAATGGAAAGACCGATCCCGTGACCTCCGGTTTCAGAGTTTCGGGAAGCGTCGGTGCGATAAAAGCGGTCAAATAAATGAGTTATGCTTTCTTTTGCTATCGGAACGGATGTAGTATTGAACACTGATATAAACAGCAACTTTTTTTGTGTATACACATCCAATGTCACGATACCTCCGTCCGGAGAATACTTCATAGCGTTATCCAGAAGAAGGTTTATCATTTGGCGGATGGCGTCCGGTGCACCGCACATCGTCACATTCGGTTCAACCTGAACACGATACTCTTTCCTTTGAGCCTGTGCAATCGCATTGAATTGCTGTGCGGTTTCTGCAATAAGATCAGATGCCGGGAATTCGATTTTCGCCAATGTATTTTCCGACTCTTCCATTTTGGAAAGATATACGAGATCCCCAGTTAGCGCGCTGAGACGTTTCGTTTGAGTCCGGATATCAGAGAAGCTTTCATTTTCTCCGTAATCGGACTCCAGCAAATCAAGATTTGCCCCGATAATGGTCAGCGGGGTTTTGATTTCGTGACCGGCATCGGTGATAAAGCGCTTTTGCTTTTCGTAGCTTTCGGCAATCGGACGCACGATACGTCCGGCGGCGAAAAGAAATATGATAAAGACGATCACGCAGCCGAGCAAACCGACTGCCATGCTTGTCCACATAAATGTGCGGAACGAATCAAGCTTTCTGCCGCAATCCAGAAAGATGATCCGTGTCATTCTGTCGTCTGTCTGCTTTACATATCGGAATTGCTCGATAAAGCCATGGTTGCTTTCACTTGAAAGTGCTTTATTAACATAAGAATCAATCGAATCCTGGTCAACGGATATTATTCTCGAAATATCCGATTCCTCAATCGTTCCGTCCTTCGATACCATAACGGTGAAGTATCTCGATTCGTACGGTACCTCCGGAGACATTCCGTGCGGAATAAAATCCTTTATATCCTGAGGAGGTCTGCCGGGCATATCTTGCTGATTTCCGAACGGAGCATTTGGCTGGGAAAGGACATCAAGAATCGTATCTGTTTCCGTTACAACAGATGAATAATTGACGACATTCATGATTCCGACGAGTATTGTCATCAAAATCAGCATAGATGCCGTTGCTAAAATAATAAATTTCTTTTTAAGTCGCTTAATCATCGGCATCCTCCAAAGAATAACCGGCGTTTCGGGATGCTTTAATCTGAATGTCAGCCCCGAGAGCCGTCAGTTTTTTGCGAAGATAAGATATATATACCCACACCACGTTGATTTCCGCTTCGCTGTCATAACCCCATATTTTTTCCATAATGCGTTCGGATGAGAAGATCTGACGTGGATTTGATAGGAACATTTCCATCATTTGAAATTCTTTATTGGCAAGTCGAAAACTATCCGTTGGGGACGCCAATTCAAAGGTGGCTCGATCAAGTGATATGTTTCCCATACGAAGTTTTGTATCGGGTTCATCCTTTCCGCGCGTCATACAGCGGATACGTGCAAGAAGTTCCCTTGTGTCGAACGGTTTCGGAAGATAGTCATTTGCGCCGCAGTCAAGGCCGAGTACCCGATCATCAATTTCCGATTTTGCGGTCAGCATCAGAATAGGAAGTTTATTGCCTGATGCACGAGCTTTTTTGAGTACGGTGATGCCGTCCATTTTCGGCATCATAATATCCAACACAACTGCATCGTAGTCGCCGGATTCAATGTACATCAAAGCATCTTCACCGTTATAGACAGAATCAACTGCGTAATTATTCTTTTCAAATATCTTTACAAGTGCTTTGGACAACGCTTTCTCGTCTTCGGCAAGTAATATACGCATTTTGAGATACCTCCTTTTGCAATGTAACATTGTATTCTACAATG
Organism: Acutalibacteraceae bacterium; assembly: GCA_045642705.1. Taxonomy (GTDB): domain Bacteria; phylum Bacillota; class Clostridia; order Oscillospirales; family Acutalibacteraceae; genus UBA1227. The sequence continues at coordinate 2,036 of JAZUJK010000015.1, forward strand.
CTTAAATCAACTTAAAATAACTGATTATATAAAATTCGGAGCAATTACGGATATGGCAAGAGGGACTTTACGGACAAGTCTGTAAAGCCCCTCTTTTTTCATAAGTTTTTATATCTTGTTCCATAAGCTCCCGTCAGTCGAGTGGCTTCATCGTCGGGAAGAGGATAACATCGCGAATTGACTCGTTGCCAGTGAGGAGCATTACGAGACGGTCGATGCCGATACCGCAACCGCCTGTTGGTGGCATGCCATATTCTAGGGCACGGACAAAGTCATCGTCAAGCATATTAGCCTCATCGTCTCCACATTCACGGAGCATAAGCTGATGCTTGAAACGCTCCATCTGATCGAGTGGATCGTTGAGCTCGGAGTAAGCATTACCATACTCTGTGCCAAGGATGAAGAGCTCGAAACGCTCTGTGAGATATGGCTTGCTAGGTTTACGCTTGGTGAGTGGTGAAACCTCTACTGGGTAATCCATGATGAATGTAGGCTGTTCAAGGTTTGCCTCTACAAATTCATCATAGAAGTTGACAAGAATGTCACCCCATGTCTCTTTGCCTTTTTCGATTTCGATATGTTTCTCTTTTGCGAGTGCGATAGCTTTCTCATTGTCGCAAGCGAATTCTTCGAAATTGATACCTGTATATTTCTTGACTGCTTCAGCCATTGTCATACGAGCAAAAGGCTTTTCAAGGTCGATATCAACGCCCTTGAAGTTTACTTTGTATGTGCCATTTGCGGCAAGGGCTGCGTTGCGGATGATGGCCTCAGTTCTGTCCATCATTCCGTTGTAGTCAGTATATGCTTCATAGAATTCAATTGATGTGAATTCTGGATTGTGCTTGGTATCCATACCTTCGTTTCTGAAGATACGACCAATTTCATATACTCTCTCCATACCACCAACGATGAGTCTCTTGAGAGGAAGCTCAGTTGCGATACGCATATACATATCAAGGTCGAGAGAATTATGATGTGTGATGAAAGGACGAGCTGTTGCGCCACCTGCGATTGTATTGAGGACAGGTGTCTCAACCTCTACATATCCAACATCATCGAGAGTCTTACGAACGGACTGGATGATCTTGGAACGCTTGACAAAAGTATCTTTTACTTCCGGATTGACAATAAGGTCTACATAACGCTGACGATAACGAGTATCGGCATCCTTTAGACCGTGGAATTTCTCTGGAAGAGGGAGAAGTGACTTGGAAATAAGTTGGATGCTCTCAGCGTGGATAGAGATTTCTCCTGTCTTGGTACGGAAGAGATATCCCTTGATTGCGAAGATATCACCGATATCTGACTTCTTGAATGATGCATATGGCTCCTCACCAATTGCATCACGTGCAACATATACCTGGATATTGCCTTCTTTATCCTGAATGTTACAGAAAGAAGCCTTGCCCATTACGCGCTTGAAAAGCATACGACCTGCTATTGCAACATGGATAGGATCTGCATCCATAATTGCACGCTTCTCGTTGTAATCAGCATTGATTACTTCTCTTGCTGCTTGCTCGTCAAGACCGTCAACAACTGGTGCAGGACGGTCGCCGAGAAGCTGCGCCTCATGCTCTGTATAGAGTGCCTTTGCCTCCAATGTATGGTGGCTCTGCTCTGCTGTCATAACCTGGAATGGATCATAACCATTATCTCTAAGAGCCATGAGCTTATCTATTCTGATTTGTCTCTGTTCATTGGTTTCTTCGGCAGTGAGCTCATGCTCCTCTACTGCCGGATTCTGATTTTCTGGCATTTTGATTCTCCTAATTAATTCCTATGATTATTTCTTGAGCTCAATGTCAACAATTTTATATTTAAGCATGCCAGCAGGAGTCTCAACTGTTACAGTTGCACCCTTCTTCTTACCGAGAAGAGCCTTACCAACAGGGGACTCATCAGAGATACGACCCTTCATAGGGTTTGCCTGCTGAGGACCTACGATCTGATATACTTCTTCTTCCTTAGTTTCCATATCCTTGATAGTAACCTTAGAAGCACGATTTACGATATCAGCTGAGAGTTCATCTTCATCGATGAGCTTGTAGTTCTGGAGAATAGCCTCGAGCTCATTGATACGAGACTCAAGTTTACCCTGCTCAGATTTAGCTTCATCATACTCAGAGTTCTCAGACAAGTCTCCGAATGAGAGAGCTACTTTAATTTTTTCAGCAATGTCACGACGACCATTGGTTTTTAAATCTTCGAGTTCATCCTGTAATTCTTTGAGACCGTCACTAGTAAGTAAAATTTCTTCTGTCATATATATCAAATCCTTTCTTTATTCCTCAATAGCTTTTAGAGCCTCACGCTCTTCTTTTGAGACTGTTGTCTTAACATCGCGCAAGATTTTAACCTGTTTTCTGTTGAAAACAGATGGTGCAGCATCAGGATTGCGATCGAGTTTTACTTTTACAACACCTGAGATGAGGTTGGACTCGGTTACAATTCCCTTGCCGTTTGCTGTGTCAACAAGAGCGCCAGGTTTTGGCGTTACTTTGGCAAGATGCTCATATGCATCCTGCTCGTACTTTAGGCAGCACATAAGTCTGCCACAAGTACCGGATATCTTAACAGGGTTAAGTGAGAGACCCTGTTCCTTGGCCATCTTGATAGAAACGGGTTGGAATTCTCCCATATAGGAGTGGCAGCAGAAAGGTCTGCCACAGATTCCAAGACCGCCGAGCATCTTGGCTTCGTCTCGAACGCCAATCTGGCGCAACTCGATACGAGTCTTGAATACTGCTGCGAGATCCTTGACAAGCTCGCGGAAGTCAACACGTCCGTCAGCTGTGAAGTAGAAAAGAATCTTGCTGGCGTCGAATGTGTACTCAACCTCAGTGAGCTTCATATCGAGGCCATGCTTGGCAATCTTTTCTTCGCAGATCTTGAAGGCTTCTTTTTCTTTTATTTTATTTTTCTCAACCTTTTTAAGGTCTTCTTCTGTTGCGACTCTAAGTATCGGTTTGAGCGGGGCCACGATCTTGTCCTCACTGACCATTTCGTTTCCTGTGGAAACAAGTCCACATTCGACGCCTCTTGCAGTTTCAACAATGACGTATTGACCTGGCTCGAGCTTGATGCCTATTGGATCAAAACAATATATTTTACCGACCTCTTTGAATCTAATGCCAACTACTTCAGTCATATTGACCTCCTGTTAGTTTAGATACTAGACGAGTTAATGTCAGGTTTTTATTAGCATATATATTTATGGCTTTGCCGATGTCAATGATTCCAGTTTGCATATTAAGAAGTCTATTGGAATCAATGGCTTTTGACAGAGCCTCTGCTTCTGCGTTTGCATTTGAGATAAGCTCGTTGCTACCACTTTGGATTGCTAGTGCATCACGGATGATGCCCTGTAGGCAATCAAGTGTTAAAGCGAGCTTGTCATAGTTTTTCTCAAAATGAGATACGGATGAGAGTACGCGAAAATCATCTCCGCTTGAAATTGCTTTTGCAATTTCTTTTGCTTTTTCTGAGCACTCGATATAGTCCTCGGATGATTTGTCAACATTGGACTCTGAGAGTGAAAAGAGTGCGACACGTGACATTACTGTGCTGAGAAGTACAGAGTGTGAGTCGCATAGAAGGATAAAAGTTGCGTACTTTGGTGGCTCCTCTAAAATCTTGAGAAGCGCATTCTGAGCGTAATCTTGCATAAGCTCCGCTTTGGCGATTATGTAGACCTTGCGCTCGTTTTCATTAGGAATTATATAAGCGTCATCACGCATCTTGCGTATGACATCTACGGACAATGTCTTTTTCTTTTCCTCAGGGAGGATAGTGATTACATCTGGATGGATATCGGCCATAACTTTGGTCTTTTCACCGAGAAGCTCTGATGCGAGTTCTCTCGCGAGCTGTAATCTAGCATCATATGTTCCACCATCAATTACTATTGCATGTGGTACACGTCCTGATTCAAGAAGTACTTGTAACTTATCAAGCATAATTATTCCTCAACATCGGCAGTGAGTGGTGTGACTGTGAATAGGAATGATGTGATAAATAGAGCCAAACCGAGATCACTGAATCGAAGTGGATAAGCGGCTGGTATCAAATTGCCCTTGCCTGTGATAACAAGTATGAAAGGAGCAAGTGCTGCAACATATGCAAATAGAGCAGCACATGTTCCGGTAAACCAGAATATCCACATGCTCTTATCAGCATGAATATCTGATGCGATACGTGCAAATGAAAGGAAGAATACACTTGCAAATGCAAGCATTATAAGTTGTAGGAATAACTGAGATACATTCTTGAAGTTTACTGGATCAATGAAATGATAAATCATTCTAAACATAGCCCAAAGTGCAGGGGTGAGTGCAAGGAGCTTGTTTGCCTGGAATGAATTTCTGCCAGTAAAACTAGAGATTGTAACAAAACAGAAATAAACTGCAGCAAGAATGCCAAAGATTATTTCAAATACCATCATAAGACCGCCAGAGGAAATTAGATAATTTGCGAGGCTCTGTGTCTCTGATGCAACAAAGCTTGAGAAAATTGTAATTACCTTTGAGACATTTAGAATGCTCTGAACAAGTAATCCAACAACGAAGATAGCTGTGCATACTCCAAGGGGAATATTTTTTTCTTCGTGGAATGTTGGCTTGCTAATGATTCCACTAAAGAATGTCATAAAGAATGAAACGAGGCAGAACAGTGCACAGATGATATAAACAGAGAGAACTGTAAAATCTCTTGCTGCCCAGAACCCTGTCTCAGGATCCACACAATTGCAGAGCTGGAATACTCTGAGTGGAACAGTAATAAACACGAACACAGCAAGTACTATGAGAAGCGGTGTTGGTGATAGGTTTTTAAACTTTAAACTCTTCATATTTTGCACCCCTATATAATAGGAAATATATATGTGTATATAAATTTATAATATTACAGTTTTATTATTATATACCATTTATATAATAAAAATCAACGGCAAACTATCTTTTTACAAAAGTACTAAAATTTTTCTAAAAATTTATTTAAAGCGCTCTGTTGACATCGGGTGCCTAGTGCCATATAATGGTAGTTACTGAAAACGCAAACACAATATATTGTGGTTTTTTAATATTTGGAGGATTAGTGATGATTGAAACCATTATTAAGAGAGACGGCAGAGCAGTACCGTTCTCTATCGACAAGATAGCACAGGCTATCTACAGTGCCGCAGAAGCATCAGGCGGCAACAATTATGAGGAGGCTCTCGAACTTTCACAGAAGGTCGTTTCCTATATCGAATCAACTGGAAATACTCGTCCAACAGTCGAAGAAATCCAGGACGCTGTAGAAAAAGTTCTTATTGAGAGTGGACATGCAAGAACTGCAAAGAAATTTATCCTCTATCGTTCAGAACGCTCACGTATCCGTGAGATGAACACTCGCCTTATGAAGATCTATGAAGGTCTTACATTCAAGGATGCAAAAGAAAATGATATCAAGCGTGAGAATGCTAACATTGATGGTGATACATCAATGGGTACAATGCTGAAGTATGGTTCAGAAGGCGCAAAGCAGTTCAATGAATTCTATGTTTTGAAGCCAGAGCATTCTAAGGCTCATGCTGAGGGAGACATCCATATTCATGACCTTGACTTCCTCACACTTACAACAACATGTTGTCAGATTGATATCAGCAAATTATTTAAGGGTGGATTCTCAACTGGTCACGGTTTCCTCCGTGAGCCAAATGACATCTCATCATATGCTGCTCTTGCTGCAATCGCAATCCAGTCTAACCAGAACGACCAACACGGTGGTCAGAGTATCCCGGCTTTTGATACTTTCCTTGCTCCTGGTGTTAAGAAGACTTATAGAAAATATTACATTTCAAATCTCAGTAAGGGTCTTGAGCTTCTCTGTGGTTTCGATAATGATGTTTCGGAAGCAACTAAAAATCTCTGCTTAGAGGTTGAAAATACATATGGAGTAAGTCCAGTACTTGCGAATGATAATGATTATCAGAGGCACGAGGCTGAACTCTTAATTAATAAATATAAACAACCAGAACAGGTTGTAATTAAGGCTCAGAAGTTTGCTATTAAAAAGGCTATAAAAGAGACAGACAAGCAGACATTCCAAGCTATGGAAGCTTTTGTACACAACCTTAATACAATGCACTCACGTGCAGGTGCTCAGGTTCCATTCTCATCAATCACTCTTGGTGATGATCCATCACCAGAGGGAAGAATGATCACTAAGAACTTCCTCCTTGCAACAGATGCAGGTCTTGGTAACGGCGAGACAGCTATCTTCCCAGTTTCAATCTTCCGTGTTAAGGAAGGTGTAAACTACAATCCAGAAGATCCAAACTATGATCTCTTTAAGCTCGCAATGAAGGTTTCTGCTAAGAGACTCTTCCCTAACTTCTGCTTCTGTGATTCGACATTCAATGCACCTGGATATGATGTAAATGATTACAACTCTAAGGTAGCATATATGGGTTGCCGTACTCGTGTTAAGACAAATGTTTATGATAAGAGTCGCGAAGTAACATGTGGACGTGGTAACCTCTCATTCACATCAATCAACCTTCCAAGAATTGCTATCAAGGCACACGGAAATATTGATGTATTCTTTGAGGATCTCGATAGAAAGATTGATCTTGTGTTTGATCAACTTTACGATAGATTCCTTATCCAGGGACACAGAAAAGTTTATAACTATCCGTTCCTTATGGGTCAAGGATTGTGGCTTGATTCTGATAAGCTCAAGCCAGATGATGAAGTTATGGAAGTACTAAAGCATGGTACTTTGACAGTCGGTTTCATCGGACTTGCAGAGGCACTGAAGGCTCTCATCGGTTCTCACCAAGGTGAGACACAGGAAGCTCGCAACCTCGGTCTTGAAATCATCGGTCATATGCGTGAGCGCACAGATGCTAAGGCTCAGGAGACTGGCCTCAACTACTCACTCATTGCAACACCAGCTGAGGGACTCTCAGGACGTTTCGTACGTATGGACCGCGAGCGCTATGGCGTAATCCCTGGCGTTACAGATAGAGCTTATTATACAAACTCTTTCCATGTACCTGTTTACTTCCCAATTTCAGCATTTGAGAAGATTAAGATTGAAGCACCATATCATGCAATCACAAACGGTGGTCACATCTCTTACATTGAGATGGATGGTAATCCACTTGATAACCTTGATGCATTTGAATCAGTTATCCGCTGCATGAAAGAGAATAATATGGGTTATGCATCAATCAATCACCCAGTTGACCGTGATCCTGTATGTGGCTATACTGGAATTATCGGAGATACATGCCCACGCTGCGGCCGTCATGATGGCGAAGCAGTTTCAGAAGCTGTTCTTATGAAGGCTAAGGGCTATTCTCTCAATACATGTTCTTGCGATGAGAACCCACTTGAAGAAGCAGATAAGGTTGCTCATCCAGTAACATCTGAAACAGTTTAAAATAAATTTATATAACAATTTGAAAGGGGAGGTTTATGTTATGGAAAACAAAATGGTTGGCGAAGGCGTAAAGTTTGAAAGAATTAGAAGAATCACTGGTTATCTTGTAGGTACTCTTGATCGTTTTAACGATGCAAAGTATGCTGAGGTAAATGATAGAGTTAAGCACTCAATTGGCACAGGTGCAGGAGAGTTTGAGCAGGTATAATGGACTTCCCATTAGATACTCAAATAATTGATATGAACCAGCCAGGTGAAACTAAACTTCACCTGGCTGGAGTTATACGAGAATCAATAGTTGATGGTCCTGGTTGGAGATTTGTTGTATTTGTACAGGGATGCCCACACCATTGCAAGAACTGTCAAAACCCACAGACATGGGGGTTTGATGGAGGATACCAGACAACTGTTGATAATATAGTTAAAGCAGTAAAGGCTGACCCATTGGTGTCAGGTGTGACACTATCCGGAGGTGAGCCTTTTACTCAGGCAAAGGCTCTAGCAGTATTGGCGAGAGAACTAAGGGCAAATGGCATAGATGTCATGTCTTTCTCTGGCTGGACATATGAGGAACTCCGCGATGGTGCCAATGCGGAAAATTGCTGGATGGATTTGCTTCCACAACTTAGTTTACTCGTAGATGGAAAATATATAGAAGAGCAGAAATCGCTTGATTTGCGTTTCAGAGGCTCTAAAAATCAGCGAATTGTCGATGTCCAAAAATCTCTTGCGAGTGGCCAGACAGTATTGTCTGATCTCAATTGATTAGTAAGGAGTTTACTTATGGAAATTTTGCTTGAAACATCAGCGCGCCATGTCCATGTTACACGTGAGGTACTTGATATCTTATATGGAGAGGGATATGAGCTTACCAATAAAAAGGACCTCTCTCAGCCAGGCCAGTTTGCCTGCGAGGAGAGAATAGCTGTTGTTGGTCCTAAGAGTCAGTTCCCAGCAGTATCAATTTTGGGCCCAATTCGCCCATATACACAGGTAGAATTATCAGCATCTGATGCTCGTTCGATTGGTGTAAATGCACCTGTTCGCGAGTCAGGAGATATCAGTGGCTCAGGCGCTTGCAAACTTGTAGGACCTAAGGGTGAGGTTGAAATCTCTGAGGGCGTTATCGTTGCTAAGCGTCATATCCATGCAACACCTGAGGATGCAGAGGCTCTCGGTGTATCCGATAGCGAGATAGTTAATGTTAAAGTAGAGACACCGGACCGTTCTCTTATTTTTGGTGATGTAGTAGTACGTGTAAGTCCAAAATTCGCCCTAGCTATGCACATTGATACAGATGAATCAAATGCTTGTGGCGCAACTGGCGGTCTAAAAGTCGAGATTGTAAAGTAGTATGACTTTACAGGAGCTAAAAACAGAATGCGAAAACTGCAAAAAGTGTCCTCTGTGTGAGACAAGGACACAGGTAGTTTTCGGCGAAGGTGTAGGAAATGCAGATGTTCTCATCATAGGTGAGGGACCTGGTGCAAATGAGGATTTGGAAGGACGTCCGTTTGTGGGACGTTCTGGAAAACTCCTCGATAGTATGCTTGCCGACGTCGGCCTCGGCAGGGACAAGAATGTCTATATTGCCAATATGGTTAAATGTAGACCACCGGAGAATAGGGACCCTAAGACCTCTGAAAAGAATGAATGCATATCATATCTTTTAAAACAAATTGAGATAATTAACCCGAGAATCGTAGTTTGCCTCGGCCGAGTTTCGGCAAGCTACTTCTTGGGCCAAGATTTTAAGGTCACAAGACAGCATGGCGAGTTTTATGAGATAGATGGCCGCACATTTGTTGCAACTTATCATCCTGCAGCAATTTTGCGCAATATTAATCAAAAACCACTAATGGAAGCAGACCTATTAAAAATAGCTCAATTCGTTGTTGCAATTTAAATTGCGGTGTGGTAATATATGTGAGCGGTTAAACCGCATATGCGCTGCTAGCTCAGTTGGATAGAGTGACTGGCTACGAACCAGTAGGTCGAGGGTTCGAGTCCCCCGCAGCGTGCCATAAGAAAAGAGCCTTGGATTTCTCCAAGGCTCTTTTTAATTAATTTAGAATGTTTCATTGATTATGATATCTGTATGATCGATGATATCAATTATCTTATTTCCTTCTGTCTTGACTGTTACAGAGCATGTTCTAATTGGAGCCACATCTTTTTCCCAGCTTCTTGCATAGTTGAACGTGATTTTGGCCTCGCCATCTGTTGTGGCTGCTGCGAAAACGCCTTTAAACATTCCGCCGACGCCTACCATTCCGTCCTCATGCTCATCTTCTACATATTTGTCACCTTGGCACTCAACAACATTGGTGTCGGATATTTCATATGACCATGTATATCCAGTTGTTGCATTTGCCTCAAGAGATACTGATAGAATTCCATCAGAGAGTGAATACCATAGATTCTCCTTTGGTGGTGGCAATGTGGATGGCTCAGTTGTAGAAGGCGCTGTTGTTGGCTCTTCTGCAGGAGCCTTTTTACATCCTGCAAAACAGAAAACAAGAGATAAAATTAGCACAGAAAGAAGCGCTATACGAAATAAATTTTTCATAATGTACAACCCCTTATTTAATATTTTAAAACCAATTATATTATAGTAATTTTATGCAATAAAAGTCAATTTGTAGTATAATATATCTAGCATTTTAAAAAGGTCGTGACTATATGAAATTAACCTTTTGTGGAGCTGCTCATGAAGTAACAGGTAGCTGCTACTATATCGAGGCATGTGGTAAGAAGATGCTCGTAGATTATGGTCTCGAGCAGGGCGCTGATATATATGAATCCGGTGAACTCCCAGTTGGCGCTGGAGAGATAGATTATGTCTTCTTGACACACGCACATATCGACCATTCAGGAAAACTTCCACTGCTTGCAGCACAGGGATTTTCAGGTACAATTTTCGCAACACAAGCTACTTATAATCTCTGTACAATTATGCTTCGTGATTCCGCTCATATCCAGGAGTTTGAAGCCGAGTGGAAGAATACGAAGGCTAAGCGTTCAGGCAAGGATACTGTTCTTCCGCTCTATACGATAGAGGATGCTGAGACTGCACTGAAATGTTTTGAATCACATTCATATGATGAACTGATTGATATTGATGATGGCATTCAAATAAGATTCGTTGATGCGGGCCATCTTCTCGGCTCATCCTCAATTGAGATATTCCTAACTGAGAATGGAATTACTAAGAAACTTGTGTTCTCAGGTGACATAGGTAACACGGATCAGCCACTTATCAATGATCCAAAAAATATAACATCCGCTGACTATGTAATCACTGAGTCCACTTATGGTGATAGAGCACATGGCTCACGTCCTGAATATATCAAGGCGCTGGCAGACATAATCCAGCGCACTTTCGATAGGGGCGGCAATCTAATAATTCCATCATTTGCCGTAGGCCGTACACAAGAAATTCTCTACTTCCTTCGTCAGATTAAGGAGGAGGGACTTGTCCGCGAGCACGGTGATTTTAAAATTTATGTGGATAGCCCACTCGCTATTGAAGCAACTAATATTTATAGCACATGTGACAGAGAATATCTTGATGCGGAGGCTCTTGAACTGATTGACAGTGGCAAGAATCCTATTGAAGTATCTGGTCTCCGTCTCGCTGTATCATCAGAGGAGTCCAAGGCTATTAACTATGATTTGGAGCCTAAGGTTATTATTTCTGCATCTGGCATGTGTGAAGCAGGTCGAATTAAGCACCACTTGAAGCACAATTTGTGGCGACCAGAATGTACAATCCTCTTCGTTGGATACCAGTCTGTTGGAACGCTCGGCCGTGCCATCGTGGACGGCGCTGACCGCGTCAAGATTTTCGGCGAGGAGATTGAAATCTCGGCAGAGATTACAACGCTCGCCGGCGTATCCGGTCACGCCGATATAAACGGCCTTATCAAGTGGATTTCATCCTTTGAATTTTCACCGGAAAAGGTATTCGTATGTCACGGTGAGGATAGCGTATGTGACGCTTATACAAGAAAACTTCAAGATGAGCTCGGACTGGATGCCTTTGCTCCATATCCATATGCCGTTGTTGACTTAATCTCCGGCAAACTTATATCTGAAGGCAACAAGAAAAAGATTGAGAAGAAGGCTACTCAGGAGGGTGCGAGCTTTAAGGCTAACAGTCCTTATGGACGTTTGTATCTCGCTGGCCAGAGACTTCTTCAAACTATTCAGCACAATGAGGGAGGCGCCAACAAGGACCTCGCGAAATTTGCTGACCAAATCATTGCTCTATGTGAAAAATGGGATAGATAAAATATTAAATTAGAGGTGTAAAAAATTGGCGAAGAAACAATTTAAGGCAGAGTCTAAGAGACTACTGGACCTGATGATTAATTCCATTTATACCAATAAGGAGATATTCTTGCGCGAGCTGATATCCAATGCATCTGATGCTATGGACAAGCTCTATTACAAGTCACTGACAGACAATATCAGTGGACTTGCTCGTTCTGACTTCTATATTTTCTTGGAGACAGACAAGGACGCTCGTACACTGACAATTTCCGATAATGGTATTGGAATGACAGCAGCAGAACTCGAGCAAAATTTAGGTACTATCTGTAAGAGCGGTTCTGGTATTTTCAAGAATGAGGAAATATCAGATGACAAGGCGGCCGAGGATATCGATATCATCGGACAGTTCGGCGTAGGTTTCTACTCCGCATTCATGGTTGCGGATAAGGTAGAAGTTATAAGCCGAGCTTATGGCGAGGACGCCGCTCACAAGTGGACATCCACTGGCGCAGATGGATATGTTATATCCGATGCGACAAGGGATGAAAACGGAACAACAATTATTGTTACTTTGAAAGAGGATATTGAGGAAGAGAAATATTCACGTTTCCTACAAGATAGTGAGATTCGTATCCTTGTTAAGCGTTACTCTGATTACATCCGTTATCCAATCAAGATGATGACAACATCCAAGGAACTAAAAGAGGGAACAGAGGATGAGTATATCGATGTAACAGAGGAGGAGATACTCAATACAATGTCTCCTATCTGGAAGAAGAATAAGTCTGAAGTTTCAACTGAGGAATACAATCAGTTCTATCAGGATACCTTCTATGACTATGTGGATCCACTTCGTGTAATTCACTCATCAACTGAGGGCGCAGCAACTTATAATGCACTTCTCTTTGTACCAGGAAAGGCACCATTTAATTATTACAGCAAGGACTTTGAGAAGGGCCTCCGTCTGTATGCATCAGGCGTACTGATTATGGAGACATGTAAGGACTTGCTTCCAGATTATTTCAGCTTTGTACGCGGTATTGTTGACTCGGCTGACCTATCACTTAACATCTCAAGAGAGATGTTGCAGCAGGACCGCCAGGTACAAGTTATTGCAAAGCATCTTGAAAAGAAGATTAAATCAGAACTTCTCGCTATGCTTCGCAATGACCGCGAGAAATATGAGCGCTTCTGGCAACAATTTGGCATGCAGATCAAGTTTGGTATCTATTCAAGCTTTGGCATGAACGCTGAATTGCTTCGTGATCTTCTCATTTTCTACTCATCATTTGAAAATAAATATACTAGCATTGAGGAATATGTTGGCCGTATGCCAGAATCCCAGAAGTATATCTATTATGCATGTGGTGATAGTGTAGAGCAGATTGCAAAACTTCCTCAGGCTGAGCGTGTGCTTGATGCCGGTTTCGAAATTCTCTATCTCACAGATGAGGTTGATGAATTCGCAATCAAGACCATGCATATGTATGAGGAGAAGGAGTTCCGCTCAATATCCGATGATGATCTCGGACTCGAGACAGAAGAGGATAAGGAGGAAACCAAGAAAAAGCAAGAGGATAACCAGGCCCTCTTTGATTTCATGAAAGAAGCCCTTGATGATAAGGTCGTAAATGTCAAGGCATCAAGCAGACTAAAGTCATATCCTGTATGCCTATCAACCGAGGGCGGTATCTCGCTCGAGATGGAAAAGGCACTCAGCGCTCAGCCTGATGCAACCAACCGTATCAAGGCTCAAAAGATTCTTGAAATCAATACAGATCATAAGATCTTTGATACTATTACCAAGCTGTATAAGAAAGATAAAGATAAGGTTAAAACTTATACAGAACTTCTATATAATCAGGCCTTGCTAATTGAAGGTATGCCAATAGAAGATCCAGTTGCTTTCGCAAATTCAATCTGTGAACTCATGTAACTGAAAATAAGACACCCACCGGAGACGGTGGGTGTTTTTTATGCCGTTTAACACTGAAAACATGCTTTTTATACCTCTTTTGTCCTCTTTTGGAATCAGGCGGGAATTGAATATAAAAGGGCAATTTGGTGGCCCGAAATATAGGAGGAAAAGATGAAAACAATAATTCTTACAGGTCGTTTGACCGCCGATCCAGAAGTCCGTGAAATAGCAGATAAGAAAACTAAGGTTGCGAATTTTACTCTCGCAAATAGTGACAGAGATAAGGAAAATGCCGAGTACTTTGATGTCGCATGCTGGGATAAAAATGCAGACTTCGTTGAGGGGTATGTAAAGAAGGGCAATAAGGTCCTCGTACAGGGAACTTTCTCCAACGAAACTTATAAGGACAAGGATGGCAATACACGCCATCACTTTAGAATTACTGCAAACACAATCGAGTTTGCCAACTAAGTTTTTTAGGTGGCTTCTAAAGTTCTGTGACCCCAACACAGATTGCAAATCCTATAAAGTTAACGATAGCCAATCAAATCACGCGATGCAATTAACACTTTTAGAAGCCACCCAAAATTTATGGAGGACAATTGTATATGAATAATATAAAACGCCGTTTGGCGTTATTTTTAACTGTTTCAATACTAATGACAACAACCATAATAAGTGCATTCGCAGGCAAGGATAAAGCGGATCTGTCCACCAGTGAGAAAGTTGTAATTAGTTTTGCTAATTTCTGTAACCCAGGTGCTTCAACGTATCAATCTGAACCATCAGACCCTACCTATCATCGAGTTTCACCGACCAGCGGTAAAGTTGTTCGCTCCAAGATGAGATTTGTAACATCTGATGATTCATCAGTAGGCTCACCAAGGCATGATAAGAATGGAAAAATCATGTGGGTATACTGCGTAGATTTTGGAACGGAAGCGGTATCTTATAATACCCGCACGATATCAAATGTATCATCAACTAAGGATGCTGCTTGGACATCACTTTCAGCGGAGCAAAAGAGAGGAATTCAGCTTGCGCTTCTATATGGTTTTCCTTGTTCCAATAATGGTGGCTCGGCTGCCGACTCGTATATGGCAACGCAGGCGCTTATCTGGGAGTTCCAAACAGGTGTCCGCGAATCGACCAAGACTAACAAGCGCAAGACTGTAAAGTATTCTTTTGTTGATGGCGGAAAGAAGTATACAGTGGATGTTGCTTCAAACTATTTTTATAACATTTTGACAATTTCAGATGGTGGCAAGAAGGCATATGATACTTTGGTTGAAAAAATCTATGCACATGACGTTATGCCTGATTTTGGTCTGTCCAAGACAACTATTGAACTGCCATATGATGCATCAAGTAAGAAGTATACGATAACGCTTACTGATAAGAATAAGGTGTTATCCAAGTTTGACATAACACCAGGTTCTGGAGTTACGGCCACTGTATCGGGTAACAATTTAACACTCACAGCGACCAAGAAAGTTTCAAATGTCAATTTGACTTTTAGCAAGAAGGATCAAAAGACTGTATATCCGGCACAACTTATTTTTACATCTACAAGTGCAGGCCAAACAACAATTATGGGTCAGAGTCAAGTTGATGCGAGCACAGTATATAAGGTGAATTCAATAATCGGATCACTTCAGATAACCAAGGTTGATGATAAAACAGACAAGCCATTACCTGGTGCTAAAATCAGTCTGTTTGATAGTCAAAATAATCTTGTAAATACGGTTGTGACAGATGCAAATGGTGTTGCTACATTTACCGACTTGCCAGCGGGAGATTATGTCGCTATGGAGAGCGAGGCTCCAGGGGGATATAAATTGTCTGATGAGAAATTCTCATTCAAGATTGAGACAAACGGTCAGACAATCAAACACACATTGAAAAATGGACTCGTATATCGCAAGATTGGTGTCTATAAAATTGGTGAGATGCTGACTGGATTCTCTGACGAGACAATTTCAGGATATCCTTGTAAACGCCCTGTCTATGAGGAAAAATATCTATCAGATTGTGTTGTAAATATCTATTCCGCAAGTGATATTGTGACGGCGGATGGTACAACAAGATATAAGGCTGACGAACTTGTGGATACAATCACAACATCGAAAGAGGGACCCGTATATAGCAAGGACTTGCCAGAGGGTGATTATTATCTAGTGGAGAATGAGGCACCAAATGGTTATCGACTTGCAGAGGACAATCAGCCTATCAATTTGTTCGGAGAGAACAAATTAGTGAGTTTCCAAGATGAGCGTATAAAATGTGAAGTAAAGTTTAAAAAATCAATGAATAATACGACTGGCGAGGCCATGTCGAATTATTATAATCTTGTATCTTTCGGCGTGTTCTCGGGAGAGGAAATTAATGATTTGCCAGCTGATACATTGCTCGATGTTATAGTGCCTGATGAAAATGGCGATTGCCAAATGACGGTTGATTTGCCATTTGGACACAAGTATTACGTTAAGGAACTCGGAACGGCTGATGGATTTAAGCTCGACACGAATATTTACGACTTCAATTTTGATGATGTCGGTGAGAATACAGAAATATTCCATGCCACTATCGGAAATATGGATGTTGTGATAAATGAGATGATTCCAGTCGAAACCGAGCGAAAAGTAATGGGCGAATCTGAAAATACAACTGTTGATATTGAACGCTCAACAGAGGTGCTTGCAGAGACCGACAGAGTGGGCGATGAAGCTGTTTCAATCCTTGTCGTTGGAGCACTCTTCATCGGCTCTATGACTGCATCTGTCGCACATAAGAAAAAATTGACAAGCACAAGATGAAGTTTTATAATTTCTCTGTTAATTATTTAATTATTATAAGTAACGGGGAAGAATCATGAAAATTATTTACAATGACGGTACAGTTGCAGAGTGTCCTGAGGAGGAGAAAACTCACGTCCTAAGACACAGTGCAGCGCACATTATGGCTCAGGCAATTAAACGTCTCTGGCCTCAAGCTGATTTTGCTTATGGTCCAGCAACAGAGAAGGGCTTCTATTATGATGTAGACCTCGGTGAGACCAAGCTCTCTGATGAGGATTTACAGAAGATAGAAGATGAAATGAGAAAGATTACTAAGGAGAATTTGCCTTTTAAGACATATGAACTCCCTCGCCCAGAAGCTATCAAGCATATGGAGGAGAGACAGGAGTCTTATAAGGTGGAGCACATTGGTGATCTTCCAGAAGATGCACGCATCACTTTCTTCTCACAGGGAGATTATGTTGATATGTGCGTTGGTCCTCATATCACTTATACCAAGGCCCTCAAGGCTTTCAAAATAACTGGTCAGTCTGGCGCTTATTGGAAGGCTGACAGCAATAATAAGATGCTTACCCGTGTATATGGTACCGCTTTCGCTACTCAGGAAGAACTTGATGCATATCTAAAGGAACTTGCAGAGGCTGAGCAGCGTGACCACAGAAAGATTGGTAAAGAGATGGGTCTCTTTATGACAGACAATCTTGTTGGCCGTGGACTTCCAATGTTCCTCAATAAGGGATATACAGTATGGCAGGAACTTGAGAATTATATCAAGGCTAAGGAGCGTTTCCTTGGTTATCAGCATGTTATGACACCTTGTGTTGGTTCTGTTGAACTTTATAAGACATCAGGCCACTGGGATCATTATAAGGACAATATGTTCCCAGCTATGGAAGTAGAGGGCGAATCATTTGTTCTTCGTCCAATGAACTGCCCTCACCATATGATGATTTATGCTAACAAGCCACATTCATATCGTGATCTTCCTCTTCGTATAGGCGAGATTGCTCATGATTTCCGCTTTGAAGCATCAGGAACACTTAAGGGAATTGAGCGTGGACGTCACTTCTGCCAGAATGATGCTCACCTCTTTGTAACACCAGAGCAGATTAAGGATGAAGTATCAGCAGTTGTTGATCTTATCTTTGATGTATATAAAGATTTCGGTATCACAGATTATCGCTGTGTATTGTCACTTCGTGACCCTGCTGATACTAAGAAGTATCATCCAGATGATGAGATGTGGAACAAGGCAGAAGATGCTCTCCGTCAAGTACTCTATGATCTCGGTATTGAGTTTACAGAGGAAATCGGTGAGGCTGCATTCTATGGTCCTAAGCTCGATGTAAATGTTAAGCCAGCAGTAGGTGCCGAGTATACACTTTCAACATGTCAGCTTGATTTCTGCTTGCCAGCAAAATTTGATCTTAAATATGTTGATGCAGATGGCACAGAGAAGACACCAGTTGTACTTCACCGTGCAATTCTCGGATCACTTGATAGATTTATGGCTTATCTCATTGAGGAGACCAAGGGACGTTTCCCAGTATGGCTTGCACCTGTTCAGGTAAAGGTTATTCCTGTATCAGAGAAGACTATCGAATATTCAACAGAAGTTTATACAAAGCTTCGTGATATGGGTATCCGTGTTGAACTCGATGATAGAAATGAAAAGGTTGGCTATAAGATCCGTGAGGCACAGCAGCTCGACCGTGCTCCTTATATGCTTGTTCTTGGACCACAGGAGAGCGAAGCAGGACTCGTTGCTGTTCGTAATCGCGATGGTGAGACAACACCTATGAGCTTTGATGATTTCGCTGCTAAAATTACTGAGGAAATCAAGACTAAGGCTAAATAATTAAAATTGTATTAAATGATTAAAAGGGGTTCCGTAAAATGGAACCCCTTTTCTTATATATGTTGACATTGTGATTTAATAATGATATCATTATGATATCAAACAAAGGAGGTCTTTCTAAATGGAAGAAAAGATTTATACAACTAAAAAGAATGGTATGCTCGCACTCGTTCTTATTATCGCAGGCTACTTGGTAGCAGCATTATTATCAGTAGCAGGACCTATTCTCACAGGAGGATTTGGTTGGTTCTTATCAGCAATTGCAATCGTTTATATGGCACTTGGCTGGATTCTTTTCTTGGGCCTCAAGGTATTAAAGCCTCAGGAGGCACTTGTTCTCACACTCTTTGGTAAGTATAAGGGAACAATTAAAGAGGATGGCTTCTATTTTGTAAATCCATTCTGTGGATCATTTAATCCAGCAGCAACTACTAAACTCAATCAGAGTGGTGATGTTGATACAAGCGCTGCTACAATTATCACAGCTGCAGCAACAGGAACAACTCCTGCTGCATATGAAAAATCATCTAAGAAGATTTCTCTCAAGATTATGACTCTCAATAACAGCCGTCAGAAGATCAATGATTGCCTCGGCAATCCTGTTGAGATTGGTATTGCTGTTATGTGGAGAGTAACAGATACAGCAAAGGCTGTATTTAATGTTGATAACTATAAAGAATATCTATCACTTCAGTGTGATTCGGCACTCCGTAATGTAGTTCGTATCTATCCTTATGATGTAGCACCTGGTGTTGATACAACAGGTGATGGCGTTGCTGATGAAGGTTCACTTCGTGGCTCATCTGATGTCGTTGCTAATCGTATCAAGGAAGAGATTCAGACAAAAGTTGCAGATGCAGGTATTGAAATTGTCGAAGCACGTATCACACATCTCGCTTATGCTCCAGAAATCGCATCTGTAATGCTTCAGCGTCAGCAGGCATCTGCAATTATTGATGCACGTAAGATGATCGTTGATGGTGCTGTAGGTATGGTAGAAATGGCTCTTGATCGTCTTGAGTCAGGTAATACAGTAAAACTTGATGAAGAACGCAAGGCCGCAATGGTATCTAATCTTCTTGTTGTTCTCTGTGGTAACAAGGATGCTCAGCCAATTGTAAATTCTGGAAGCCTTTATTAATTGAGGTGCATCATGGCAGAAGATAAGAAACAAGTGCCACTTAGGCTATCCCCAAAATTGTATAATGCCTTGGCAGCTTGGGCTGAAGATGATTTTAGATCTGTCAATGGACAGATAGAATACCTTCTAAATGAATGCGTAAAGCAGCGTAAGAAGGATGGAAAATATGTGGGCGAAGATATAGACGCGCCACTAATACTCGATATTGGAGATTAAGTATGATTGAGATTAAAAATTTAACCAAAATATATGGTGATAAAAAAGCTGTAGATGACCTAAGCATCGATATAAATGCGGGCGAAATATTTGGTTTTATTGGTCACAATGGTGCAGGCAAAACAACGACTTTAAAGTCTCTTGTTGGAATTTTAAAGTTCGATGAAGGTGAAATTTTGATTGATGATATGTCAATCAAAGAGAAGCCAATTGCTTGCAAGAAGATTTTTGCTTATATTCCTGATAATCCAGACCTCTATGACTATATGTCAGGTATACAATATCTAAACTTTATAGCAGATGTTTTTGGTGTACCAAAAGAGGTTCGTGAGGAGCGTATCCATAAATATGCATCCGCATTTGAAATTGAGGGCGATCTCGCTGAGATGATTTCAGCATATTCACATGGTATGAAGCAGAAACTTGCTATTATATCTGCCCTCATTCATGAGCCAAAATATATGATTATGGACGAGCCTTTTGTAGGACTTGATCCTAAGGCTGCTCATATTGTAAAAGAATATATGCGCGATATATGCGATGCTGGCGGCGCAATATTCTTCTCGACACACGTACTTGATGTTGCTGAAAAACTCTGTGACAAGATTGCCATTATCAAGGATGGTAAACTTATCAAGTGTGGAACTATGGATGAAGTACGTGGCGATGAGTCACTTGAGGAAGTATTCCTCGAGCTTGTTGATGAGACAGCAGGTGAAAACGTATGACGAAATTACTTATTAAGAAGCAGCTTCAAGAGATTGCTTACTTCTATATAAGAGACCGCAAGACGGGCAAACGCCAGTCGAAGGGTAAGCAGATTACTTTCATTTTGCTTTGGGCTGTAGTATTTCTAAGCCTTGGTGCTGCCGGCTTTGGCCTATGCGACCTCTTTGGCTCAGTATTTTTCGAAATAGGCCTTGATTGGTTCTATTTTGCACTGATGGGTCTTGTTGCTATCTGTGTAGGTATATTTGGTAGTGTGTTTAGTACCTATGCTACTCTATATAAGGCCAAGGATAATGAGGCGTTATTATCGCTACCACTAGATCCAAAGAAGATCTTAATTGCGAGACTTACAACAACTTATCTCTTGGGTTGTATTTTCTCAGCACTTTTCTATATTCCGACACTTATTTATTATTACACTCATGTGCCTCAGTCAGTAGCAAGTGTTCTGTGTTCACTATTACAGTTTTTTGTAATTAATATTGCTGCGACTTCACTTGTTTGTGTAATAGGATATTTCATTGCTATTTTGTCTGCACGCTTTGCTGGCAAGTCATATATCACAGTAATTGTAACAATGGGCTTACTTGCTCTATATTACTGGGGATATTTCAAACTTATGGCAAACATCGAGACAATTGCAGGAAATGGCACAATCTTTGCGCAAAAGCTCGAAGGAAAAGCATTGATTTTCCACAAGTTCGGTGAAGCATTTATTGGTGATATCCCATCATTCCTTATCTGGACACTTATAGTAATTGCTATATTTGCTATTGTATTCTTGGTGCTTTCATCAAATTATGTAAAACTCATGACAACCAATAGGGGCACTAAGAAGACAGAATATGTTGCCGAGAAGTCTATTAAGGCAAGAAGCCTTGATAAGGCACTTCTTATGAAGGAGTGGAAACGCTTTACCAAGAGCGCAGTATATCTGATGAATGCTGGTATTGGTGCAATGGTTTCTCCACTTGTGGCGATTGTAATGGTAATAAAAGCAGATGCCATAAGAGGATATATTGATAATATGGTATCAGTGATGCCAAATGTTGATATTAGTTGGTATATTCCACTTGTATGCGCTGCGATGATTCTGTTTATCGGAAGTATGATAGATGTTTCTACACCATCAATTTCACTTGAGGGACAGAATATCTGGATACTGAAGTCGCTTCCAATTGAGCCTACTGAGATATTGCGTCAAAAGAGAAGACTGCATCTTGCAATTTCTATACCGGCATTAGTAATAATGGGACTTGCATTTGGTTATGTCTTTAAAATGAGCGTTGAAAACTTGTCGTTAATCCTTCTCATTGGAATAGCATATTCAATATTTAATGCAAATGCCGGCTTGGCACTCAACCTCCTTATGCCAAATCTCACTTGGAAGGATGAGACGGTTCCGGTAAAGCAGAGCACGCCAGCTATGATAATCATATTTGGAAGCTATGCTGTTATTATTGGATTAGGCGTTCTATATGTTAAAGTTCTAATCAATGTTATAGAAACTCCAACTGATTTCATGATATATGTATTTGTATTCTTTATTGTTCTTGCTGGACTCATTCAGAAATGGCTGGATCGAAAAGGCGTAGAACTTTGGAATGAATTATAGAAATAAATAAAAAAGGAGCTCTTCGTAATCGAAGAGCTCCTTTTTATTTTAGTATGAAGCAAAGCCAATTTTCAGATTGCTTTCTCTCAACAATTTGGAAGCCATATTTCTGGAATGCGGCGACAACGTCGGCCTCTCGGCTGTCGATTATGCCGCTGACAATGAATATGCCGGAAGGCTTCATGAATTGGCGGGCGGACTGACAGAAGAGAATGATGATGTCGGCGACGATATTTGCTACAACTACGTCGAATTTGCCATTTACTTTGTCTGTTAAATCGCCACAAAGTATGGTATAACGCGGCTCTGTAAAGGCGTTTGCCTTGCCATTCTCTATCGCAGTCTTGGTTGCAAGCTCGTCAATGTCCACACCTACGGCGTTTTCGGCGCCTAGAAGGAGAGCGGACAAGGCCAAAATACCAGAGCCGCAGCCGAGATCGAGAACTGACTCGCCACCTTGGATTTTTTCCTCCATTGTTTCGAGGCAGAGGTGGGTTGTGTCATGCGTTCCTGTGCCAAATGCAAGGCCAGGTTCAAGCATTAATATTTCTCTGCCTGGGAACTGCTTACTGATTTCTTCCTTGTCCTCCCATGAAGGACAGATGAGGAGGCGGTCGCCAATTGGAATAGGATGATAATTCTTTTTCCAATTGTTCTGCCAATCCTCATTCTTGCAGAGTAGGGTTTCGACCTTGTGGTCGATACCCTCTGCAGAGAAACGCTCAGATAGGAATGCGAGCGCCTCCGCTGGATTGACATCTGGCTCCAGATAGATGTGGATGATGCCTATGGATTTATCCTTGGCAAGTAAATCCTCATCTATGAGGTCGATGTGAGCAATTTCCCAAGATTCCTCCTCGAGTGTGCGGTAATCCTCAATATAAATGCCATAAGGTACGGTCATATTGGCGATATCTGACGCACGGTCGAGATCGTTTGAATTTATTTCAATTTTAATTTCTGTCCAATCTGCATCGGGACCAAAGTCCACATATGCATTTGAAAAATCATCCATAATAAAATCCTTAATCGATAAGATTTGCAGTTGGTGTCATATTGTCCACTCTGCCAGGATTGAAAATCTTGACATCGTCAAGACCCCACTGGCGTGCACTGAATGTCTTGGCTTCAAGTCCATTTTCTACTTCGGAGAACTCATATACGCGGGCGTCCATCTCGTCAAGCTCGTGAAGGAGAGATGCCTCGAGGAACATTGGACGAACTGCTGCGCCGAATTCTGGATTGCCGTGATGTGAGAGGAGCATATGCTCAATAAGGCGCAACGTATCGTCACTTGTTCCGAGCTTGGTGCCAGTGAATCTAACTATCATTGCACCTCGAACTAGATGGCCTACAAGATTGCCATCCTCCGTATATTCTGATGCGACACCGAGCTCGTTTGAGCCCATCTCGGAGAGCTTGCCGATATCATGGAGGGCCGCGCCACAGAGAAGAAGGTCGCGGTCAACCTGTGGATATACTTGGCATATTTTTTCTGCAAGAGTCATGATTGACAATGTGTGGAATAGAAGTCCACCGCGCATTGCGTGATGCATCTTAACTGCTGCAGGGAAGTACATAAGTTTCTCTTGATACTTCTCATAGATTGACAATGTGAGATCACGCAGCTCGGCATCCTTGAATGTGCCAATCATAGTGATTATCTTGGCATACATATCCTCGGATGGATAGTCAGCTGATTTTACAAAATCCTCTGGCTTTACTGTTGCGGGTGCTCTCCATACATCATCAAGTGTAACCTGAAATGCACCATTGAAACGTCTTACTATTCCTGAATATCCTACAAGGTCTCCGGCATGAAATAACTCAGATGTGCCATCGACATAATTGAAAAATTTAGCATTTACATCTCCGGTCTTGTCGGCAAGGATGATGTCAACGTACTTGTTGCCAGTCTTGCCGACACGTACGTCATACTTCTTGACCATACCATGACCAGATATTTTAGTGTTGTCTGGATACATATTTGCTTCGCTAAATGGATTAAGATTTGCTGTCTCTGAATTCATTAAAAACACCTCTGCGAAATTATACCATTTTTATGCCTTTATAAAAAGCCATTATTATGATAAAATTTTATAGTATTTATCTAATTTATTTCAAAAGGAGCACACAAATGAAAAATACTTTTGAAACAATGGAACTGGCTCCGGCTGTACGCCTATGTAGCTATGAAACAGATAGATTTACAACAAGTAGATTGTCTGTTTCAATCGCAGTTCCACTGGATCCAGCTGCAATCTCTGCCAATACGGTTATGAGAAATCTCCTGGTAAGATCGAGTGAAGATTATCCATCTGTTGTTCAGTTTAGAAAGAAACTTGAATCACTATATGGTGCCGCTCTATCTACAAGCATTGCCAAGCATGGAGATACCCAGGTTCTCCGCTTTGCTCTCACTATTGTTGATAACAAATTTGCTTTTGACGGCGAAGACATTTCTCTTCTTGCCGCAGAGTTCTTATTTGGCCTCCTTTTCAAGCCGAATTTCGAGAACGGAGTCTTTTGTCTCGAAGAACTTGAAAAGGAAAAGAGACTCGCAATTGAGGCACTTATTACTGCTAAAAATGATAAGCGTCTATATGCTTTTGACCGTTGTCTTGAAGAGATGTTCAGGGGTGAAGCATATGGCTCAAATGCCCTTGGTACAGAGGATGGCATCGCTGCACTTACACCAGAGGATGTATATACAGCTTATGTGAATATGATCCGTGGTGGCAGAGTACAGATCAATGCAGTAGGAAATATTGATGCTAGTAAAATTGCTGACCTCTTTATGTCCTATCTTGATAAGATTTCACGCGCACCATATATGATGTTTACAGCTGTTCAGTATGAAGCTGAGAATATCAAGAAAGTCACTGAACTTATGCCACTAAATCAAGGCAAGCTTGTTATTGGACTTAGAGCGGGTATCACTGATCCAGATGAGGACTATGCAAAAGCAAGAATAATGACAGACATCTTTGGCGGCGGCACATATTCAAGACTCTTTATGAATGTTCGTGAAAAGATGAGCCTCTGCTATTATTGCTCCGCAAGATATCTTAGAGAAAAGGGAATAATAGTCGTACAGAGTGGTGTTGAAGGAGAAAATGCAGATGTCGCAGTTGATGCGATTTGCGATCAACTGAAGGACATTGCAAATGGCAATGTGACCAAGGAAGATCTCGATGCATCTCATCGCTCTCTTACAGATACATACAAGACTATTTGCGATATGCCAGAGACAATCGACAACTGGTTCTTCTCATGTGAATCTGATGATGTTGTTGAGTCTCCAGATGAATATATTGCGAAACTTACAGCTGTTACAATTGATGATGTTATCGAGGCTGCGAAGAGAGTTACTGTCGATACAGTTTATATACTTCGCAACCCAGATGAGGAGGTAGAATAATGGATAAAATAGTTATTAGAAACGACCTCCTAAATCAAGAATATTACGAGATAGATCACAAGTCTGGTCTCAAAATCTTTGTATATCCGAAAGAGGGATATGGCAGTAGTTATGCTGTTTTTGGAACTAATTATGGCTCAATAGATGCAGTTGATATTCCAAATGGAACAGCTCATTTTCTCGAGCACAAGCTCTTTGAATCAGAGGAGCTTGATGCCTTTCAGAGATTTGCAGTAACAGGCGCTAACGCAAATGCTTATACATCATTTGACAAGACCTGTTACCTGTTCTCCTGCGGAGAGAATTTCCGTGAAAATCTTGTAATTTTGCTCGACTTTGTACAGCATCCATATTTCACAGAGGAGACTGTACAGAAGGAACAGGGCATAATTGGTCAAGAGATTAAAATGTACCAAGATGAACCATCTTGGCAGGTTATGTTCAATCTATTCCGTGCAGCATATAAGACACACCCTGTACGTGTTGATATAGCTGGTACTGTATCATCGATTGCAGAGATATCTGCAGAGATGCTCTATGACTGCTATGGCAAGTATTATAATCTCGCAAACATGGTGCTCTGCTGCGTTGGTAATACAACAGTCGAAGAGGTGTTGGCTGTTGTTGATGAGCAGATTGAGGAGAAACCACTTGCTCCAGTTGTAAGAGGAGATTTCGGTGAGCAATATGAGGTTGATGAGCCTTATATTGAGGAAAAATTGTCCGTTTCGATTCCTCAATTTATGATTGGATTTAAACTCCGTCCTTGGGACCACAATGGTGCTGCTTTCCACAAGAAGTGTATCGCAGTTAATATCATTCTTGATTGCATATTTGGAGAGACAACTGATTTCTTCAATAAGCTTGTTGATGAAGGCTATATCAACAATGATTTCTCGGGTGAATTCTTTGGTGGACCGGGCTATGAAATGGTGATGCTAGGTGGCGATAGCAAGGATCCAAATTATGTTGCTGAAGCCATCAAAATTGAACTCGGCAGAGTTCAGCGCGAGGGCATATGTGCGGAGGATTACGAACGTGTACGCCGCGCTCACTATGGCAGGGCCATAATGAAATATAATGATGTTGATGGCCTCGCAAATGAGATGCTCGCCAGCTATTTTGATGGTGTTCGTCTGTTTGAAGAATTCGATATTTTCAGAGATATTACACTTGATTATGTTATGGAAATTCTTGCAGAAATAGATGTAAACAATTCATCTGTATCTGTTATTTTGCCAAATGAATAAGGGGTAATTATGAGCGATTATACGGTAGTTTATTTCAATGCTATAAAGCGGGGATTTTCCATCCCAGCAACCCTCGCTGATTTCTCGATAGGCAGTATGCATTTTTCGATTCAGTGGTATGGTGTTTTTATAGCAACTGGTTATCTTATTGCACTGTTTGCCTGCACAAGGCTTGCCAAGCGTGCCAATATAGATGTGGATGCGCTATATGATGCAATAATATTCGGCACGATTGGCGGTATCGTCGGTGCACGTGCATATTATGTAATTTTCAACTGGCCATTTTACAGGGCAAACCCAGGTCATATTTTAAATATCAGCGAGGGTGGACTCGCCATATATGGCGGTATCATCGGCTCGGTGATACTTGCACTCATCGTTTGTAAGGTCAAGAAAATACATCCACTCGATGTCCTTGACCTCGCCGCTGTTGGTTTTCTAATCGGACAAGGCCTTGGCCGATGGGGCAACTTTACCAATCAAGAGGCATTTGGTACCAATACCACGCTTCCTTGGGGTATGATGAGTACTAAGACTTCAGAGTATATCATTGATAATCAGGACTTCTTTGAGGCACACAATATGGTAGTGTCCCCTTATGAAGCAGTGCATCCAACATTCCTCTATGAGTCAATTTGGTGCGTTGTCGGATTTATCTTGCTTCTACTTATGTTTAGAAACATGAGAAAATTCCGTGGCCAAATCCTTCTCTCATATGGCGTATGGTATGGTGCTGAGCGTGGAGTCGTTGAAGGACTTAGAACAGACAGTTTATATTTTGCCAATACAAATATTCGAGTATCACAAGTTTTATCTATTGCACTTGCAGTAGTTTGTTTGGTATTATTAGTTGTGGGATTTATCAAGGCAAAGGAGGTAAAACTCGATGAGCAAGAGAAAGCAGAAGAAAGCTGAGAAGCTCGCAGCAATTGAACTCGAGGAAATGCTCGAGGAGATGACTAAGAAAGAGCGTAAGGCTTACGATAAGAAGCAGGCTAAGATTGCTGCCAAGGAAGAGGCTAAAAAGAAGGCAGAGGAAAAGGCTGCAAAAGAAGCAGCTGATAAAGCAGCAAAGAAGGCTAAGAAAAAGTCTAAGAGAAACTCTAAGGTTTCGAAGCGCGTTAAGAAAGTGCTAAAAAAGCAGTTCTTTAATCCTGACAAGAAGAAGCTCAAGAAGAAGGCTCTTGGCAGACTATAATATATAAAATTAATCTAAGGCGGAGTCGAGATTTTTCTTGACTCCGTTTTTTACACGTGTTATAATACACGTTGCCGCATATTCTGGGTGGGCTCCAAAAGCCCATAAGTAAAGCAATTTCACCCATCGTAGCGAGACCTAAAAAGAAGGAATGAAAAAACATGTTCGCAGTTGTAGAAACAGGCGGAAAGCAGTACAAGGTTGCTGAAGGCGATGTAATCTACGTTGAGAAGCTTGACGTAAAAGAGAACGCTAAGGTAACACTTGACAAAGTACTTGCTGTTGGTACAGACAAGGGCCTTAAGGTTGGCGATCCTTATATCAAGGGTGCAACAGTAGAGGCTAAGGCTATCAAGAATGGCAAGGGTAAGAAAGTTGTTGTATTCACATACAAGGCTAAGAAGAACGAAAAGCGCAAGATGGGCCACCGTCAGCCATATACTAAGCTCGAGATCGTAAAGATCGCTGAGAAGGCTGCTAAGGCACCAGCTGCTGCTAAGGAAGATAAAGCTGAAGCAAAGCCAGCTGCTGAGAAGAAACCAGCTGCTAAGAAGGCTGCCGCTCCTAAGGCTGCTGCCGAGAAGAAGCCAGCTGCTAAAAAGGCTGCTGCTCCTAAGGCTGCTGCTGAGAAGAAGGCTCCAGCAAAGAAGACAACTAAGGCTGCTGAAAAAGCAGAATAATGAAGGGAGTGTAAGTTCTAATGGCACATAAGAAAGGTATGGGTTCTACCAGAAATGGTCGTGACTCAGAGTCAAAACGCCTTGGCGTTAAGCGTGCTGATGGTCAGTACGTTCTTGCAGGAAACATTCTTGTAAAGCAGAGAGGAACACACATCCACCCAGGCAACAACGTTGGTAAGGGTTCAGATGACACACTCTTCGCTAAGATCGATGGTCGCGTAAAGTTCGAGCGTCTTGGAAAAGATCGCAAGAAGGTATCTGTTTACGCAGTCGAGGAACAGTAATCAATTGACTTCGGTTAATTGACATAAGGACGGGCTCAATAGAGCCCGTCTTTTTTATTGCCCGTTTACTTTCATATTTAAATGTATTATAATATTTAAGTTTTAGAGGTGATAAAATGAATCCATCTAGAGTATATGTAGGCGTAGATCTTGCGAGAATCGCAGATAATATTCAGAAGATTAAGGACAAGGTTGGACCAGATGTCAAAGTGCTGGCCGTTGTTAAAACGGACGGCTATGGACACGGTGCGGTTGCAACTGCTCACGTACTTAGTGAGATAGGTGTGTATGCCTTTGCGGTAGCAACAATTGATGAGGCGAGAGAACTTCGCACATCTGGTATCAGAAATCCAATTCTTAT
This sequence comes from Acutalibacteraceae bacterium, assembly GCA_045642705.1. Classification (GTDB taxonomy): domain Bacteria; phylum Bacillota; class Clostridia; order Oscillospirales; family Acutalibacteraceae; genus UBA1227. Next base: position 31,211 of record JAZUJK010000015.1, read on the forward strand.
CCTGGGATATGTTTTCCCAAATGATTTGCAGGATGTAATCGACTACAATGTAACATCAACTGTATTCTCCTATGACAGTGCCAAGATGATTGCTGATTATGCTAAGAAGCGTGGCAAGACTGCCAAGATTCATATCAAGCTTGATACAGGTATGGGCAGAATCGGATTTATCCCATCTGAGGAAGCAAAAGAGGAGATTAAGAAAATCTTTGAACTTCCTAATATCGAAGTAGAGGGTGTATTTACTCATTTCGCAACGGCAGATGAAGCAGATAAGTCTGGCGCAACTGCGCAAGCGAAACTCTTCGAGGATTTCGTTGATAGCATAGAGGCAGATGGATATCATTTCGCAATTCGACATATCTGCAACTCCGCAGGTGTACTCGAATTTGATAATAATTACGACAATATGGTAAGAGCTGGTATCATAACCTATGGCCTCTATCCAAGTGATTATGTAGATAAGTCATTGGGACTTATGCCTGCTCTCGAACTCGTATCACATGTGGCTTATGTAAAAGAAGTAGGACCAAACTTTACAGTCAGCTATGGCTCAACATATGTGACAGACAAGAATACCAAGATTGCAACAATCCCTGTTGGCTATGGCGATGGATATCCACGCGCATTGTCAAGCAAGGGACGTGTACTAATTAACGGTTGTTATGCTCCAATTATCGGTCGTGTATGCATGGACCAGTTTATGGTGGATGTTACTGATGTACCGGATATCGCTCAGGGCGACGAGGTCGTACTGATAGGTGAGCAGGGCGACAATGCCATCACTGTTGATGAAGTTGCACAGCTCGCAGACACAATTAATTATGAAATAATTTGTGGTATCAACAAACGCGTACCTAGAATTTATAGATATTAGGGGTAAGGAAATTGAAGACAGTTTTAAGGTATTTAAAACCTTATGTCTTGATTATCATACTTTCAGTCGCATTCTTGCTCGGACAGGTTTTTACGGAACTTAGCCTTCCGAACCTCATGAGTGATATTGTTGATAAAGGAATTTTGATTCAGGGCATAAGCGATGCAGAGAGGTATGCTTGCATCAAGGATATCGGTCTCAAGATGCTTGGCATCTCGCTGGCTGCTATCATATGTAGTGTTGGCTCATCCTTCCTTGTAACGAGAGTTGCAACGGGTATGGCCAAGACACTTCGTCGCGACCTTTTTGCTAAGGCAAATGATTTCTCAAATGAGGAGATAGACAAGTTCTCCACAGCATCTCTCATCACGCGTACAACCAACGACGTAACCCAGATTCAGAACTTGGTTACGATGGGACTTAAGATGATGCTCTTTGCGCCATTCATGGGCATTGGCTCTATCTACATGGCTCTCCAAAAGTGCCAATCACTTGCTTGGACTGTACTCCTTGCAGTGGTAGTAATTGTTGCCCTCTTGGGTGGATTGATGGTTGTCGCACTTCCAAAATTTAAAATACTTCAGACCCTTGTCGACAAGGTAAACCTCGTATCCCGTGAGGGACTCGCAGGTATGCTTGTTATCCGTGCTTTTGGAAATGAGAAGCACGAGGAGGAACGCTTTGATGAGGCCAATTCAGACCTCACATTTACTATGCGATTCGTATTCCGTGCTCTTGCACTTATGGGACCTGTTATGCAGATAATCATGGTTGGTCTCCAGCTTGCAATCGTTTGGTTCGGTGCCAAACTTGTTGATGTAGGCACACTTCAGATAGGCGATATGATGGCATTCCTTCAGTATGCTCAGCATATTCTTATCTCATTCCTTTTCGTTTCTGCAATTTTCGTAATGCTTCCACGTGCTCAGGTATCTGCACAGCGTGTTGCTGATGTTCTCAATACAGAAGTATCTATCAAGGATAAGGAAAATGCAGAGGACCTAAAGGGCGTTCAGGGAGTAGTCGAGTTCGACCATGTTAACTTCCGTTATAGTGGTGCGGATGAGGACGTACTCCATGACATTACATTTACAGCCAAGAATGGTGAAACTACCGCATTTATCGGTGCAACCGGTTGTGGTAAGTCCACTTTAATAAATCTTATTCCTCGTTTCTATGATGTAACAGGTGGCAAGATCACGATTGATGGCCATGATGTTCGTGATGTAAAACTTCACGATTTGCGTGAGGCTATCGGATATGTACCACAGAAGGCAGTGCTTTTCTCTGGCACAATTGCTACAAATGTTGCATATGGTAATGAAGGAAATCCTGAAGATATGGACAAGGCGCTAGAGGTAGCGCAGGCCAAGGAGATTGTCGAGGCGAAAGCCGAAGGTATCAACTCGCCTGTCGCTCAAGGCGCTGCAAATGTTTCTGGTGGTCAGAAACAGCGCTTGTCCATCGCGCGTGCACTCGCGAAGAAGCCATCCATCTATATATTTGACGACAGCTTTTCAGCTCTCGACTTTAAGACGGATGCAGCACTTCGCCATGCATTGTCAGATTACACAGGCGACTCAACTGTTATTATCGTCGCACAGCGTGTATCAACCATCATGAACGCAGAGCAGATCATCGTTCTTGATGACGGAAAAATAGTAGGACGTGGAACTCATGACGAGTTGCTCGCAACCTGCTCATATTACAAAGCAATCTGCGAATCTCAACTTTCTAAGGAGGAGCTTGCATAATGGCTAACGCAACTGAAATAAAAGCCGCTGCACGTCCTCCTAAGATGGGCGGACGCAGAGGAATAGTAATGGGCGAGAAACCAAAGGATTTAAAGGGAAGCACAAGACGACTTCTCAAATATCTCGCACCATATAAGTTTAAAATCCTTATCGTTCTCTTTGCGATTATTGTTGCAACTATACTCCAGGTACTCAATCCAAGAGTACTTGCAATGGCAACAGACGAGCTTGCTGATGGCGTTAAAAGACTTGCTGCTGGCACAGGTGTTATTGATTTCTCACGTATAGGCCAAATTATTCTTATGTGCATTGGCCTCTATCTCACATCAGCTGTATTCCAGTATATTCAGGGCTTTGTTATCGCTGGTGTATCATCACAGGTAGCATATACACTGCGTCGTGATATCACAGCTAAGCTCAACCGTCTCCCAATTGCTTACTTTAACAAGGTAAGCTATGGTGACGTGCTTTCTCGTATCACCAATGATGTTGATACAGTAAACCAGAACTTAAATGCTACAATCACTCAAGCAATCAACGCTGTTATTACGCTGATTGGTGTCTTTATAATGATGCTTACAATCAGTTGGAAGTTGACACTTGTTGTTCTCATTACACTTCCACTTTCAGCAGCAGTTATGGCTCTTGTTATGAAGGCTTCTCAGAAGCACTTCTTCCGTCACCAGAACTACCTCGGTGCTGTAAATGGTGAAGTTGAGGAGATATTTGGCGGACACTTGGCTGTCAAGGCATTCAACGGTGAGCAGGATGCAATTGAGGAATTCAATGAGCAGAATGAGCACCTCTATGAGGCTGCTTGGAAGGCAAACTTCATCTCATCCCTCATGCATCCATTTATGCAACTTATCGGTAACCTCGGTTATGTAGCAGTTGTAGTATTTGGTGCATCAATGGCAATGAAGGGCACAATGACAATCGGTGGTATTCAGGCATTTATTATCTATGCTAGAAACTTCACTCAGCCAATCACTCAGGTTGCCCAGATTTCTAACCAGTTCCAGATGCTCATTGCAGCATACGAGCGTGTTGATCTCTTCCTCCGTGAGGATGAAATAAATGACCCTGAGCCAAAGCTCAGAGTTGCTGATTTGGACCTCAAGGGAGATATCAAGTTTGATCATGTTAAATTTGGCTATGAGGATACTGATCGTATCGTAATCAAGGACTTCTCTGCTGATGTTAAGGCAGGCCAAAAGGTTGCAATTGTTGGACCTACTGGTGCTGGCAAGACAACTATGGTTAAACTTCTTATGAGATTCCACAATCTCACAGATGGTGCAATTTATATTGATGGTCACGATATTACTGATTTTGACCGTGCTGACCTCCGCACTGAATTTGGTATGGTGCTTCAGGACACATGGCTATATCGTGCATCTATCAAAGAAAACATCCGCTACGGCAAGCTTGACGCAACGGATGAAGAAGTATATGAGGCAGCAAGAGCCGCACAAGTTGATAGATTTGTTCGTACACTTCCAGGCGGATACGACATGGAAATCAACGAGGAGGCCAACAATATCTCGGCTGGACAGAAACAGCTTCTTACAATTGCACGAGCTATTCTTTCCAATGCCAAGGTACTCATCCTTGATGAGGCAACCTCATCTGTTGATACAAGAACAGAAATTATGATTCAAGAGGCGATGGATAACTTGATGCAAGGTCGCACAAGTTTCATTATCGCTCACAGACTTTCAACTATTAAGAATGCCGACCTTATTCTTTGCCTAAACGAGGGTGATATCGTAGAGCAGGGCAACCATGAGGAACTCATGGCCAAGGGCGGATTCTATGCGAACCTCTATAACAGCCAGTTTGAAGAATAGGATATTTATGAATAAGAACAGTGAACCGATTGGTATTATCTATGTGATTATTGCCGGTATGCTCTGGGGCACTACCGGCATATATGTCCGCTGGTTTACAAACCTCGGACTATCTTCACTGCAGATTACAGTATTTAAAATGTTCATAGCGGCAATTGTCCTCTTGCTATTTTGCGCAATATTTAAGAGAGATGCGCTCAAGATAAACAAGAAAGACATATGGGTATTTATATGCTCAGGCCTTATCAGTATGGATTTCTTTACTGTATGTTATTTCTCAACCATACAGAATGCTGATCTATCAATTGCAGCAACGCTCCTATATGCGGCGCCAGCGATTGTGCTTGTTTTGTCCGTCATACTTTTCCACGAAAAGTTTACAGCCAAAAAAGCTATTGCCTGCGTCATGGCATTTCTCGGCTGTTTCCTCGTGTCGGGCCTCATCGGCAGTGGCACGACAATTCCTGGCAAGGCCCTCCTCACTGGCGCCCTGTCAGCTTTTGGATATGCGCTTTATAGCATATTTGGTCAGATAGCGATAGATAAAGGATATAAGTCTCTAACGATTACTACTTATACTTTTCTATTTGCATTTCTCGGCTCACTTGTTTTGCTCAGACCTTCTGAGGTAGCAGTTGCAGCATCTCGCACAACAACGCCTATGTTTATCTTTATGCTTGTTGCTATTGCAATTTGTGTATCTCTTCTTCCATATGTTTTTTATACAATGGGACTGGAGAGAATAGCACCGAGCAAGGCATCGGTAATCGCATCTGTTGAACCGGTAACTGCAACAATAATTGGTGCATTAATATTCAAAGAATATCCAGATATATACGGTTTATGCGGAATAATTGTTGTCCTATCTGCCATTATTATATTAAACAGTAATAAGGCCCCGGGTGACATCGAACAGGAAAATTAAACATTTCTGAATATTTATGCAAAAAATGCTTGCATTTTATGCAAAGACAATATATACTTATGCACACAGAGGAAAAAGACACACCTTTGTGTGCATTTTATTTAGTTTATTATTGATAATACTTTGGAGGTTTTTATCATGAAAAAGATTATTTCACTTGTACTCGCACTTGTAATGATCCTTGCATTCGCAGCTTGTGCAAAGACACCAGCAGCACAGCAGGGTGAAGAACCAAAAGCAGCTGCTAAGACTGTAAAAGTAATTGATATTCCTCTTACTGAGGAAGAATATGCTTTCGGTGTTGATAAGAAAAATGCCGATCTTCAGTCTTCTCTTAATGATTACATTGCTAAGATTAAGAGCGATGGCACACTTGAAAAGATTATGAATAATTATTTCGGTGATGGTACACCTTCTGGTGTTGCACTTGGAACAATCGACAAGTCAAAGAATCAGCTTGTAATTGCTACAAACGCTGAATTTGCTCCATTTGAGTATCTTGAAGGCGACCTTTGCTATGGTGTTGACATTGAGATCATGAAGGGATTTGCAGATTCTATTGGTAAAGAACTCGTAATTTCAAATATGGATTTTGACTCTGTTCTTATGGCTGTTGATACTGGTAAAGCTGACATAGCTGCTTCTGGTCTTACTAAGAATGAAAAGCGTGAGCAGTATGTTACTTTCTCTACTTCATACTACAATGCTAACCAGCTCATCATAGTAAAGAGCGATGATACTACTTTCGATGAGTGCAAAGATCTTGCAGCTGTAGAAAATGTTTTAAATAACCTTCCACAGGGTACTAAGATTGGTGCTCAAAACGGAACAACTGGTAAGCTTTATATCGAAGGTGATGCTGACTGGGAATTCGACGGCATTAAGAATGCTGAATCAAAAGGTTATGCTAATGGCGCTCTTGCTGTTCAGGATCTCTTAAGTGGTAACATCGACTTCGTTATCATTGATGAGGCTCCAGCAAAGACACTTGTTGAGAAGTATAATGCTGTTGCATAATTGTTGTTATAGGATTGATTAATATCTGCCGAGGGCTAGTGATAGCCCTCGGCACGTAGTTTTATAAAGGATAGATTTTTATGTCTAATTTTGATGTTAAATGGCAAGTGTTTATAAGCAGTTTTATTGAAAAAGGCGCTTATAGACAAGTTCTATTGGGTTTGGGAAACACAATGCAAATTGCAGTTTTTGGATTGCTGATTGGAATTATCATTGGCACAATTATTGCAATAATTAAAATAGTGCCATCTAAAAACAAAGTACTATTTGTACTGAAAAAGCTCGCAGCTTTATATGTAAACTTTTTTAGAGGTACACCTATTGTTGTTCAATTGCTTTTAGGATATTATGTCCTTTTCCCATTGCTAAATATGCAAATTTCATCACTCTTAGTTTGCGTGATTATTTTTGGATTTAATTCAGGTGCCTATGTATCTGAAATAATGCGTGGTGGAATTTTGTCTGTCGACCCAGGTCAGACAGAGGCTGGTCGAGCTATTGGACTAACCTATGGAACAACTATGCTTAAAATAGTTGTACCTCAGGCAATTAAAAACATCATACCTACTTTGGGAAATGAGTTTATTGCACTTGTAAAGGATACTTCAATAGTATCTTTTGTTGCAGCTGTTGATTTGTGTGTAGCTTTCCGAAATATTGGTGCATCAAACTATGAATTTATGATTCCATACTTAGTTATGGCGTTGTTCTATATAGTAGTCATCCTAATAATTACTTGGATTGTAAAAATCATAGAGAGGAGGTTGCGTGCAAGTGACAAACGCTGATCATATCATAAATGCAAAAGGCGTTTATAAAATATTTAATGGAAATATAAGGGCTTTGACTGGTGTTTCAATGGATATTGAACGCGGAGAAAAAGTAGTTATTATTGGACCATCAGGATCAGGAAAATCAACTTTTTTGCGTTGCCTTAATCTCCTTGAAGAACCTACATATGGAGAAGTTTGGTTTGAGGATAAACTTGTAACTCCCGTTGATCCATATCTTCATAATGATGTTATTGAATGTTCAAACACTTATCAAAAGTTATTGCAAAGTGGAGAGATAACTGATAGAGATGATTTGATAAGAAAAGTTAGACAGGAAGATTTGCTCAATGAAAAACATGAGGGTAAAAAATATAAGGACCTTATGAAGCAAATCTATAAAGAGAACTATATTGATATCAATTTAGCTAGACAAAAGGTTGGCATGGTTTTCCAACAGTTTAATCTTTTTGCTAACTTGACTATTATTGATAATATTACACTTGGACCAATTAAACTTCTTGGCAAATCAAAGGAAGAGGCTGAGAAGAAGGCAATGGAGCTCCTTGAAAGAATAGGTCTTCCTGATAAAGCAAATGCTTATCCTCAGCAACTTTCTGGTGGTCAAAAGCAAAGAATAGCTATTGTTCGTGCTCTTGCAATGGAGCCTGACGTTATGCTATTTGATGAGCCAACATCTGCACTTGACCCAGAGATGGTAGGCGAAGTTTTAGATGTTATGAAAGACTTGGCCGAAGAGGGCATGACAATGGTAGTTGTTACTCATGAAATGGGTTTTGCGAAGGAAGTTGCTAGTCGAGTTGTCTTTATGGCTGATGGTCAAATTGTAGAAGAAGGAACGCCAAAAGATATTTTTGACAATCCTCAGTCAGAGAGACTTCAGTCTTTCCTCGCCAAGGTTTTGTAATGCTAAAAAGTTTAAAAGAACGGGTGATTATCATCCGTTCTTTTTTTATTGCAAAAGCATATCTATTATGATAATATTACAGTGTATCTGTTTAATATAGTATGTAGTATGTGGAGGACATAATATGACACTCGCAGAATTACTTAAAATAGCTGAAGAAAATAAGGCATCTGACGTACATATTACAGTAGGTGTACCACCACTTATGCGTGTACACGGTTCTATGGTTCAGATTCCTAATCAGCCACGTCTTATGGCTGACGATGTTGAGGCTCTTGTAAAGGGTATCATGGGCGAATTCCAGAAGCGCGCTTTTGCTGAGCGTGGTGAGATCGACTTCTCATTTGGTCTTGCTGGAATGGGACGTTATCGTGTAAACGTATTCCGTCAGCGTGGTACAACAGCTGCTGTATTCCGTCTCGTAGGTTCTAAGATTCCTAACCCACGTGATCTCGGAGTACCAGAGGCAGTTATCGACCTTTATCAGCTCAAGAGTGGTCTTGTACTTGTAACTGGTCCTACAGGTTCTGGTAAGTCAACAACACTTGCAGCACTCCTCGGACTTATCAATGACAACCTCAATGACCATATCATTACACTTGAGGACCCTATCGAGTATCTTCATAGACATAATAAATCAATCGTAAACCAGAGAGAAATCGGTGTTGATACACGTTCTTATGCTGCAGCTCTTCGTGCAGCTCTTCGTGAGGACCCTGATGTTATTCTCGTAGGTGAGATGCGTGACCTTGAGACTATCTCTACTGCAGTAACAGCAGCTGAGACAGGACACTTGGTATTCTCAACACTTCATACAATCGGATGCGCAGAGACAATCGACCGTATCATCGACGTATTCCCAACTGATCAGCAGGATCAGATTCGTGTACAGCTTTCAATGGTACTTGAAGCAGTTATATCTCAGCGTCTTATCCAGACAATGGATGGCAATGGCCGTGTAGCAGCATTCGAAGTTATGCTTACAGACTCTGCTATTCGTAACCTTATTCGTGAAGGTAAGAACTATCAGATTCCATCTGCAATGCAGTCAGGTAAGAAGAAGGGCATGCAGTCAATGGATGACTGTCTATATGACCTCTATACAAGAGGAATTATTACAAGAAAGAATGCTATGTTATATTCTAGCGATCCAGAAGAGATGGCAAGACGTCTTATGTAACAGCATTTAGATAAATTAGTCTAGCCCAATTCGCCAGTCGGATTGGGCTATATTTATAGAGAGTGATTAGCGTGAGCATTAAACGTAGTAGTGGCATATTGATGCCGATAGCATCATTGCCGTCAAATTATGGAATAGGCACACTGGGAGAGGCGGCATATAAGTTCGTCGACTTTCTCCATGACGCCGGTCAGTCCTGGTGGCAGATACTGCCAGTGGGCCCGACTAGCTATGGCGACTCACCATATCAGAGTTTTTCAACATTTGCAGGCAATCCTTATTTTATCGATCTTGATATGCTAGTTGAGGATGGCCTTTTGAAAAAGTCTGATCTTGTCGGCATAGATTTTGGCGATGATGCGGGCAGAATTGACTATGAAAAAATTTATAATACTCGCTTTGACATATTGAGAAAAGCAGTTGCAAATTCGGCTGGTAAGGCAGATCCTGATTATATAAAATTCTATTCGGAAAATCAGAAATGGCTTTCAGAATATGCCCTCTTTATGGCTCTTAAAGAACACTTCTCAATGAAGTCATGGATAGAGTGGGAAGATAGAGATATACGCCTGCACAAGGCATCGGCAGTTGATAAATATAAGAACTCTCTCTGTGATGAGATTTTCTTTTATGAGTATCTGCAATATCTCTTCTATAAGCAGTGGGATGCACTTCGTGATTATGCCAAGGAAAAGGATGTTGGCATAATCGGAGATATACCAATCTATGTGGCTCTTGATTCTGCTGATGTGTGGTCAGACCCGAGAGAGTTCCAACTCGATGAGAACAACCTGCCGACCGCTGTTGCAGGCGTACCACCAGATTATTTCTCAGAGGATGGACAACTATGGGGCAATCCTCTATATAACTGGGATTATATGAAATCAGATGGATATGGTTGGTGGATTAGACGAATTGAGGGAGCGGGCAAGCTTTATGACATTATTCGAATCGACCATTTCCGTGGCTTTGAATCATATTGGGCAGTGCCATATGGCGATAAGACTGCTGTAAATGGTGAGTGGGTAAAAGGCCCAGGAATGGATTTCGTATCCGTTCTGAGGAACTGGTTCTGGAATATTAGCTTTATTGCTGAGGACCTCGGTATCCTAACAGATGATGTTAGAGCATTGCTCCGTGACTCAACATTCCCTGGAATGAAAGTGCTCGAATTTGCATTTGATTCTAAGGAAGCATCGGATTATCTTCCATATATGTATGAGAAGAATTCCGTATGCTATGCAGGAACACATGACAATGATACACTTCTTGGCTGGATAGCGACTGCGAATAGAGATGATATTGCATGTGCCAAGGATTATCTAAATGTTGAGCGTGATGAGGACTTGCCAGCAGCAATTATAAGGGCTGGAATGGCATCATGTGCGAACCTCTTTGTCGCTGGAATTTGGGACTATTTGGAACTCCCTTCAAGTGCCAGAATCAACGTACCTGGTACACTTGGCGGCAATTGGCAGTGGAGGCTATCAGCTGATGATTTAACCACAGAACTTGCAGAGAAAATCGCAAAAATGGCTAAAATTTACGGAAGAGTAAAGTAGTTTTACTTTACAGAATTTTGTTGTTGACATTTTATATATATAGTTATAAAATGGCATACGTTAAATCGAATATTTCTTATCAAGAGTGACGCATCGGGAACAGGCCCTTGGCGTCCAGCAACCTGGCTTTTGCTAAGGTGCTAAATCCTGCGGTTTTAACCGAAAGATAAGGTTTTATGGCCCTTCGGTTATGCCGGAGGGCTTAATTTTTATGGAGGTACAAAATGCATCATCTATTTACTTCAGAATCTGTTACAAAAGGTCATCCAGATAAAGTGTGTGACCAGATAAGCGATGCTATTCTAGACGCAATGCTAAGCGAGGATAAAAATTCACGTGTAGCATGCGAGACTACAGCAACAACTAATCAAGTTATGATTATGGGTGAGATTACAACTTCTGCCAATGTTGATATAGAAAAAATTGCTCGTGACACAATCAAGGGTATTGGTTATGACGACGACGCACTTCTTTTCAATGGCGACAATTGTAAGATGATTATCAATATCGACAAGCAGTCACCTGATATCGCAATGGGTGTTGATAAGTCACTTGAGTTAAAAGGTGGCGAGGAAGACGATTACAACTTAAATGGTGCAGGCGACCAGGGTATCATGTTTGGATTCGCTTGTGATGAGACACCTGAACTTATGCCACTTCCAATTTCACTTGCACACAAGCTTGCCAAGAAATTGCAGGAAGTACGTGAGGATGGCACATTGCCATATCTCAGACCGGATGGTAAGACTCAGGTAACTGTTGAATATGACGAGGACAACAATCCTGTACGTGTAGAGGCAATCGTTGTATCAACACAGCACAATGATGATGTATCACTCGAAAAGATTAGAGCAGATATCATTAAATATGTTGTAAATGAAGTTGTTCCTGACAAGTTTATTGACGACGGAACTAAGTATTATATCAATCCAACTGGTAGATTTGTAATCGGTGGACCTGCAGGTGACTCTGGTCTCACAGGCCGCAAGATTATTGTTGATACCTATGGTGGATATGCACGTCACGGTGGCGGCGCATTCTCAGGCAAGGATCCAACTAAGGTTGATAGAAGTGCAACTTATGCAGCACGTTGGGTTGCTAAAAATATAGTTGCAGCAGGCCTTGCAAGGAAATGTGAGATTCAGCTTTCATATGCGATTGGTGTAGCTCATCCTGTTTCAATTATGGTTGAGACCTTTGGCACTGAGACAGTACCAGTTGAGAATATCGTAAGAGCTGTAAATCATGTATTTGATCTCCGTCCAGCAGCAATTATTGATAGACTTGGACTTCGCCAGCCTATGTATAAAAATCTTGCTGCTCTCGGACATATGGGACGCGAGGACCTTGGCGTATCATTCGAAAAGACTGACATGGTAGATGCGCTAAAAGCAGCTATCTAAGATAAAAAATTAAACTCCCAGTTCATAGTGAACTGGGAGTTCTTTTTATTTGAAATATTTTAGAAGTTCGGCGGGAGTAGCTACCATTGCCTCTGGGGCGAATGGTGTGAGGTCCTCGGCTGAACGAAAGCCCCATAGAACTGATATGCATGGAAGCTTGGCATTCCTTGCTGTCTCGAGATCAACCTCGGAGTCGCCGATATAGACTGTATCATCCTTGCTTGCCTGTAATTCATAACAAGCTTGCCATACCATATCAGGTGCTGGCTTTCTTATCTTGTAGTCGGTAACGCCGATCGCAAGATCAACAGAGAAGAATTCGTCATTTAACTTTTTTACAGCAGAATCAACTTTGTTGGATACGATTGCTTGCTTAACGCCGAGTTCTTTTAATTCATTGATGAGTTCAACGACACCAGGATATGGCTTGGTATTATCGAGATTGTGCTCTGCATAATACTCGCAGAACAGATCATATGACCTGTCATAATTGGGATTGCTAGAGCCACCTGGAATTGCTAGTTCAACGAGTTTTTTTACACCGTTTCCAACAAATACGCGTATATCATCAAGCGTGCGCTCAGGATATCCTAGCGTGCGCATAGAATAATTTACGGCATTTTTTAAATCCTCGAGGGTATCAAGTAATGTACCGTCGAGGTCCCAGATAACGGTTCTATACTTCATTACTTTGAACTATGCTCCTTTAGGAGACGATATTTCTCGTCCCACAATTCCTTAGAAAGATCAACCCAATACTGATGTGGATGCTCAAAGCGGAGACACTCATCCCAGAGTGTTGCAAGTTGTTCCTTGCAATATGCTTGAGTGTCAGCAGCGCTCTTCTTTTCATAGAGACATTTGCCATTCTCAAAGATCTTGACGAGAAGAGGCTTGGCCTCATAGTTCTCGATTGTCTTTTGTTTCCAAGTATAATTTGGATCAAAGAGAAGATATGGTTGGGACTCATCAATTACTTCGCCAGCAATTGTGAGTACATCTGCTTCTGCTTTTCCAGTCTCTTTATCATAGAAACGATATACTTCTTTGCTACAAGGTGTTGTAATCTTGGCAACATTTTCAGAAATCTTAATCTTAGGAACAATATTTCCGTTTTCATCCTCTATTGCAACGAGCTTATATACGCCGTCAAGTACAGGGTGAGAAGATGAAGTTATTAGGCGTTCGCCAACACCAAATGAATCAACCTGTGCGCCCTGAAGCAACATATCACGGATGATATATTCATCGAGTGAGTTGGATGCGCAGATTTTACAATCTGGGAATCCAGCCTCATCAAGCATCTTTCTTGCCTTCTTAGAGAGATAAGTGATATCGCCACTGTCGATTCTGATACCTGCTGGTCTGTGGCCATTTGGTACGAGAACTTCATTGAATACCTTGATTGCGTTAGGGATACCTGACTTTAATACATTGTATGTATCAACAAGGAGGGTACAAGAATCAGGATATTCCTCAGCATAAGCCTTGAATGCTTCATATTCTGAATCAAAGAGCTGTACCCAGCTGTGTGCCATAGTACCGAGAGCAGGAATCTGGAAGTCACGGCCGTCAAGTGTACATGCTGTACCTACACAGCCACCGATATATGCGGCACGTGCGCCTAGTATTGCTGCTTGAGCAGACTGAGCACGGCGTGAGCCGAATTCCATTACTGCGCGTCCCTCTGCTGCACGTACAACACGATTGGCTTTGGTTGCGATGAGACTCTGATGATTGATGATAAGAAGAATCATAGTCTCAAGGAACTGAGCCTGAATCATTGGACCGCGTACCTTGACAATTGGCTCACCAGGGAATACAGGTGTACCTTCTGGTATAGCCCATACATCACAGGCAAATTTGAAATTTTTTAGGTAGTCGAGGAATTCTTCGCAGAATCCACGAGTGCGTAAATAATCGATGTCCTTATCGGTGAATTTTAAATTGTTTAAATAGTCTACAACTTGTTCAACACCGCACATGATTACAAAGCCACCATGATCTGGTATTGTTCTGTAGAACATATCAAAATAACCGATTACGTCACGGAAGCCTTTCTTAAAATATCCGTTGGCCATTGTGAGCTCATAGAAATCGGTAAGTAATGTGAGATTCATATTGCTATCGTATAGTTCGCTCATAATTAACCCTCTCTTCTGGGCGAAAAATTTAATACATTATACCACCCTATTGAAGTTTTGGGTATAAAAAGTTATAATTTTCTAAATAGGAAAAATAACGAATGGAGTATTTATTATGAGAATTCGTGAGCAGCTCCGTGGAGATAAGAACATTTCCGGGGCACGTATTGAGAATATTAGAAAGGAACGCGGAATCAAGCAGGTGGACATGATTGAGTCACTTGCAATTCAGGGCGTTGAAATGACGAGCTCTGGTCTGTCCAAGATTGAGGGACAGCACAGAGGTATAAATGATTTCGAACTGTTGGCTATTGCCAACACGCTCGATGTATCAGTTGATTATTTACTTGGTAGATAGAGGCATAAAATGAAATTACTATTAAAACTTTATTGGGCATTTTTTAAGATAGGCCTGTTTACATTTGGCGGTGGCTATGCAATGTTGCCACTTATGGAGCGTGAAGCGGTGGATAATAACGCTTGGGTTACAAGGGAAGAGATGCTGGATATATACGCACTCAGCCAATGCACACCAGGTGTAATTGCCGTTAATACAGCAACATTTATTGGTAGAAAAGAGAAGGGATTTTTAGGGGCATTGATTTCAACATTAGGAGTTATTACTCCTAGCCTTATAATAATCTCATTGATAGCTGCTTTTGTAACGAATTTTGCAGAAAATCCATATGTCGTTCGTGCTTTTATGGGTATAAGAGTTGCAGTTTCTGCACTGATTATTAAATCGATTGTTACAATGGGTAAGAAGTCCATTAAGAATCCAGCTGGTGTTGGGGTTGCAATTGCAGCGCTCCTCGCTCTAACATTCCTTGGTGCTGAACCAGTTGTTGTAATGGTAGTATGTGTTCTTTTTGGAATATTCTTGATGGATATGAGACCGGCGGAGGTAAAGACAAATGAGTAAATTGTTACTTATGTGTGTGGAATTTTTCAAGACAGGCTTGTTCTCTGTGGGTGGAGGTCTTGCAACATTGCCTTTCCTCACCAAAATTGCAGAGAAACATCCTGATTGGTTTACATTTGAAGATCTAGGCAATATGGTGGCTGTTGCCGAGTCTACACCTGGTCCTATTGGTGTTAATATCTCCACATTTGCTGGATTTAAAACATTTGGAATTCCTGGTGCATTACTTAGTACACTGAGCCTTGTTCTTCCTTCTTTTATAATTATTTTGCTTGCATATAAATTTTGGCAGAGATATAAGAATGAGCCTAGACTTGAGCGTGCATTTGCAGCAGCAAGACCTGGTGCTATGGGCATGATTGGCGCCGCTGCAATTACAATGCTTAAAACTTCGGTATGGCCATCTGGCATATTCAATTGGCATTGCCTTGTTTTATTGCTCGCATTCTTAGCCCTTATGATGTTGCCAAAACTTGAGAAAGTTCATCCTATTGTTTATATACTTGTTGCCGCAGTGATAGGATTGGTTGTTCCACTATGATAGAAATTGATAAGAAAGAGAGACCAGAGCGCGCAATTCTGTGCTCGGTTGATACGGGCGCATTTGATGCGGAGGTATCAATCGAGGAGTTGGCAGAACTTGCGCGGACAGCGGGCGCAGAGGTTGTTGCGAAGGTAGTGCAGCCTCGTCCGGCACCGGACGCTGCGCTGTTCCTTGGCGTCGGCAAGCTCGATGAAATCAAGGATTTCTATCAATATGAGAAGATTGATCTTCTCATATTTGATGACGAGCTTACACCGTCGCAACAACGTAATATAGAAAAATATACAGGCTTTAGAGTTGTTGATAGAACAACTCTAATTCTGGATATATTTGCAAGTCGCGCCCGCTCAAAAGAGGGTAAGTTGCAAGTTGAACTTGCTCAACTTCAATATATGCTTCCTCGCCTTGGCGGACAGGGCACGGCGCTCTCGAGGCTGGGTGGCGGTATCGGCACCAGAGGTCCTGGTGAGAGCAAACTAGAATCGGACAGACGTCATATAAGACGCCACATCGATTCAATTAGAGCTGAGCTCCGTGACGTCGAGAGGCGCCGCAACTATCAGCGCGCAAGGCGTGAGAAGACAGGCGTTCAGACTGTCGTTATTGTCGGTTATACCAATGCCGGCAAGTCGACCCTTATGAATAGGCTAACCGAGGCAGGGGTTCTTGCTGAGAATATGCTCTTTGCAACACTTGATCCAACATCCCGCTCACTTAAATTGCCATCGGGCAGAGAGGTCATGCTAATTGATACAGTAGGACTTGTAAGGAGACTGCCACACAATCTAGTCGAGGCTTTTAAATCGACACTTGAAGAGGCGGCACATGCGGATCTCATTCTCAATGTATGCGATGCATCTGATCCTCATTGTAGCGAGCACTTGCGTGTGACAAATGATCTACTCGTTGAACTCGGTGCAGAGGGTAAGCCTATACTAAATGTCATGAACAAATGCGATATGGTATATGACCGTGATGCTGTACCGACGATAGGAAGTACAGTATATATTTCCGCACTCCGCGGAAACGGCATCGCCAAACTTCTCGATGCGATTGAGGAAACTTTGCCGAAGGATCGCGTGAGACTCACATATCTATTTCCATTTGATGACCTAAAACCTGCATCTATGGTTCGAGAGGATGGAAATGTATTTTACGAAGAATATACGGACGAAGGTCTCGTGATTGATGCTCTATGTAGCAAGATTACTGCTGCTCGTCTAAAAGATTATATAAAGGACTAAATATGGAACACACGGAATATACAATTAAGACAGACAAGATTGATAAGGATTATACCTTTGTTCTGCTTTCTGACATGCATTGCAGGAAGGAAGCGGGTAGGGAAGCTCTTGCGCTTACTAGATTTATTGCGCCAGATGCTATATTTATCACTGGAGATCTTGTAGACCGTCATTTCAAAAGATATAGATATGCAGAACCATTTATCAAGGAATGCGTCCTTGTTGCACCTACATATTTTTCTTATGGCAATCATGAGATTAAATATCCTAGACTCTATGAGGATGATGTTATTGCTGCAGGTGCAGTAGTTCTTGATAATTCGTGGACCTATTTAGATGAGAAAATCGTAGTGGCTGGACAGAGACCTTATACGGGACATGATTGGCTCAGAGATTTCGAAGAGTTTGAAGAATTTAAAATTTTGCTTGATCATCATCCGGAACATTATCCAGAGTATCTCCGTGATACTCATCCAGAGATAGATCTTATCCTGTCCGGACATGCGCATGGCGGACAGATAAGAATAAATGATAGGGGAATTTTCTCACCTGGACAAGGTCTACTCCCAAAATACACCAAGGGTCTTATTGATGATAAGTTGATTGTTACAACAGGAATAGCTAATACGGGTGGATTTATTCCGAGATTTGGAAATCCAACGGAGATAGTAGTAATACATCTAGAAAAAGAATAAAAAGAAATCCCACAAGAAAAATCTGAAGGTGTAAGATGAAAGTAGACACTTAAAAAAGTGTCTACTTTCTTTTTTTGTGTAGCACAACCAAAACAGAAGTAAAGGCACGCTTCGCTCTAAAGACCTTGACTTCTGTTTGTGCTTGCGCTACTGTCCAATTATCGAAAGCAAAGGAAAACTTTGCTTTCGCAAATCAATAATTTTGTGAGGAGGTTAGTTTGATGGCGTCAAAAGGGCAAAAGTTTAAAAAGTACACCCCAGAAGAAAAAATTAGATATGCAAAAATGGTTGTTAACGGCGAAACT
>JAZUJK010000016.1:0-66863 GCA_045642705.1 Acutalibacteraceae bacterium
AAAAGGTGAAATAACACAAGAGCAATATGATGCTCTACAAAGAGAAATCATCGAAACCGAAGCTGAATTAAAACGATTAGAACAGCAAGCTTCCACTACTAACGCTACGCTTACAAAGATTGGTGATGTAGGTTCCAAGCTTGAATCCGTCGGTAACGGAATTACGAATGTTGGTAAGAAGGTATCTGTTGTATCTGCTGCAGTAACTGGAATGGGCATTGCTTCTGTAAAGACCGCTGCCGACTTTGAAAGCTCGATGAGTCAGGTACAGGCGACAATGGGAATCACCAAGGATTCCATGTCAAATGTAAATGGCGAAAGCGTCAATACAATGGAGGCACTTTCCGACCTTGCAAAGCAGATGGGTTCTGAGACAGCCTTCTCTGCCAGTGAGTGTGCAGAAGCATTAAACTATCTAGCACTTGCAGGATACGATACACAGGAAATGGTCGATACTTTACCAACAGTACTGAACCTTGCTGCTGCCGGTAATATCGACCTTGCTTCTGCTTCTGACATGGTCACAGATGCTATGTCTGCCCTTGGAATGGAAACATCCGAAGCAGATACAATGGTTGACCAGATGGCAAAAACTGCATCCAGCACCAATACTTCTGTATCACAGTTAGGTGAAGGTATTCTTACCATCGGTGCGACTGCAAAATCCATCAAAGGCGGTACAGCTGAATTAAATACTGCTCTTGGTATCCTTGCTAACAACGGTATCAAAGGCGCTGAAGGTGGTACTCATCTTCGTAACGTCATTCTTTCCTTACAGAATCCTACTGATAAAGCTGCTGCCTGCATGGAACAGCTCGGTGTTGATGTTTATGATTCTCAAGGTAATATGCGTTCTTTGAATGACATCCTTGGTGACTTAAATACCAGTATGGAAGGAATGACCTCTGCGGAGAAAACAAATATTATCAGTTCCATCTTCAACAAAACTGACCTTTCCTCTGTAAATGCCCTTCTTGCAAATACAGGTGAAACATGGGACAGCTTGCAGAATTCCATCACTAACAGCGCCGGTGCTGCTCAGCAGATGGCTGATACACAGCTTGATAACTTATCCGGTCAGCTTACAATCCTTAAATCTGCATTAGAGGGACTTGCTATCTCAATTGGTGAAGCTTTGATGCCGATGGTAAAAAATATCCTTTCTAAGATTCAGGGATTTGTAACTTGGCTAAATAATCTGGATGATGGCACAAAACAAGTCATTGTAAAGATTGGATTATTTGTTGCAGCTCTTGGGCCAGCGCTAGTGATTCTAGGAACCGTGATATCGAGGGTCGGTGTCGCGATGCAGGCCTTTAGTAAGTTTGGACTAAAAATTACTAGTCTGGTATCAAAGGCTGGTGGTTTATCTGGAGTGATGAGCAAAGTCGGTACAGCAATCATGGGTATCAATCCGGTTGTAATTGCTGTTGTTGCTGCTATCGCTGTTTTGGTTGGAGCCTTCGTTCATCTTTGGAATACCAATGAAGAATTCCGAAATAAGATAATTGCTATCTGGGAACGTATCAAGAGCATCTTTTCAGGATTTGCACAAGGAATTACTGACAGACTTAACGCGCTGGGATTTGACTTTGAGAACTTCGGCGAAGTGGTATCTGCTATATGGAATGGTCTGTGTGACTTCCTTGCACCTGTATTTGAAGGCGTATTTACATATATCGCAAATGTACTGGAAGAGACACTGGGTATCATTACCGGTATTCTAGATATCTTTATTGGCATCTTCACTGGCAACTGGTCACAGGTATGGGAAGGTGTAAAAGGCATCTTCTTATCCATCTGGAACTTCATCGTCAACTCTTTTACTAACATCATGAATGTACTTCGTGGCGTTGCGGATGTTGTTCTTGGCTGGTTCGGTACAAGTTGGAATGAGGTATGGACTGGTATCAGAGATTTCTTTGTAAATCTTTGGACTGGAATCGTCAACTTCTTCACAGGTCTGTGGGAAGGCATCAAGAATACGGTTCAAACCGCCATTATGTTTATCGCAGCAATTTTGGAAGCTGCCTTTGATATCATCACCCTTCCATTTAGATTTATCTGGGAGAACTGCAAAGAGATTATTATTGCTGTCTGGAATGCAATAAAGACTAAAGTATCCTCTGCAATCAATGCGATATCTACAGTTATCAGTACAGTGCTTAATGCCATAAAAACTGTTTTCACAACAGTATGGAATGCAATCAAAACACACGTAACAACTGTAGTAAATGCAGTAAAAACCGTCGTCACCACTGTATTCAATGCCATTAAGAGCGTTGCTACCACCGTATGGAATGGCATCAAAACAGCTATCACTACTGTCGTTGATGGTATTAAGAGCAAGATTTCATCGGTATTCAATTCTGTAAAAAGCACGGTATCTTCTGTGTTTAACGGAATCAAATCCACTGCCACTTCTGTATGGAACGGTATCAAATCAGCTATCACAACACCAATTGAAGCTGCAAAGAACAAAGTAAAATCTGTTGTTGATGCGATTAAGGGCTTCTTCTCCGGAATGAAGATTTCTTTACCTCACATCAAATTACCGCACTTCAAGGTAACAGGCTCTCTTTCTATCGCACCGCCAAGCGTACCTCATCTTTCAATTGACTGGTACAAAAACGGTGGTATTATGAATCGCCCTACCATCTTTGGCATGAACGGTAGCTCACTGATGGCTGGCGGTGAAGCTGGGCAAGAAGCAATCCTGCCACTTAGCGGATTCTATAAACAGCTTGAAGCTATGCTCGATAGCAAAATGAATACTGCTGGTATGGAAAGATATCTTGCAATCATCGCAGACAACAGTTCTAAGGGCATTTACTTGGAAGATGGAACCCTTGTTGGTCATCTTCTTCCTGCAATCGATAATGGCCTTGGAAAACAACAGAAATTATCAAGGAGGCTTGCACTATGAGACCAGATATATTAATCAATAACATCTCACTCTTTCAGATGGGCTGGCTTAGAGAAAGCATCGACTTTCCAACACCACAATCTCAGAGTGAAACCGTCGTTGTTCCCGGTCGCAATTCTCCAATCAGATTCACAGAGGCTCTTGGCTCGGTATCATTCCAGCCAAGGGCCTTTACTATAGTTTTGTCAATGCTCGGAACACGAAGTGATTTCAATAACAGAGTGACTGAGATAATAAATCAATTTGCTGGGAGACTTGTACAGGTAATCTGTTCTGAAGAACCAACACTCTACTGTATCGGAACCATTGAAGCCGCTCCAACGTATGACCCTATTTCCAACAAAGGACAGCTCACTCTTAGCTGCACTGATGGTGATGCTTATCGTTATCACACCGACGAAACCGTTGTTCAAATAACTGGAACTAAGACCATTACACTTGTGAACGATTTTATGCCGGTTGTGCCTACAATCACCACTACTGCCGAAGCTACCCTTGCATGGAGAATTGGTGCAGATTCTTTTTCCAAAACGGTCAGCGCAGGTACTTGGGAAATTCCTGAACTACAGCTTGCCTACGGAAGTAACTCCGTGAAAGTGACCAGCACCGGAACAACTACTTTCAGATACAGGGAGGGCCGCCTATGAGTTTATTCAAAGTATATGTTGACGGTTCTCTTTTTTACCATCCGAATCTTTCAAAGCTTGCTATCACTGAGGCCCAGATTCAGGAAGATGCTGAAAACATCGATAGTCTTAAGCTATCCGCTCCGTTTAATCATCCTTACCTGACTTCTATCAAACCGATGGCTTCTGTGATTGTTTGCAAGAAAGGAAATGATGTTGTATTCGAAGGTCGTGCCTTAGGTGATGGCAGTGATTTTTACAACACCCATTCTTGGACTTGTGAATCCTGCCTTGCTTATCTGAAAGATACAATCCAGCCACCTTTTTCATATAAAGGAACGCTCAAAGGATTGCTGGAATACTTCATTTCTGTCCACAACAAAAATGTGGAAGAACAGAAGCGTTTCACACTTGGAATTGTAACGGTCAAAGATGATAACGATTATATTTCCTATAGCAATTCAGAGTATTCCTGCACGATGGATGCCATCAAGAACAAGCTGATAAATACGCATGGAGGTTATCTTCAGGTTCGCTATACATCAACCGGTAAATATCTGGATTACCTTGAGGACTTCACTACCAAATCAGTGCAGACCGTTGAATTCGGTAAAAACCTTTTGAATGTCAAAATCACAAAAGACCATACCGAGCGTGTGACTGCGCTTATCCCTCTTGGTGCGAAAAAGAAGGAAACCGACGCGGAAGGAACCGAGACAGAAACCGATGAACGTATCGATATCACCTCTGTCAATGATGGAAAAAACTATGTTTGTGATGAAACAGCAATCCAAGAAATCGGCTGGATTTGGACTTCTGAAATCTGGGATGATGTAACCCTTCCCGGAAACCTGCTTAGAAAAGCAAAAGCCAGATTATCAGATTTGGTTAAAGGCATCACCAGCATAGAACTAACAATCGTGGATGAATCAGATACCGGAGCTGATATTGGCGATATTCGCGCTCGTATGTATGTGGAATGCATATCAAAGCCACATGGAATTCATGGCACTTATCTTTGTGTCAGTCGAACCAGAGATTACTTAAATCCTTCTGGTAACACCATCACCATTGGAGCAAGCGGTGTAACACTTACTGCTGCTTCTGCAAAACAGAACAAGAATATCGCTGCCCTTGAAGATGACATTCTTGGGCAGACTTCAAAAATAGAATCTATATCCGGAAAAGTCGATACCATCAATTCACAGAAAATGTATCATACGGAGCTTGTGGTTGATGGTGTCAGCATTTTCAAGGATAAATGCCAGAAAAGCAGAATGCACTGCAAGGTGTTCTCTTGGGACAAAGACATCACTGATTCCCTTGAAGCAGAAAGCTTCATCTGGCATCGAAAGTCCTCTGATGAGGCTGCTGACGCTGAGTGGGATAAAGCTCACCGCGGCATAAAAACAATCATAATCACAACAGAGGATGTTCAGGATAATGCTTCCTTCTATTGTGAAATCATTTTATAGGAGGTTATTTCATGGCTACAATTTTGACATCCAGTCAGCAGACCTTTGTGGATATTACTGACCAAAGAAAGCTGTCGGCATATATTACTTCAAATCTTCCTAAGACTCAGAGTGAAGACCCAAATACACTGCCTCATGAATATGCACCTAGCTGGGCAACTACGAATCTTGTATTAACTCCGGTTATCTTTCTTGACCAGACCAATATTTCATTGACCGCTACCGGTGTAACAATCTCATGGAAGCGTAAAGATGGTGTTGCTGCTGAGACTTCACTTACAACCGGTGAATCAGTGAATAAAGGTATTCTTACAGTCAATGCGAATAAGCTGGCTGCATCCGATTCCGGCATGATTACTTATATCTGTTATATCAGCTATTATGATTCAGAAACCAAGAACACCGTCAATATCTCCGCTGATATTACCTACACCTTGGTAAAGAATGCAACAAACGCTCGTCTTGCTTATGTAACAGCAGATACCTATGTATTCAAGTATGACACCTCTTCCACTTTAGTTGGTGCTTCGCAAGCTACTCTTACTGCACAAGTTCAGGGCGTAACCATCAGCAAATGGCAGTACAAGAACAGCTCCGGCAACTGGGCTGATTATCCTACTACCTCTGATAATACAAGCATCACCGGTGGGACTTTGGTAGTAAAGCCAACACATGCAGTATTCGTTGATAACGTGGCTCAAATCAAGCTCGTAACAAGCGACTCTGATGTATTTGATACTGTAACCATCACTAAGATTTATGACGGTGCCAAGGGCGATAAAGGTGCTACAGGTTCTGCAGGAAGCGGCGGTATCTCCATTGTTTTAGGAAATGAAACACAGGCAATAGCATGTACCTCTGCAGGTAAAACATCTGCTGCATCAACTATCTCTATTCCGTTTACCGGATATGTTGGTATTACTCAAACAGCTTGTACTTGTGCTGTTGGAACCTTGCCTACGGGTATCACACTTAAAACAAATACTGCTGCGACTGCTACAGCTGCAGGTTTAATTGAATTATCTGTTGCAGCATCTTCAAACCTTGGCGCTGATGCTACCTTAACTGGAAACATCAATCTGACATTTACAATTTCAGGAAAGACAGCTACTAAGGTATTTACTTGGACGAAATCCAAAGCAGGAAGCAATGGTACTTCAGCAGTTGTTTTCTCTGTATATGCACCTAATGGAACTATCGTACAGAACCAGTCTGGAAAGCTTACGCTTGCCACTTCCGCTTATAGTGGAACGACTGCTATCACAAGTGCTACTTATCAGTGGGCTAAATATGTGAATGGTACATGGACAAACATCAGCGGTGCTACCGGTTCCACCTTGGAAGTCTCTGGCGCAGATATTATCAACATCCAGTCTTACCGCTGCACGATGACATATTCCAGCAAGAACTATGTTGATGTTATCACCGTGGAAGATAAATCTGACCCTTATGTATCAGAGATGCTTTCCATCGGTGGATTTACTGTTAAGAACAATCTTGGCGGTCTTGTTCCATATATCATCGTCAGAACAAACCAGCAGGAAGTAGATGCCCTTCTTGGTATTATCAGTGAAACCGCACCTTCAAGTCCGAAGTCCGGTGATTTCTGGTACAAGATTGACCATAGCGCTAAGTCCGTAACGCTTATGAAATATAGCGGTTCTGCATGGGCTAATGCTACTGAAAAGCAAAGCCTTACTTACACTTGGTACGCACAGGATAAGGACGGTAAGGAAGTTACATTCACAAAGACCGGAAAAGTTATCTATCTTTCCGCGGCTGATATCGATAGTTTGCTTACTTTACAGTGTGATGTTTCTAACTGATGGGAGGTGTAATGAATGGCACTATTAACTTCATGCCAGCACACCTTCCAAAGCGTGGTGGCTTATGAGGATGCTTTAGATGATGTAGAAATCCTGAAGATTCAGGTGCATGACTGCTACTCAGAAATTGCGAAAACCGCAGATGAAATTACCAGTACCGTTCATGATACCTACATTGAAAAGACTCAGTTAGAAACCATTCAGAAAGATTTCCAGTCTAGCATTACTCAAAATAGCAGCGAAATCCGTATGGACTTTACTGCTATTACTGATGAGATAAAGGGAAACGTAGCTTATAACCAAGAGCTTCTGGAAGAATATATCCGATTCAAAGGTGCCCTTATTGAGCTTGGCAGAGTTGGTAATGCCTTCACTGCCGAGCTATCCAATGAGGAACTTGCCTTCAAGGAAAATGGTCAGAAAATCGCTTTTATCTCAAATAACAGCTTGGTTATTACCAACGCAGAAATAAGAAACAAGTTATCTCTTGGAAATGAGACCAGAGGCTGGTTCGACTTTATTCCAAGAGCAAATGGTAATCTCTCCATCAAATGGCGAGACCCAGCATCTTAAGGAGGAATGATTCATGGCTAAAAGCGGAAGCATAACAACAAATGAAAAAGAAGGTCGTTCCATTACGCTGTCGTGGTCATTATCCAGTCAGGACGTAGCAAACAACACTTCTACTATCGCTTGGACACTTAAAGGCTCTGGTTCCGGCTCCGGCTGGGTTATGTCTGGTGCCTTCAAAGCAGTCATCAATGGAACAACCGTATATTCTAGTGACACCAGAATCCAGCTGTACAACAATACAACAATTGCGTCTGGAACAGCAAAAATCAGTCACAACTCTGATGGTACTAAATCATTCAGTTTGAGCTGTGAGGCTGGTGTTTATACCTATGCGGTCAGTGTTACAGCAAGTGGTACGCATACGCTTGATACGATTCCAAGAGCATCGACTGTATCTGCAACAAACACAAATCTGAACTCTGCTTCGACGATTACAATCACAAGAGCATCATCATCGTTTACGCATACTTTGACTTATTCCTTTGGAAGCACCACAGGAACCATCGTTTCCAAGACAACATCAACATCCGTATCGTGGACGCCTGCACTTACACTGGCAAATCAGATACCAAACGCGGTATCCGGAACCTGCACCATCACCTGTGACACCTACAATGGCTCTACGAAGATTGGCTCCAAAACCTGCACGCTTACGTTGACAGTACCTGCTTCGGTAAAACCCACAATGACAAGTGTTACAGCTGCACGTGTTGATGGCGATGTTCCAGCAGCATGGGCCATTTATGTTCAAAGTAAATCAAAAGCAACTGTTACTATCAATGGAGCTGCAGGTGCTTATGGTTCTACGATATCTTCCTACTCCATTACCGGAGGCGGATATTCAAGTACGGCATCCAGTTTTACAACAGGTTTGCTTACATCCTCCGGAACAATCACTTTTACAGCAAAAGTTACGGATTCCAGAGGTCGTGTCTCTGATGAAAAAACTGTCAGTATTAGCGTTGTTGCATATTCTGCACCATCATTTACAGGCTATCTTTCACAAAGAGCAACCAGCGCTGGTGTCGTAAATGATGATGGAACTTATATCCGTGGTCTTATCTCTTACAGCTATGCTTCCTGCAGCAGTAAGAACACTGTAACCCGTGCAACCTACTATAAAAAATCCTCTGCAACATCATGGACTAATGCTAATAAGAGCTTCTCTTCAGGAACTGCATTCACTTTTGGTGGCGGTGCAATATCAACGGAAAGCTCTTATGATGTCAAATACACCATTACAGATGCTTTCACCACAGTAACAATTCTTGATACGGTTTCAACAGCAGCTGTATTGATGGATTTTAAAGCCGGTGGCAAAGGAATCGCAATTGGAAAAGTTGCAGAGAAAGACGATACTTTAGAAATCGCCATGACCACCAATCATACAAAAGCTGTCCAATCAGAACATTCTGATATTGCATATTGGCAAACAAGATATGGTGCTGATGGTGCAGCTTCTGCTAAGGCTGCCTTTGGAATCGGCACAGGCGGAGTTAATCGAGGCGTTTATGATGGAACTTTAAGCGAGTGGTTAATCTATCGAAACTCGTTAACAGCTCATACCAACGTAATCAATGGCGACACTACTGTTACCGGCAGTCTTAAGATTGGTAACCATTCAACAGCTATAGGAACGGTAACTGATTCGAACTCTTCTACTGCTAAATCCTGCGCCAGTGCAACTTGGACTGATACAAACTCCATAGTCACATTAACAGCAGGTGTATACGTTATATCTGCCAATCTGAATTTTGCTGCAGGGACTGCTAAACGACGCGGTGCTAGAATCCAGACGTCAACAGACGGAGGTTCTACCTATAGCACACTGTCAAATTCACAAATCCTTTATGGTGGAAGTACAACCAGCCAGACCATTTATGTTCATACTGGCGGTATCGCATCAACGACTTCTTCTAATGGATTAAAAATCAAATTACAGGCATATCAGGATACAGGTGCTGCAATCAATATCACATCCTCATATCTGAGGGTCGTGCGAATTGCATAGCATCTTTTATTTTGGAATCAAGCATCTCTTCGGAGGTGCTTTTTTTATACCACTTTACAGAAATGGAGGACTCAAACATGAAGGAATTTTGGAACACAATCCAGCTCATCTTCACAGGCATTGGCGGCTGGCTTGGCTACTTTCTTGGTGGCTGGGACGGACTGCTTTATGCACTTATTGCCTTTGTTGTAATCGACTATCTCACTGGTGTCATGTGCGCAATCAATGACAGAACACTTTCCAGCGAAGTCGGCTTCAAAGGTATCTGTCGCAAGGTGCTTATTTTCTTGCTTGTAGGAATCGCCCACATTCTTGATGTAAATGTTATCGGCTCAGGCGGTGTTCTTCGCACTGCAGTCATCTTCTTCTACATCTCCAATGAAGGCGTTTCTCTTCTTGAAAATGCAGCACATCTTGGACTTCCGGTACCAGAAAAAATCAAGGTCGTATTAGAACAGCTTCACGACCGCTCAGAAAGCAAGGAGGAATAAAACATGGCTTACACAAACAGTTCATTGGTATCCTATACCAAACTTAGTCCGAACCACTCCGGACAGAGAACGCATTCCATTGACCGCATCACGCCTCACTGTGTTGTTGGTCAGTGCAGCGTTGAAACATTAGGTAATATTTTCTACCCTACTTCAAGACAGGCCAGCTGCCAGTATGGTATTGGCACTGATGGTAGAATCGGCATGTATGTAGAGGAGAAGAACCGCTCTTGGTGCTCTTCCAGCAATGCAAATGACCAGAGAGCAATCACTATTGAATGCGCCAGCGACACCACTGAACCTTACGCCATGAACAGTAAGGTTTATGATGCTCTTATCAAACTTTGCGTTGATATCTGCAAGCGTAATGGTAAGAAGAAGCTTATCTGGCTTGGTGATAAGGATAAAACCCTTAACTACAATCCTAAGTCTGATGAGATGGTAATCACTGTACATAGATGGTTTGCCAACAAGTCCTGTCCGGGTAACTGGCTTTATGCTAGACTTGGCGACTTGGCAACAAAGGTCACTGCTCAGCTTGCCGGAACAACTACTACTCCTGAAACACCTACTGCAACTTTATATCGTGTACGTAAGACTTGGTCTGATAGCAAGAGTCAGAAAGGTGCCTTCAAGGTATTAAGCAATGCCAAGAAGTGTGCTGATGACAATGCTGGCTACAGCGTATTCGATGAAAAAGGAACTGTGGTTTATACCGGTAAGAATACTACAGCAAAGAAGACTGTATTAGAACTTGCCAAGGAAGTTATCGCTGGTAAATGGGGTAACGGTCAGGATAGAAAGAATCGCCTTACCGCTGCCGGTTATGACTACACCGCTGTACAGAACAAAGTAAATGAATTACTGAAGTAATTGGATGCCCATTGGAGTTTCGTGCTCTGATGGGCATTTTTTATTTGTCTTTTATCCGCTCAAAATCACTTCTTATCTCCAGTGGGAAAGTGAAGGCATAGCTTTCAGATTGGAGGACATTATGAATCAAACTGAAAACAAGTCTGTTCTAAAAACCACAGACATTGCATCTCACTTAAAACTGGAGCCTACTCCAATTACCGATATTCAATTACAGCGCGATTATGATTATTTCAGAGCGCAGGAAGTTGCAAAATCGATGCTGGATTCTGGACTTATTTCCTTGTTGGAATTCAACAAATTAACGCTCCTTAACCGCCAAACATTCTCTCCGCTATATGTAGAAATAATGCCGGAAATAACTTGATAAATACAGCTTTTAGAGTGATGTATATACACTGACGAAGGGAGGTGAACTACCGTGAAGAAGGTTACAAAAATCGACAAAGTACATAATGTAACAAGCAAAAAACAGAAGCTTCGCGTAGCTGCTTATTGTCGTGTTTCCACCAGCAATGATGCACAGCTTGAAAGCTTAGAAACACAGAAAGCACACTACGAAAGCTATATTACTTCTCGTGATGACTGGCAGTTCGCCGGTCTGTATTTTGATGAGGGTATCACTGGTACCAAGAAGGATAAACGTCCAGAGCTTATGCGCCTGATGCAGGATTGTGCAGCAAAAAAGATAGACTTTATCATCACAAAATCCATTAGCCGATTTTCAAGAAATACAACCGACTGCTTGGAACTTGTAAGAAAACTGCAGGAATTGGATGTTCCTATCTACTTTGAAAAAGAAAATATCAACACCGGTTCAATGGAAAGCGAATTGTTCCTTACAATCCTTAGCTCTATGGCCGAGGGTGAATCCACATCTATTTCAGAAAACAGCAAGTGGTCAATCAAGAAGCGATTCCAGAATGGAACCTTCAAACTCAGTTATGCACCTTACGGTTACCGTTGGGATGGACGTACACTTCGCATTATTCCTGAACAGGCTGAAGTTGTAAAACGCATCTTCGCTGATGTTCTTTCCGGTAAGGGTACTGATGCCATTGCTAAAGCGCTTGATGATGAAGGTATTCCAACCAAACGTGGCGGCAAATGGACATCAACCAGTGTCAGAGGCATTCTTGCTAATGAGAAATACACCGGCGATGTTATTTTCCAGAAAACTTATACTGATGATTCCTTCAACAGACATACAAACAAAGGTGAGCTTGATATGTATTATGTCGCTGACCATCATGAAGCAATTATCAGTAAAGAGGATTTTGAAGCAGCAGGACTTCTGATAACGCAACGAGCTGCTGAAAAAGGCATCAAGCGTGAAAGCCAAATATACCAACAGCGCTATGCATTCTCCGGAAAAATCATCTGCAATGAATGTGGTGATACATTTAGAAGAAGAATGCACTCTAGCACCTACGGTAAATACGTAGCTTGGTGCTGCAATACCCATCTGGCAGATAAAGATAAGTGCTCCATGATGTTTCTCAGGGATGACGATTTGAAGGTAGCATTCGTTACCGTTCTTAACAAACTAATCTACAGCCACAAGCTAGTCTTGAAACCTTATGCTGCTGCGCTGCAGAACAATTCCGGCGATGAGAGCCTTGTTAGAATCCAGCACTTAGAGCGCCTTTTAGAACAGAACACGGAACAGCGAGAAACCTTAACCAGATTAATGGCTCAGGGCTATATCGACCAAGTATTGTATAACAGCGAAACAAACGCCCTTCTTACGCAGGCCAATACTTACAGAGAAGATATCGATGTTATCAATGCCACAATGAGTGGTGATAGCTCTAGGTTCTTTGAAGCAGAACGCCTACTCCACTTTGCAGAGCGTGGGTCAATGCTTGAAGAATACAGTGAAGATTTATTTGAGAGATTTGTAGACCACATTCAGGTTTATTCCAGACATGAAGTCGGATTTGTCATGAAGTGTGGTCTTACTTTTAAGGAGATGATTTGATGGGACATACGCCACTTGGTTATCGTATCGAAAATGGAATCGCAGTTATCGATGAAGAAGCTGCAGCTAAGGTACGACAGCTATACAAGAATTACCTTAGTGGTCTTTCACTTACGAATGCTGCTAAGGAAGCTGGAATCAATGCTCTTCACGCAGGTTCCAAGCGAATTATGCAAAACAAGCATTATCTCGGTGATGACTTTTATCCAGCCATCATCGATAAGGAAACCTTCATTGCTGCAGGTAGAGAAATCAGACGCAGGTCAGCCAAACTTGGCCGCAACGATAGATTCAAAGAAATACCTGAGAAAAAGGCTCCAATACTCTTCCGCTTCGGCGATATCACAGAGTATTTTGACAATCCAGTAAAACAGGCTGAGTACTTATACAGCCTTATAGAAAGCGAGGTTATTTGATGGGAAATGTAATGGTCATCCCTGCCAAACGACAAATTGGTAATACCGGTCGTAAGCAGGATGCAAAGCCTAAGCTCCGAGTCGCGGCGTACTGTAGAGTTAGTACTGACAGCGATGAGCAGGCTACAAGTTATGAAGCTCAGGTTGAGCACTATACAGAATATATTAAGAAGAACCCTGAATGGGAATTTGCCGGAATATACGCTGATGATGGTATTTCCGGTACCAACACAAAGAACAGAGAAGAATTCAACCGCATGATTGAAGATTGCGAAGCTGGCACCATCGACATGATTATCACAAAATCAATCAGCCGATTTGCCAGAAACACCTTAGACTGCTTGAAATACATCAGACAGCTTAAGGAAAAGAACATCCCGGTATTCTTTGAAAAAGAGGCAATCAATACAATGGATGCCAAGGGTGAAGTTCTTCTTACGATTATGGCTTCACTGGCCCAGCAGGAATCACAGTCATTAAGCCAGAACGTTAAGCTTGGACTTCAGTTCCGCTACCAGAACGGTCAGGTTCAGGTTAACCACAACCGCTTCCTTGGCTACACCAAAGATGAAGAAGGCAACCTTGTCATTGACCCGGAACAGGCTGAAGTTGTAAAGCGCATCTACCGAGAGTACCTTGAAGGCTACAGCATGGATAAGATTGCTGCAGGTCTTGAAGCAGATGGTATTCTTACTGGCGCTGGTAAACCACGCTGGCACACCAGCACCATCAACAAGATTCTTCGCAACGAGAAATACATCGGTGACGCCCTTCTTCAAAAGACTTACACCACCGATTTTCTTAACAAAACCAGAGTTAAGAACACTGGCATCGTTCCGCAATATTATGTTGAAGGAAACCACGAAGCGATTATCCCAAGAGAAATTTACATGCGAGTACAGGAAGAATTGGTGCGCAGGCGAGTGGTTAAGACAAGCGCCAATGGAAAGAAACGAAGCTACAGTTGCAATCACTGCTTCTCACAGATTATCATTTGCGGTGACTGTGGTGAAATGTTCAGAAGAATCCATTGGAACAACCGTGGCTGCAAGTCCATCGTCTGGCGCTGCATCAGCAAGCTAGAACCTACCGGCCTTGAATGCCATGCCAGAACCATCAACGAGCTTGACCTGCAGGAAATCGTACTCACTGCCTTGAATGAGCTGCTTGGAGATAAATCCAAATACCAGAAACAGCTACAGCAAAATATCGCATCCGTCATCAGAGCTTCTGCAGCCATAACCACGGATGGTATTGATGAGAAGCTTATGGAACTTCAGCAGGAGCTTGTTAAAAAGGCCAACAACAAAGAAGCCTACGATGAGATTGCCGACCAGATTTTTGCACTCAGAGAAAAGCGCCAGCAAGCCTCAATGGATACGGTACAACGTGATGAACAGCTACAGCGAATCACAGAATTGCAGGATTTCATCAAAGACCAGTCTTCCGACCTTACAATATTTGATGAGGCCCTTGTAAAACGCTGGCTTAAGCAAATCACAATATGGGACGACCACTGCACGGTTGAATTGAAATCCGGACTTAAGGTAGATGTAGAAAGATAAGCATAAACGCACGAAACCCTCCCAGCCATGATGGTTGAGAGGGTTATTTTTTATTCTATTAAGTTGGGATATCCAACATCTAAATCATAACCTGTGCCGGATGAGTCGCGTTTAAGTTCATAATATTGGATATATTCGTTAGTCATGCTATCTGCAAACCAAATAAAGAAACTTACTCCTTTACTCATTTTATACGTTTGAACATCTAGTTTTACTACCTTTGTTTCATTAATTGTAAATACCTCTTTATAGCTAAGACCCGTCAAATTTTCTCCAGTCCCAAAAGTCAAAGTATTTGCAAATCCATTCCCTATATTAGTAATCGATAAATAAATAGGATAAAACGATTGTTCCGCTTTTCCATCCACATATTTAGGTTCATCCGCAATTTTAAACTGCTTAACAGCAACTCCAGATGGCGGTGCAACAATCTTTACATTTAAAAACGGTTGAATACTTTGTCTTTCCTTGTTTCTATCAGCTTCTCGTGTAAATTGTATTGTATAAAACACGCCGAAGATAGCAATCACACCTGAAAAGATACCTCCTAGGATTCCTCCCCAATATGATGCTAAAGAACCTATCCATGTTGCATTGGCATCGTTATCAACTGATAGCTTTACTATGTTTGAACGAATTAAATCTTCACCCTTTAATGTTAAAAAGGCAAAAATGACAGTCAAAACCAAGCCTATAACTACAGGCTTAATCCATTTTTTCTTTTTCTTTTGAAGTTGGTCTTGTCCAAACCTCTTCACGCTTATTTTGTCGTTCTTCATATTTATTCATCCTCTTTGCTATTTTCTTTTGGGATTACTGGCCTCTCTCCAAACTCAAATCTTGCTTCACGTGCAGCAACAGCAGCTGTAGCTAGTTCTTCTTCTGTCACATCAGGGACAACCCACAGTCCACGCATAAAGCGAGAATAGTATTCTTTTTCTGATAACTCTTCGGGAGCAAGAAATCTAACATTCTCAGGATATTTCTCTGATGGCCATTCCCATACATACTCCATAATACCGGCAAACTCATCTATTTTCACAGCTTCTGGAGAACCCACCAAGACCGAGAATTTGATATTTTCATTGTCTTTGTTAAAACAGAATTCCTCGCATTTTTTCATTTCGTACTCACTTAATGGCTTAGCTTTGATTTCAAACCATCTGTCAAGGCTTGGAATATAGAAGTCTGGGAGATAACGAATACCATTCATTTCAAACCCTTCAACTTCATATTCATATTTCAAACCAATCATATCGAAAAAAACAGCCCAACGAGCTTCTAAGCGACTTCTAAATCTGAAGCCATTATATTTTGTCTCAATAGGTTTTATTGATTTTTCCACTTTCGCTTCTCCTTTCATAACATCTAATCCACTGCCTGCTTTATTGCCAACAGTCGAGTTGCCGGATTAGACAACATCTAAATCACTCACTCAAATTGAGTTTGCACCCTAGATAACATCTATCCTAGTGCCACAACCTACGACATCTAATCCACAGCCTAAACCCTCTGACCGTTTTTACAGTAAATATGTTTCAATATAAGAAATACGGACTTTCATGAGCTATTGCCTAATCTCAAAAAAGCCCGTAAATACGCTACTTTTCGCTATTTATTTCTCTTTCCTAGACATCAAACAGACCGTCTCCACGTGTGCAGTTCTTGGGAACATATCCACAGGTCGAGCAGAAACAACATGATAGCCGAGTTCTGTAAATTTGGCACAATCACGAGCTAGTGTTGCCGGGTCGCAGGATACATAAACTACCTTCTTAGGATCCATTCCCACAATATCATGGATCAATGATTCTGCCATACCTTTTCTCGGCGGATCTACTAAAATAACATCCGGTTTTATCTCTAAATCTTTTACTATTTTGGCAGCATCACCACAATAAAATTCTGCGTTGGTGACACCATTAATTTCAGCATTTTTCTTGGCATCTTCTATTGCTTCTGGAACAATTTCAACACCTACAAGGCGTTTTACTTTATCTGCCATAGTGAGGCCAATTGTCCCTGTTCCGCAATAGAGATCAAGAAGTGTCTCAGAGCCTTTTAAATCGGCAAATTCTGCTGCTTTTGAATAGAGAACTTCACATTGTTCACTATTAACTTGATAGAATGAAAGTGGCGAAATTCGGAAGGTTTTTCCGAGTAATTCATCACTTATATAGCCATCACCGAGAAGGTTTATACACTTGCGCCCCATAACAACATTTGTATCTTCTCGGTTGATATTAAGGACGATCGATTTGATATTTTTAACACCTGCAAGGAGATCGGTAATAAGATCGTCCTTCGCAGGAATACTATCACCAGAAATTACGAGGCAAACCATAATTTCGCCACTTTTGTGAGCACGGCGAATATAGATGTGTCTCAGCAATCCTCGACCAGTTTTTTCATCATATGCTGGGACTTTATTTTCATCAGCCCAATTTGAAATTATATTCAAAATATCTTCGAAAATAGGATGCTGCAATTTACAACTCTTACATGGAACAATTCTATGTGTGTTCCATGCATAAAATCCTATGAGAAGTGAATTGTCACGAGTATCATTTGCGACTGGGAATTGAGCTTTGTTTCTATATGCATCAGTAGTTCCGCCAAGCACACGTGATACTGGAACATCAAGATGGCCAATTCTTGTAAATGCATCCACAACTTTCTGCTGTTTAATCTCGAGCTCTGCGTCATATGAGATATGCCTAAATGCACATCCTCCGCACTTTTCTGACACATCACAATCAGGCTCTATTCTATCAGCTGATGGCTTAACTATCTTAGAAATTTTACCAACTGCATAGTTCTTTTTGGCCAAAATAATATGCGCTACTATTTCGTCTCCCATAGCTGTTCCACGCACAAAAACGGCCTGACCGTCATAGTGCCCAACACCGGACCCTTCGGCAGTCATTCCATCAATTAAAAGTTCAATTTCTTGATTCTTTTGCAGCATAAAAATCTCCATTTATTACATTAAATACATATAAAATAATACCATAATTTACTCCTTTATGGTAGAATAACTTCATGGAAATGAAAGTATGTAAACATTATAAAAAATGTGGCGGTTGTCAACTTGATATGCCATATGAAGAACAGCTTGAGTACAAAATGAGGCTCGAGCATAAATTGTTATCGCAATTTGGAAAAATAGAGCCAATTATTGGAATGTATTATCCATATCATTATCGCAACAAAGTTCAAGCTGCGTTCGGATATGACAAACGCGCTGGAAAAATCATATCAGGCGTATATCAATCAGGCAGTCACAAAATCGTCTCAGTTGATTCCTGCAATATAGAGGATAAAAAGGCTGATGAAATCATTGTAACCATCAGAAAATTATGCAAAGATTTCAAATTTATTCCACGACATGTATTGGTAAAACGTGGATTTTCTACCAATCAAATAATGGTCGTAATCGTTACAGGTACGCCGATTTTACCTGCTAAGAATAACTTTATCAAGGCGCTTCTCTCGGCGCATCCTGAAATTACGACTATCATTCACAATATCAATCCATATGAGACCAATCTCGTTCTGGGTGACAGAGAAAATGTACTCTATGGTAAGGGATATATAGAAGATGAACTACTAGGTTGCACATTTAGAATTTCTGCCAAGAGTTTCTATCAAATCAACCCAAGCCAGACAGAAAAATTATATAAAACTGCAATTGAGTATGCAGGTTTTACAGGTAACGAATCTGCACTCGATGCATATTGTGGCACTGGTACAATAGGAATAATTGCAGCAAGAAACGGTGCCAAAAATGTAATTGGAGTTGAACTTGAAAAATCAGCTGTTCGCGACGCCATTTCCAATGCGAAGCGAAATAAAATAGATAATATCTATTTTTATAACGCTGATGCAACAAATTTTATAAATGAAATGGCGAAAAGTGGCGAGCATCTGGACGTGGTCCTTATGGACCCTCCTCGTGCGGGCTCGACGGAAGAATTCCTGGATGCAGTAGCAACGCTTGCTCCCGAGCGCGTTGTCTATATATCCTGCAATCCAGAGACCCTCGCCCGCGATCTCCTCTATTTCACCAGCACCACATCTTATAAAGTAGAAAAAATCCAACCAGTCGATATGTTTCCACATACTGCACATGTGGAGACGGTAGTACTATTAAGCAAGTAACTATGGAGGAAATATGTTAGAAGGTAAATTGACACTTGAAAGTATAAACGATGCCATAGCAGAAGTTGACTCGTTTCTAAAGTCACTTGCAGTTGACAGCGCTGAGGCAACCAAGGTTGGGCTCAGCGTCGAGGAGGCACTCCTCAGATTTCGCGACGAATTTGGCGAAAAACAGGACTTTGTTCTTAAAACGGACAAATACTTTGGCAAAATAAAAGTTACAATCGAAGTAGCTGAGCGTATGTATGATCCATTTGCCAAGGGAGATGACATGGAAGACACGAGCATTATGATGCGTAGTGCTCTTGCCACTATGGGCGTTCTACCTGTTTGGAGATACACACGTGGAAATAATATTATTTCATATACGCTGAACAAAAAGACCATTCCTCAATGGACCAATCTCCTGATTGCTATAGCACTTGCTGTTGTATGTGGATTGTTGCTAAGACAGGCACCAGAAAATGTCACAACAATAATTTATGATGATATTTTCTCACCACTTCTCGATGCATTTATGAACCTCCTATCAGCAATTGCAAGCCCTATGATTTTCTTTGCAATTGTATGGGGTATTTACAGTATTGGAGATGCATCTACATTTAATGTTTTAGGCAAGAAGTTGGTTGGAAGATATTTTCTATATATCACTTTTTTGACTATTGCTGTTGGACTTGCATGTATTCCTTTCTTTAATTTCGTATCCGGTGGCAGTGTTGAAGCATCAGGATTTTCTGAACTTTATAAGATGATTATCAATATCATTCCAAGCAATATTTTCACACCGTTTGCAGATGGTAATACATTGCAGATTCTGTTCCTCGGAATCGTAATCGGTATTGCAATGATTATGATTGGTGAGAAGACACAAACTGTTGCTCTTATTGCAGAGCAGCTCAATTATCTAGTTCAGATAATTATGGATTTCATAAGCAAACTCGTTCCATTTTTCGTATTTGGCAGCTTGCTAGGACTTATTCTCAGCAATGAATTCTCATCAATTAAAACATCCTACAAATTGTTGCTAGCCAACCTATTTGCATGCCTCAGTGTTTTAATTCTTTATGTAATTATTGTGCTTGTTAAATTCAGAGTTAAACCACCTGTATTTATCAAGAAATTCTTGCCTACATATCTTATAGGTCTCACAACAGCATCATCTGCTGCGGCTTTCTCTGAGAACTTAAATGCTTGTATAAACAAGTATGGAATCAAGAAGAATTTTGCCAACTTTGGTGTTCCTTTCGGACAGGTAATATACAAACCAACCGTATCATTTTTATATTTCACAATGGCAATTTATACAGCAGAAGTTTTCGCTGTTCCAACATCTGTTTCTTGGTTTGTATCTGCTTTCTTTATGAGCATAATTCTCGGAATTGCAACGCCACCTATCCCAGGTGGTACACTAGCAAGTATTGCTGTACTTTTCGCTCAGCTTGGTCTTCCTACCGATGGTATTGCTCTTGTTATGGCCCTCAATGTTGTCCTTGACTTTATAGAGACGCCATCGGACCTCATCGGAGGACAAACAATGCTAATTCTTGCAGCTGATAAATTTAAATTGTTGGACAAAAATATAATTAAGAAGTAAAATGATATGACTTTATTTTTAGGAGTATAGTTCATGAAAATTGGAATTGTAATCGCTATCGTTCGAGAATTAAAAGCCTTTCTCGATAGTGATTTCGAAACTAAAATCTTGAATATCGGTCAGAAAGAAGTTTACGAATTTCAAGTAAACGGAAATGATATATATGCTATCCGTTCTGGTTTTGGTCAGATTGATGCTGCCGCTGCGACACAGCTTCTTATCACAAAATTTGACTGCGAAGTCATCTTAAATTTTGGTGTTACAGGAGCACTGGATAGAAGCCTCAAAGTAGAGGATTTATTTGTTGCAACGAAAGCAATAAATTATGACTATGACGTATCAACAGTTGACCCTGTAAAGCTTCACCAATATGAGGAATTCCCAGATGAGTTTATTCCTCTTGATGGTGAACTAGTTGCGCTTGCCAAGGAACTTTATCCTACACTGCGCGAGGCCGTAGTAGCGAGCGGAGAGCGTTTTGTGGCAACTGCCGAAGACAAAACGGAGCTCGGCAATCTCGGCTGCAATATCTGCGACATGGAGATTGCAGCGATTGCTCGCACAGCAATAATGAACGGCGCTCGCGTTCTATCCATCAAGTGCATAAGTGATACATTTGACGGTGATGGCGGCGACTTCAATGAAAATGTAAATAGATCTTCTAAAATCGCATTTAAACTGATAGAAGACTTACTAAACAAAATATAAAAGAGGAGGTTCTGCTTTGAAAAAAGATATCAAACTGAAGAAGCCAAATCTTAAAAAACCTAATGTAAAAAAGCCTAATATCAATATGCCTAAATTTTCTATTGATAGTCTCGAGAAGGAACAAAAGGACTTACTACTTCGCATCTGCGTTGGTCTTCTTATATTCCTTATTGGATTCATTTTCCTAAAGGTCATCAAGAAAACTGTATGGGTAGGTCTCCCATTCTTAATCATCGCATATATCATTTTAGGATTTGATGTAATATTAAAGGCCATTGGCAAGATACTTCACAAGACATTCCTTGATGAACATTTTCTGATGTCCATATCCACAATAGGCGCATTTATCGTAGGATCATATGCAGAAGCTGTACTCGTTATGCTCCTCTATCAAATCGGTGAACTATTGACCGATTTGGCTGTTGGAAAGTCCGAGCGCGACATTGCCAGCCTTCTCGATATTAGGCCAGATGTCGCGCATGTAAGACGTGGCGAGGATCTCGACATTCATCCTAGCGAAGTTAAAATCGGCGAGATTATAGATGTTCACCCTGGTGAGAGAATCCCGCTCGATGGTATTATTACTAGTGGCGAGTCCCTAATAGACACATCATGCATGACTGGCGAATCCGTGCCACGTCGTGTATTTGAAGGTGCTGATGTACTTGCAGGATATATATGCACAGATGGTTCACTCTCGGTTCGCGTAACTAGAAGTTATGATGAGAGCACCGCTTCCAAAATTGTTAAGATGGTTAAGGAAGCTGCTGGTAAAAAAGCTCCTTCTGAGCAATTCATCACCAAGTTCTCACGCTATTACACACCAATTGTATGCATAGTTGCGATTCTTATTGCAATCATCCCAAGTCTTATTACCAAGAAATGGGTAACATGGGTATATAGAGCACTTGTATTCCTTGTAATTTCTTGTCCTTGCGCACTTATCATTTCGATACCTCTCACATTCTTTGGAGGCCTCGGACTTGCATCATCCAAGGGCATACTGATCAAGGGAAGCAACTATCTCGAAGCACTTGCATCACTTGATACTGTAGTATTTGATAAAACTGGAACACTTACTAAGGGAAACTTTGCTGTATCACAAGTATCTGCAGCAAACAATTATACAGAGCAACAGCTCTTAACCCTTGCCGCATATGCTGAATGTCAGTCCAATCATCCAATCGCCAAATCAATTATGCACATCTATTATGAGACGGGTGGCAAACATATTGATAAGGCTCAAATTAAGAATTATAAGGAACTATCAGGTCACGGAATCAGCGTTGTCGTAGGCAAGCATTTAATCCTTGCTGGCAACACCAAGCTTATGCGCGCAGCCAATATAAGCTTCACTGAAAGTGCGGTTCTTGGAACCAAAGTTTATATTGCAGCTGACGGAGAGTTTGTCGGATATATAGTAATCTCAGACGAGCTCAAGGAAGATGCTCGTGACGCTATCACCGATCTCAAGAACCTAGGTGTTGCCCACACGGCAATGATTACTGGCGACAACGCTCATATAGCATCATCTGTCGCCAAATCAGTGGGTATTGAAAAATATTATGCAGAACTTCTGCCAAATGAGAAAGTTGATGCGTTTGAAGAGTTGCTCCGAATGGGCAATGTCGCTGGCACAGTCGCATTTGTTGGCGACGGCATAAATG
The DNA here is from genome assembly GCA_045642705.1 of Acutalibacteraceae bacterium. Classification (GTDB taxonomy): domain Bacteria; phylum Bacillota; class Clostridia; order Oscillospirales; family Acutalibacteraceae; genus UBA1227. The sequence goes on from JAZUJK010000016.1 coordinate 22,894, forward strand.
ACGCACCTGTACTCTCCCGTGCCGACATCGGCATTGCAATGGGCGGAATAGGCTCTGACGCGGCCATAGAGGCCGCTGATGTTGTGATTATGACAGATGAGCCGTCCAGAATCGGCGACGCCATCTATGTCGCTATAGAGACCAAAAAGATTGCTACACAGAATATCATCTTCTCAATAGCAGTTAAAGTTATCTTGCTCATACTCAGCATTGTTGGTGTAACATCAATGTGGTTTGCAGTATTTGGTGATGTAGGTGTTATGATTCTTGCAGTTCTAAATTCACTTAGAGTATTAAACAAATAAGCATAAAAATAAGAGGGCTCAATGAGCCCTCTTTTATTTTATCTAAATTACATCTCTTCCTGTGTTGCTATATTGATTTTACCTTTTCTTGTACTCTTCAAGATTGCGAGCAAATTAAGAACTGCAAGCAATACAAATAGTATCAAAGAAAGCAGTACAAGTCTTACTTTAAAGAATGCAAAGAAGAAATATGCAAATGCACCGATAACGAGTGAAATCATAAGTGTGATGCCCATATTAAGTGCAACATTGGTATTCTCACGATTGACGGACATCTCATCATCCCATACGAGTTTTGGCTGAACACTATCAAGATATAATCCAAAATATGAGACAAATGTAACCGACAAGAAAGACAATGCCATTGCTGTCAAAATGTAATAGAACTTAACATGGACAATTATTCCAAGTGGCAACATATAAATCCAGATGCCAACATATGTTAGCACAATTGATACAAGTGCCTTAATATCCCACTGCGTATCGTAAGATACAGGAATATATTTCATAAACTGGAAATGCTTTCCTTCTCTTGAGATTGCATTTGATGACAGTGAATTAATTGCCGTCATAACGAGTGAAAATACAACCGAGCCAATTATAAGGAAAAATGCAACTGTCTTAGGTCTGTTTAAATTGTAAATTTGCAATGCATGAATTGATGCATCATAAGTCTGGAATTTCAGTATAACAAGTACGAATATAGGCCATAAGAGATTTACTATAACCGAATTGGTAAAGAAAGCAGGTGTTCTAAATAGAAGTCTAAGTTCCTTCATAAAATATGCTTTCGCTGGGCTCTGCTGCTTGGAATCAGCAAGCATCTGCTCGAGGGATCTCATCTTATTCTTCTTGTTGTTGGCAAGATTGATAAATCCATCAAAGTAGAATACTTCTGCAAGAAACAGTAGCAATGCAACGAATACAACATTAATCAATATATAAATAAGCAAATCTGTTATGCTACCGAAAGCTATAGCACGAGAAATAAAATGTATCGTTGGGAACAGCCTATTCATATATTCAACGAAGGGGCTGTTCGTTGTTGTAAAGAAGAAACTTACAGCATCCATACCCTTGGAAGAAAGAATCTGGAATGAAAGCGCAAATCCAAGCAAGAGTGCTGCTGTTACGAATGCTGACATTCTCTGAACAGATTCCTTGTTCTTAATAAAATTTGTAAATTTCATTACTAAGATAGAAATAATTCCACAATAGCAGAGCGGGACAATAGGAAGAGTAATAATTGCGAGTATTCCTGATAGCCATGATAAAAATCCTGGTTTTAATGCATAGAAAAATCCTGCTAGCGATGCAATTACCATAAATATCTGCATCGCGTTATCAACATAATAGGAAACTGTAAACTTGGCTGCGACCAGTTCCCACGCCTTAACCGGCCAAGGCCTTACGAAATCAATATCCGATGAGAAATAGAACTCATTGAAGATAACATTAAATCCAAAGAATAGCGTGAATAGGCATATCAAATGGAATACCATTGCAAGGCCTAAATCCTGAATTCCAAAGAACGACAATCCATTGCACAAAGCATAAGTTCCTACTGCACAGAAAACTGCAACAGGTATAAAAATAAACATGACCACAACAGCAACCAAGGCGCCCATTGTCATACGTGCGCGCCTTGTCGCTGGTTTGCTCATGCTTATAGATTTTACAAAGGTTCTAGTAAGAGCCCTATACGTTTTCATTTATATCACCACTGCCTAGGTGTTCGCCTGTCATCTCAAGGAAAATATGCTCAAAATCAAGTCCCGGATACCTTTCTGTAAGCTCATCCATTGTGCCATAGAAAATATCTCGGCCCTTGTTGATTATTATGATTTTATCGCAAAGTTTTTCTGCTACTTCTAGCACGTGCGTCGAAAACAATACACAGTTGCCTGCATCAGCATGCTCACGCATCATATTCTTGAGCTCATAAGCAGATTTTGGATCAAGACCGATAAGTGGCTCATCCAAAATCCAAACTGGAGGATTGTGAACAAGAGCTGCGGCGACCATCATTTTCTGACGCATACCGTGCGAGTAATTCTGCATAGCCGTATCGAGCACAGGTACGAGATCAAATCTCTTAGCAAATGCCTCGATACGAGCACGGCGTTCACTGTCTGGCACCTTATATATATCGGCAATAAAATTTAAAAATTCTATGCCTTTCAGTCTTAGGAACATATCCGGGCTATCTGCTATATATCCGATAATTTCTTTTGCGGAAATTGGGTCCTTCACCATATCAAATCCATTGATATTGATTGTGCCAGAATCTGGTTTCAAAATTCCAGTTAAGACCTTCATTGTAGTTGTTTTGCCAGCTCCATTTGGGCCAACGAAACCAACTATTTCACCATCATTTACTTTCAAACTGAGATTGTCTACAGCCTTTAGTGTTCCAAAAGTTTTGGTAACATTATTTAGTTCTAGCATGCTATCACCTTAGATATATTTACTGAGTGTTACAAGTAACTTTCCGAGATCAATTGGCTTGGTTACAAAACCATTCATGCCAACGGATTCTGCCTTTTGGCGATCCTCATCAAAAGCATTTGCTGTCATAGCAATGATTGGTGTACTTGCAACCTGTGGCTTTTGAAGACCTCTAATCTTTTTAGTTGCTTCATAGCCATCCATCTTAGGCATCTGAATATCCATAAGAATGGCATCAAAATCGCCTACAGTTGCCTTTTCCATAGTAGCAACTGCCTCTGTACCATCATCTACATCAATTACAACAAAGCCGTTATCTGTGAGAAGTTCCTTGGCCATTTCACGGTTGAGATCATTGTCCTCAACGAGCAAAATCTTCTTGCCAGCGAGCTGATTCATATGTACAACATTGTTTTCATCCTTGATGCTTTCAATGCTTGCTGTTGATGCCAATCTAAATATAAATACCAGGATAAACTCTGTACCTACGCCAGGATCACTCTTAACAGCAATTGTACCATTCATAAGATCAACTATATGCTTGGTAATTGTAAGGCCAAGACCCGCACCAGATGCTTTATTTACTTGATCGATATTCTCACGAGCAAATGGATCATATATGTGCTTCAAGAAATCGGAACCAATTCCAATTCCTGTATCCTTAACGCGGAATTCATATGCAGCAAATCCCTCTGGAGCGTTATTCTTTTGATTGATTGTGAAGCTGATTGTTCCACCAGGATATGTATATTTAATCGCATTGGAGAAGAGATTTAAGAAAATCTGATTGAGATGAATTCTATCGCAATAGACTTTCTCATCAACAATGCCAGAGAAGTCTGTTGCGAACTTGATACCTCTTGCCTCCACGCTTGCTCTTACCATGTCATCAATCTTGGAAGCCATTGCATAGATGTTCTGAGGTTCCTCCTTAATCGAGATAGTTCCATTCTCAATTCGGTTAACATCTACAATGTCATTTACCAGTGTCAACAAGTGATCATTTGAAGACTGAGTCTTGCGAAGGTATGAGCGAACTTTATTGACATCGCTTGCATTTTCATATGCGAGGTCAGTAAAGCCCATTACTGTATTCATTGAATTTCTGATATCGTGAGACATATTTGATATGAAAATTGCCTTTGCCTTATCTGCTTCTTCCGCTTTCTTGAGGCGCTCCTCCAAAAGTGTTTTTTCTACGCCTCGTCTAGAACTTGAGAATACGAGATAAACATAAGCAATGAAGGCAAATCCTTCAAAAGTTGCAAGCATAAGGAATGACTGCTTTACCGTATAAACAGTGGAATTTACTACTCGCTCAAGTGCGAATATTACAAGTTCTCTGCTATCGTCCACATCCGCTCTTGCAATCTGATAATTTGCAATAGTGCCCTTGCCTTCAAAGGCTTTTTGAATCTCATAGTCAATCTTGACATTAGCTGAATTATAGAGAACATCATATGTTGTTTTATCTATTACGAAAACCTGTGCATTTCCATAATAGATATCAAGTTCTCCGAGATCAGAATTATCCTCTGCTCTCTTGGCAAGTAGTCTTGCAGTGCTATTGAAATTCGCAGCGCATTCATCAGAGATTGCTGTAACTGCTGATTTATAAGCATAAATTGTACAAGCGACAACAAATACTGCAATGAAAACTGTGATGATTATAAGTCCAATCTTTTTCTTTTTCATAAGAGCCTCACATCAATAAAAATTTCTTTAAATCCCAATTTTCAAAATCAGGTATAAAACTTTCCTCTGCTGCCTCTCCCTCCTGTACAAAAGCATTTGTAATACCGAGGGAAACCGCATAATCTACGAGTTCATCATACTCCTCATTTGTGACTTTTCGATTAATTTCAGGGAAATTTTTCAAATTGTCAGCAAGCGGTGTATATTGACTCATTATGCTGATGAATATATTCTCTCCATAACGTTCATGAAGATATTTTAATACCTGCTTTGAATCATCGATACAACCTGGGAGAAGCAAATGTCTCACAACAACTCCAGCTGTTAAAAGACCATTGTCATCGTACTTAATAACTGGCTGTTGTGCCACCATTTCATCAATCGCGGCACTTGCATATTCGAAATAATCAGGTGCTTTTGAATATCTCGTCGACAATTCTGATGAAACATATTTGAGATCCGGAAGATATATATCCACTACGCCACTTAGCATTTTCAAAGTGGATACTGTCTCATAAGAACTGGTATTGTAAACAATTGGGATACTAAGACCTAGGCCCTTGGCCTTGATAAGCGCGCGGCGTATCCCGGGCACGAAATGTGTCGCAGTGACGAGATTTATATTATGCGCTCCCATCTCTTGCAGATGCAAAAAGATGGAGCATAACTCATCTACGGTCACTGCCGTGCCATTCGTGCCGTCTGCAATGTTGTGGTTCTGACAGAACACACAACGAAGTGGGCAGCCGCTAAAGAACACTGTTCCCGAGCCACGCTCGCCTGATATAGGCGGCTCCTCCCACATGTGCAGGGACGCCCGCGCGACCCTTATGGCATCGCTCTCTTGGCATACGCCTCGCTCGCCCATTTCCCTATTCACTTTGCAATTTCTAGGACATAAATTACAAATAGGCATCTCAATCCCCCATACACACCTATTATATTATTATATTTTGTGCAATTTCAATATTTTTAGCAACATTTTAAGTTTGTTTTTTATACAATTTGTGTTTACTTTTTAACAATTATTTGATAATATTATTGTTATCATGTATTTCTATGCGCATTAGTATGGAATGTAGAGGTGAAACTAAGTTGGAAAACGAACGTTTTAAATTGCTTATAGTCGATGACGCTCAGGTAAATAGAGAAATCTTGGCCGACATCTTAGGTGATGAATTTGACATCCTTGAGGCAGAAAACGGTAGAGAGGCTCTTGATGTCATTGAGGCATATGGCAATGGTCTTGCTTGTATCCTTCTTGATATGGTTATGCCTGTTATGAACGGAATCGAAGTCGTTGAGGCAATGAATGAAAAGGGTTGGCTTGAGGATATCCCTGTAATTATGATTTCTGCAGAGAATTATCCTAAGTTCATAGCTCACTTGTTCGATCTCGGCGTAACTGATTTTATCAATAGACCTTTCGATGCGAAGGTAGTTCATAAGCGTGTTATCAATACTGTACTTCTTTATGCTAAGCAAAAGAGACTTACTGAGATGGTAGCATCTCAGATTATTGAGCGTACACAGAGCACCAATATGCTCATCAATGTACTCTCTCATATAGTAGAATTCAGAAATGGCGAAAGTGGTTCACACTGCCTCAATATCAGTAAGATTACCGCACTGCTCTTGCGCGGTATAATGTCGCGTACAGATGAGTATGGTCTAACACGTGCTGATATTCCTTCTATCTGTACAGCTTCATCTCTTCATGATATTGGTAAGATTGCTATTCCAGATGAAGTTATCAACAAGCCTGGAAAACTCACAGACGAAGAGTTCGCAATTATGAAGGCTCACTCAATGGAAGGCTTCAAATTGCTTGAAACAATTCCAAACGGCGATGACATAGATGTTATTAGCTATGCAAAGCAGATTGCAAGACATCACCATGAGAAATATGATGGCCGTGGCTATCCAGATGGTTTGAAGGGTGAGGAAATTCCAATCGCTGCGCAAATAGTATCGCTTGCCGATGTATATGATGCTCTAACTAGTGAGCGTTGCTATAAGAAAGCATTTACACACGAAAAGGCTATCGAGATGATTGTCAACGGTGAATGCGGTGCATTCAACCCAATCCTCCTCCAATGCTTCTTGGAAATTGCTCCTACACTTCAGGATCAATTACAAAATAGTTCACTTCTCGAGGAACAGGCTGCTGAGGATCTACAGTATCTTGTTTCAACAATGCTTGAGACAAGCAAAATCGATGACCAGATATTTAAAGGAGAAGACTAATGAATATAAGAGATTGTTATGATATATTTGGCGGAGACTATGATGGCGTAGTTGCACGTATGTGTGGCGAGGAAAGAGTTGCAAGATTCATTCCTAAATTTGTTTCTGACCCTACATATGAAGAGCTCTGCAATTCAATTGCAGCAGAGGATTGGGAGACAGCATTCCGTGCATCTCACACAATGAAGGGAGTATGTGCGAACTTCGGTTTCACCAAGCTCCAACAGTCATCAAGTGACCTCTGCGAGACACTTCGTTCAGGTTCACCAAACGATGATACAATGCCTCTCTTTGAGGAAGTTAAGAAGGACTACGAGGTAGTAGTTGACGCACTTGCTCTTATCGACTAACAAAGCATAAAAAAACAACCTCCAAGAACGTCTCGTTCTTGGAGGTTTTCTTTTGTCTATAAACTATAGAGCATACTTTTGAAGTATAGCAGACAGGGTGTCAATTGAAATTGGCTTACCTATATGCGCATTCATTCCAACTGAGAATGCCTTTTGCTTGTCCTCAACAAAAGCATTAGCCGTCATAGCAATGATTGGCACTGCATTGAGATACGGTGTTCCGATTGATCTGATATATTCCGTAGCCTCATAGCCGTTCATCTTAGGCATCTGAACATCCATAAGGATAGCGGCATATTTTCCATCATCCGCTTCTCTCGCGAAGTGAATTGCCTCTTCGCCATTTTTAGCAACATCAGCAGTGATTCCAAGTTCGTTTAAAAATTCAAGAACTATCTCAACATTGAGTTCGTTGTCCTCAGCAACAAGTACATGCTTACCACTGATAATTCGATTATTTTCAACCTCTACATCGGCAATTTTCCTAATATTAGTTTTCTCACATTTCTTGAGTGGAAGAATAATTGTTGTAGTTGTACCTACGCCCTTCTCACTCTCAACATTGATTGATCCCTGGAAGAGATCAACCATTCGCTTTGTGATTGACATGCCGAGACCTGTGCCTTCGATGCCACTGTTTGTTACAGTCTCTTCACGGCTGAATGGCTCAAAGAGTTCCTTTAAGAACTTCTTGCTCATTCCAACACCATTATCTGCAATTACGAATTTATATAATCCATATTCAGCTCTATCTGATGGGAGCTGTTCAAGTGTTACATCAATTTTTCCGCCTGGGTTAGTATATTTTACAGAGTTAGAAAGAATATTTATCATAATCTGACTAAAGTGTAATTTGTCTATATAAACCTTAGGATCTGATAGATTGATAATTTTAGTATTGAGAGCAATGCCCTTATCAGATGCTGTAAGGCCAATAATAGAACTGATTCTATCCTTCAAATCATTGAGGTCATCTGGTTCTAAATCTATTGATACCTTACCACTCTCAACACGAGACATATCAAGTACTTCATTGATAAGTTGAAGAAGGTGAGTTCCTGCAATCTTAATCTTTTCGATGCTCTCTCTAACCTTTTTCTCATCATTGATATTCTTCTCGGCAATCTCTGCAAATCCAAAGATTGCATTCATTGGAGTACGAATATCATGTGACATATTAAAGAGGAATGCAGTCTTGGCCTCATTTGCTTGATTTGCACTCTGCAATGCAGTCTCAAGTGTCTTCTGACGCTCAATTTCAAGATTTACATCATCATCAACATTATAGACACCGATAACAAATCTATTCTCTTCGCCTTCTACCTTGGACTTTGCAACACGCATTTGGAAGAATATTGGTTCTTCATCAATCAACATTCGATAATTGAATGAGAAAGAATCTTTACTTAAGAATTCCTTGATAATATTTTTCTTGGAAAGTCTCTGCATTACAAAATCTCTATCCTCTTCATAAACAACAGTTTCCAAATTATCAACGATATCTTGGAAGAAATCATTTGTATCTGTCATTCTATTCAAGACATTCTTATTAAATGTCTCGCGAGATCCAAAACTATCATAAGAGCCATTTAATATATCAACATAGTAAATAGCCTCATAATCACCTGCAAGGCCTTGTGCCAGGGTTGTAAGTTTTAGGTTATTTTTCTTATAGATTTCCTTGAAATAATCATCGCGTTCAGTCGAAATATTAAAGCAATAAATGATAAGTACTGACAGCATAAATCCTATCGAATACATAGGAGCATCAGGGAATGCAAGTTGTCCCAATCCAAAAATGAGAGGAATACTTGCATATATAGCAGCTACATTGTATTTCTTTCGTCCATCTCTGCTGAAGATAGTCATCACAAGTGCAAAGAGCATCAAGAATACGTAGTATGAGAACTGTAAGAGGAATGCGACTGTACGACCAGTTCCTGGAATATACTGATAGTCATCAGTAATTGTAAAGAAAAATCGTGTAGGGATATTGGAGAAAATAAGGATCATCTGTAGGAATATAAGCACCTTACGCGCTATCTCCAAACCAAGCTTTAATGTTCCCTGTGTTTTGGTGAAATAAATTGCATATCCAAACCAAACATATGCAGACCATGCCGCCATTGTATGGAAGGCATAAGTGAAAATTTTATAACCGAGTAAAGGTGTTGAAATTGCGCTGGAGAAGAATATACCCCAAATTCCATCGATAATTGAAAATGTTATTACGAAAGTAATCATTTTCACAAACTGGTTATCAATTGTTTCTTTGTAAGGAGTTGATACCGTACGGTTAAGTAAGACTGAGTTGATGACAACACAAACGAATGCAACAATTGCATACATTATACCTAAATCCATCTGCACCACTTACCCCCCCTTTTCCTTTCAGTGAGTTTATGGGCTATTTTAAGAATCCTTGAATAATAATTTCTTCGGCCTCTTCTTCACTCATTCCGAATGTTTCGAGTTTTATCAGCTGATCTGAATTGATCTTGCCGATTGCCGCTTCATGTATTACCTGAGCGTCCGGGTGGTTAGCCGAAATCGCTGGTATTGATGAAATTTTAGCATTGTCCATAATAATTGAGTCACACTGAACATGAGCATGGCAAGCATTATTACCAACAGCATTAGGATAGAACACCTGAGTAGAATTGTCTTTTCCGACTGTTCTAGAAATAATCTGAGCTGATGAGCCTTCACCATTTAGGTTGACGACCATATCAGTCTTAGCCACTTGGTCGCCATGTGTCATTAACTTCTCTAGAACATACATCTTGGCACCAGCCGCAAGGTTTGCTTCAGTCTTGCGATATGTTGAATCAACACCCTTAATCTGAACCATTTCCATCTCGCAATAAGAATCTTCATCCATCTCAACAACTGTTGTTGGATTCAGTATTCTCTTGCCCTTGCCATCGCCTTCACCATAATGTTTTTCAACATATTTCAGGCTTGCTCCACGGCCGATATGGAATGTATGTATTCCATCGTGACCACTGTCCTCATCGCCACAGTTGTGAATACCACAACCAGCAACGATATTGACATCTGAGCCTACGCCCACATAGATGTCATTGTATACAACATCATGCTTACCTGATTCTGTAACAATTACAGGAATATGGACGTCTTCTCCCTTAGTATAAGGCTTGATAATTACATCAATGCCTGGTTTATCTGATTTTGGAATAATCTCAACATTCGGTGAGGAAGATCTTACAAGTCCTTCACCATTCTTACGAATATTGAGTGCTCCGGCTGGTACGCCAGTCATATCTGCAATCTCAGATAGCATATGCTGATCTACAGCAGAGAGAGATAAGTCAAATTTGAAATCTTTTATATCCATTATTTCTTATCCTCCCCTCTGAAATTGCACTCCTGTGCGAAACTACCAAATTCAGAGAGAAGTCTTGGGAAGACTTCATCTCGAGGTCCCTGAGTCTGAACCTGTCCATTTGCAAGAATGATAATCTCATCTGCGAGCTGCATAATTCTCTCCTGGTGAGAGATGATAATTACGCTGTTTGTCGCATTCTTAGCAAGTGTCTTGAATGTATCAACAAGCATAGAGAAACTCCATAGGTCAATGCCTGCTTCAGGCTCATCATAGATAGCAAGGTTTAAGTTTCTTGCCATAAGTGTAGCAATTTCTATACGCTTAACCTCACCACCAGAGAGAGATGAATCAACCTCTCTGTTTAAGTAGTCCATAGAGCAGAGACCAACTTTGGTGAGGAATGAGCAGCACTCATCCTCTGGAAGTTCTTTGCCAGCAGCAAGTGACAACAAGCTGCGTACAGTAAGTCCCTTAAAGCGAGGTGGTTGCTGGAATGCATAACCAATTCCGAGCTGAGCACGTTCTGTAATACTAAGGTTTGTAATGTCCTTTCCATCATACAGAATCTGACCGCCAGTTGGCTGCTCGATGCCCATAATGAGTTTGGCGAGAGTAGACTTTCCGCCACCATTTGGACCTGTGATTACAATGAATTTGCCATCATCAAGTTTGAGATTTAATCCACTGATAATCTCAAGGGAACCAGAACCATCTTCATTATCAACTTTAAAAGATAAATCTTTTAGTTCTAACATTTTTTACCTCTTATAAATTGCTTAAAATCTTGTCAAGTGCATCAGAGATACCATCAACTTTTGCTTCCTCAATCTTGCCAGCATCTACAAGCTCAGCAATCTCAGGATTGATTGGAAGTTTAGCAAGTACTGGGACACCAAGTTCCTTGGCAATTTCATCAGCCTTGCCCTTACCAAATATTTCAAGTTTCTTGCCGCAATCTGGGCACTCAACATAACTCATATTTTCAACTACGCCAAGGATTGGAACATCCATCATCTTGGCCATATTATAAGCCTTCTTAACGATGAGCGTTACGAGATCCTGAGGTGTAGTAACAACTACGATTCCCTTAACCGGAAGAGACTGATATACAGTTAGTGGTACATCTCCTGTTCCAGGAGGCATATCAACAAACATATAGTCAACCTCGCCCCAATGAACATCTGTCCAGAACTGGTTAATAACACCACTGATAACTGGACCTCTCCATACAACTGGAGCCTCCTCATCCTCAAGGATGAGATTGATAGACATAAGTTTAAGTCCACCTTCTGTCTCTGCTGGCTCTATGCCAAAATCTGTGCCAACAGCCTTGGTGTGGATACCAAATGCCTTAGGAATAGATGGGCCTGTTACGTCCGCATCCATAATAGCAGTTTTGTTGCCACGCTTTGCACATTCAGATGCAAGAAGGCTAGTAACGAGTGACTTACCAACGCCACCCTTACCAGATGCAACTGCAATAACATTTCCTACTGTGCTATTTGCATTTACCTCAACTTGAAAATCTGCTTTTTCGCACTTGCTAGAACAGGTGCTACAATCGTGAGTACATTCGCTCATTTATTTCATCTCCTCAATTTTTTAAAAAAGTCAGTAAGCAGAGCACTACACTCCTGCTCGAGTAATCCGGTCTCAAAATCCGGTTTATGATTATACGGCAAATCAAACAAATTGATTACACTACCTACGGAGCCGTTCTTTTCATCGCGCGCCCCATAATGAACCGTTTTTATCCTAGAATTAATTATTGCGCCCGCGCACATAGGGCACGGTTCCAATGTGACATATAGGTCGCACTGGAATAGGCGCCAACCGCCAAGTTTCTTGCACGCTTCATCTATAGCGATGATCTCGGCGTGCGATAGCGCATTCTTGTCGCCCTCGCGACGATTGTATCCACGACCTACAATCTCGTCGCCCTTGACAACCACCGCGCCCACTGGAACCTCGCCTTGCGCGGCCGCGATTTTAGCAAGTTCAATTGCTTCGCGCATATAAAATTCAGCATCCATTACTTTATCCCCATATATGTTACTGTCTCGCAACATTTCATAACAATCTCAACAACTGCCCAGATAAAAATAGGTGATACTACAGTAAATAGTACTGGCTGCCAGCCAACGAATTTGCCTTCCAGACGGAAGTTGATTTTTTTCTTATTAGCCATCCAGATAAAGGCAAATGTACCGAGCAATACACCCACAACATTAATTCCTGCTGCAACGAGGAAGTATACTGGTCTCGATAAATTGCTGACCAAAAGGGATATTATTACAGCATATGTATTATTCATAAAATGGACTGCAATGCTAGTCCACAAACTGCCAGTTTTAATAACCATCCAGCCCATAACACAGCCTAAAATAAATGCAAATGGGACCTGGGTAAAACTGCCGTGCATGATTGCAAAAATAAATGCACTGAGCACGATTGCAAAGCCATCACCAAATCTGCGGAGTGACTGCAATGCAATTCCTCGAATTGCAAATTCCTCGCAAAGTGCAGGAACTATTGCAACGCTCAAGATTTCCCATAGAAATTCCCCGACATTTTCAGGTACCGTGTTATCTACTTCGTCGAACACAAAGCCTATAGATTCAAGGGAAACTGTGAAAACAGCTGTTATGAAATTTGCAACAATAATAGTCACAAATGCAACCGGTAAGCATGCTGCGAAAAGTTTGGTTGAATTTGGCTTATCAAGCGGCAACAATTCCGTTTTCTTATCCAGCAATTTTATGAAAGCTGCTGCTATCGAAAACGGTATCAAAATTCCAAGAATCGAGAAAAATATCTGTACGATTTGCTGTAGCGCATAGGATGTGCGATACACCTTGAGATATGGGGAAGCAAGTATGTAATCCACCATCAAATTGATGCCGTATTTAAATCCTAGAATTGCAAACCCAATGAGACTTGTAATGAGGAGAAGTTGAACTATGTCGCGTTTTCCCATTTTAGTCGTTATTTTTTCAGGTTTTACATAGCTGTCCAGCGAGACATTTATGCGACCATAATCCATATTTTTCTCCTCCTTTTCATAAGATTTGGCACCCCCTGCGGGAATCGAACCCACAACTAACCCTTAGGAGGGGTTTATTATATCCATTTAACTAAGGAGGCGTATTTTTGGGCATACCCGCTTCAATTATACAGTATATATAATTAAATATCTACTATTAATTTTACCTATAATAGGAGTATAATTAATAAGTAATTTTTTGTTATTTAGCGTTTAGGAGGCCATAAAAATGACTAAACGAATTGTTTCTTTATTGCTCGTCTTTGTCTTCGTAATCTCTTTTGCTGCATGTAGCAAAGTGAGAACCGAGATGGAGGAACCAACTTCTGCTCCTACAACAGAAGCAAAAGAGGTTGGCACTAAAAACCCTCTAACAGGCGAGTCTGATTTCAATCAAGATTATGTTGGAAAGCGACCAATTGCTGTCACAATCCAGAACAATGTAATCTGCCGTCCACAGTGGGGACTCGGCTCTGCAGATATCACTATCGAAGCAGAGGTTGAAGGAACTGAGACCAAGTATCTCTGGGTATATTCAGATCCACACAAGCTCACCAAGGGTGGCCCATTTAGATCAGTTCGTGTTGACTTTGTCGAGATGGCTATGGGATTTGATGCAATTCTCGTTCACTGCGGTTGGTCATATGGTGTTCCTTATGGAGCAAAAGAACTGCTCACCAAGACAGGTTATGACCACATAAATGGTGGAGACTATAGGGACAATGATGAAAATGGTATCATGTTCCGCTCTAGCACATCACCTAACGGAAAGCAAAAAGGACGCGAGTACCGCTCATACACCAAGGGCGATTCAATTGCAAAGGTACTCGCAACTTCTAAGTCTAAAATGCGTCAAGACATCAAGCAGGAATATGCTCATCCATTCAGTTTCTACGATGAGAAAACAGCACTTCCTGGTGGCGCTTGCAACAAGATTAGTTTTAAGGTTGGCAAGCATAGTTACCATTTCGATTACAGCGATGGCCTCTACTATGGTAACTATGGCGACAAAGCTCTCAAGGACTATGACGGCAACAAATTTGCCGTAGAAAATGTCATCATTCTCTATATCAACAGCGTCAAAGTAATGGATAAAAAAGGACGCGTGGACATGGATCTCTCCGGTGGTACTGGCGTAATCGCTTCCAATGGTACATATCAGAACATCAAGTGGACCAAGGGTGGCGCCAAGGAGATGTTCAAGTTCACTGATGAAAACGGAAATGAACTGAAGCTCAATGTTGGTAAGACATATATTGGTCTTGCAAGAAATTCCAATGCAGGCAAAACAGTAATCGCATAATTTGACTACAGTTAACCATAACTTGGAGGTTTTCAATTGGAAAATAAAGGACGTAAAATTAGCTTTAGCTGGGCAGCGACTCTCGGAATCCTTTTCGCAACACTATTTATGATTCTCTTCGCAACAGCATATAAGCTTCCACAAATTTTCAAATATGAAGCCGATGTCGCTGGACGTATTAGTCAGAAAGATATGGCATTCCTTGAGAAGTCAGCAATAAACTCCGAGGATGAAGCACCGTATCTTGAATCAGGTCTTAGTGGCATATATTACACGGGCACTGCTGACGGTAAAATTGCCTTCTACAAATTTAAAGATGGCAAGTATGAAAGATTTCATTCGTCAAGCACAATCAGTGTAAAATTGCCTGGCGCTACAAGCTCTACAGAGATAAATCTCATCTCTGCAAATGGCCAGACAATTGGACTCGGTGTATATAGCGATAAGCAGAGCAAGACATTCCCATATGCCTTCATCAAAGTTATTCCTAACAAAGTTACGGACAACTATGACTATATCGCTTTTGTAGACAAGTCTATACCTGACTACTACAACAATACCAAGTCTTACGAGTCTGCTTATGCATTCTCTAAAGGAGACAAGGTTGAACTGATTTTCGATTTGGATGAAGATAAGGCATTTATTCCAATCGAGCTCATAGCAGAACGAAACGATGGCTTCTACTACTTCACCAAGAATGATTTTGATGACTTTTACAGCCTCTATATCAAGAATACAATTCACGATAAGCCAGCTGTAATGTCAAGTGAAGTTGCTATCCCTTGTGCATTTAGCCGTGACAATGAGCTCTATATTTTAGAGCGCAACAAACAGTCCACAGCAGAATTTTGCTTGGCACTTGTATCAGGTTTCGAAAATACAATTCTCAAGGAATTCAATTATCCAGCAACAAGTTATGTTGTTAAGGGCAATTACATTCTCGACACAAATGGAAAAACTCTCTATGATGTTCAAAGCGGTGCTGAGCAAGTAATCAATTCTGCAATAAGTCTTGCCGGAGTAGAGGACTTTTCAGTTTCCGAAGGAGCATCCAAACTCGCTCTTGCGGGAAAGTTCGCTGGAAACAATGAGAAATTATTCTTCTATGAATTCGCAACGGAAAAGATTTTAACTGTTGATAGTCACAATCTTTTCCTCTCAGGAAATCCTAATATTTCATTTATTGGCAACTATGTTACATTCCTATCTCCTGCCAAGACAGCAGACAATGTAATCAATATTGCTATCAAATGGAATGACATTATGTAAGGAAACAATATGTACAATTTATACGATATTGACACTATAAAATCCATTCTGCAAAAGAATGGATTTTCCTTCTCCAAGGCACTTGGACAGAATTTTATTATAGATCCTGATGTGTGCCCTAATATGGCAGAAGCTGCTGTTCCAAGCGATAAATATGGTGTTCTCGAAGTAGGGCCAGGAATAGGCGTATTGACAGCCGAGCTTGCCAAGCGAGCAGCTAAGGTTGTTGCTATTGAACTTGACGACCGCCTACTTCCAATTCTCGATAAAACGCTTGCAGACTATAACAACGTCACCATAATCCATGGCGACGTTATGAAAATAGATCTCTCAGAAACCATAGACAGGGAGTTCACAAATATGCCTGTTGTAATATGTGCCAACTTGCCATATTACATAACCTCACCGGTGATAATGAAACTCCTCGAAAGCAATCTTAGAGCAGAATCTATAGTTGTAATGGTTCAAGCAGAAGCTGCAGATAGACTATGTGCGCAAGTTGGCACCAGAGACGCCGGCGCAGTCACAGTTGCCGTCAACTTCTATGCCGAGGCCGAGGAACTATTCTTCGTTCCTCGCGACTGTTTTATGCCAGCTCCCAAGGTTGATAGCAAGGTTATGCGCCTGTCTATAAGGCCAGAGCCAATTGATAATGTTGATGAAGATAAATTCTTCACAATGGTCAAAACAGGATTCACCAAACGCCGCAAAACTATTATGAATTCACTGGTCTTTGGTCCTGTGACAAAAGAATCATTAAAACAGGTTCTTGATGAGCTCCAGATTTCGTCTACGGCGCGCATAGAGGAACTTTCGATGCAGAACTTACTGGATATCTATAAAAAGTTATTCTAATAATTTAGGCATAACAAAAGCCGCTCAGTGGTATCTCCACCGAGCGGCTTTTTTATATACTTATAATACTCCGTAAATATTTTGAACAAGGAACGATAACAAGATTGAAATAAGGCTTCCTGCGCCAATTATAGCTGAAACTACAATTTTAAGTTTGTTAAGCTTAGGATTGTCCTTCAGTACAACATCATCAGGTCTAATAACCGGTGTCTCTCCATACTGTGGAGCAGCATAGCCGGTATTCATCCAGAGATTGAGCATACGGAAGAGTTCCTCGCATGCGCGATAGATCAATTGAGGAGGTGTCTCGCCAGGTTCAGCAATAAGTTTTGCTACATTGGCATTCTCAGCATCAGCAATACATACATACATGAAATATTGATTCTGTCCATTCTCAGTTGTTGTTGAGAACACCTTAGTGATTGCTGCACCGATACTATTCTTGGAATTGATAAGAGCTCCCTTGGCCAAATTTACCGCATAATCTCTTGAGGTCATCTCACCTTTTTCTACTAAATATGGAGAAATGAATACAACTCCACCGAGATCTACAGCTGTCTTAGAAATATTTCCAATAAAATCAACTGTCTTGGTATTTGCGAGAGAAACTGTAAGGCCATTTGCGCGCAACTTATTAACGCATTCTGAAATCAAAAGCGTATCATAGAGTTCCGCACGTGTCTCCTGTCTTACAACAGTTTCAGCGGCCTCTGCTCGTGCCAACCCGCTCATATCCTCTGTCATTCCGCGAAGTGGATCTGTCGCTAGAACTGACAGGTCCATATTAGAGCGGACATATGAGAGCAGTGCCGCATTAATAATCTGATCTATGCGACGTACATCGAGAGGAAGGACAATTAGAAGTTGCTTCTTTACCTTTAATCCAAATCCAGAATTGATACCGTCCTGTGACAACAGTGGAGTCGCATTAACAGGAATATTTGAATGCGGCTCAACCTCATCGTCAAGCATTTCTGGATGGTTTTCAATTATCCAACTGCTTATATTCTTATTAGGCTTGCATTTCATTTGAAATGCATTGCAAATGAAATTCTTAAATGCCAGATAATAAGCAGGTTCTGCTGTAGCAACGATAATGCTATCCTCTGCTATCGCTGTTGCGAAATCGCTTAAGAATAGCTTCTCGCTTGAATAATTCTTGAACTCATACTTTTCATCCAAGATACCAGCAAAAGCATTTTCAATTGCAATTTGTGATTCTTTTATGCTCGCCGTCACTTCTGGGCAGAGCGAAAAAAGACTCAAAATCATTTGTTATCAACTACCTTGTGTCTAGAGTTATGATGGTTGCCACCTTGAATAAGTGACATATGGATTGCTTTGACCGCGTTTGTCATAGTAAGCCTGTGGATAACGCGGATTCTTGCAATATTCCACCTTGGACTGATCGATTTCCTCGCTCTCTCCTTCTCTTAGAAGTCGTCCAACTACAACGAGTCTTGCATTCTTAAACTCATATGTGCAAGTTGAGAGAGTAATCAGCTTATCATATGGCTGAATATCAACGCCTGTCTGATACAGTCTGCGCTGGTTGATTTCAGCTATATATGTGCCAAATGCATCAATTGACGACAAATTGGCGAATGTGTAATCAAAGAGGAAACCATTATCTCCCTCTGAACTACCATTGGTGATATAAACACAATAAATCTTGTACTTATAATCTCCATAGAGAGTATTGAACTCAACGATAGGATTGTTTATAAATCCTTCTGTTTTCTTATACTCATGAAGTGTTGCGAACATCTTGTTAGCTCTTACCATTGCATGGCCATATATAACAAGATTTCGATCTTCCTTAGTAATATCATTCTTGGAGCTTAGGAAAACTGTTCCATAAGAACTATTTTCCTTCTCAAAGTTGTGGTGCAAATAGTAATCATCATCTGAGCACTGAACAACAGGGTGATCAATGTTGAGGCCTGGTATACGAACCCAACCTACGATGTCCTGATTCTTGGCATATAGGTCTGCGAACTTTATATCCATACCAGATGGGAACTGTACATTCGGATACTTTGAATAAATGGCTGCCCAGCTATCCTTAGACTCTTCACCAGTTTCCATCATATTAGATAGAGTGTCATCTACTTTTTGCTCACCTTTTACCCCGATAAATACAATGAGGAAATATATTGCGCAAACAATAAGTGCAAGTGCAGCAACAAATGCTATGCACTTTCTTACTATTTCGAACTTGGAATCACCCTTGTGCGGTAAAACTGCATAAAGAAATCCCTTAAAGCCTCTTGGTTTTTCTTCTCCTTCAAGATCCTCTGGCTCAGGTTCCTCCTTCACCTTTTTCTTTTTAGGAGTTTCCGACTTGTTGGCCTTTTTTGCTGCACGCTTTGCTTCGCGTTCTTCACGACGCTCTGCTTTCTCTTTCTCGCGAGCAGCTTTTTTAAGAGCCTTATCATCCAAGTCCTCTGGTAAATCCTCACCGATTGTTGTTACGGATTCAACTACTGCATTAGATGGAGCAGTTGCGAAAATTGTTGCTATAGGCGCTACAGATGGTGCAGATGCTTCTGCATTATTTATCTGAGCGCCTTTTGAAAAAGGGAAGAAAGGCTTATCCTCCTTCTCCTCTTTTGGAGTTTCAACAGGCTGTGGTGCAGGCTCTGCTGGCTGTTGTGCAGGTGCTGCACTAAATGTTGGTGCTGATGGCTTAGTTACATCCTTGTGAAGCTGTCCATCATCAAATCTATTTAGCATATTGTCCATATTATTCCAATATGCATCATCTTTCGTTACAGGTGTCTCAGGAGCAGTAATATCATTGATTGTTGTGCCTGCTGGTGCATCAACTATTCTATCTGGCTGTGCAGGAGTTGCAGGTTCAACAACAAAATCGATTTTCTCTACTTCTGGTTCACTTTTTACTTCTGGAAGTGGAACCTCTGGTGCAGGTGTACCAAATACAACCTGTGTCTGTGGCTCAGTTGGTGCAGCACTTGCAAAACTTGCAAATGTCTGAGCTGCTGGCTTCTCTGGTTCAAATGCTGGAGCTGGAGTTGGAGCAGGTGTCTCAATAACTGGAGCTGGAGCTGGAGTTTCTATAACTGGAGCAGGAGCTGGTGCTGGTGTAGGAGCTGGAGCCTCTACAACTGGAGCTGGTGCTGGTGCAGGCTCTGACGAAGTGCTAAGCGCATTCATCATGCCAGCCATAGATGCCATAAAGTCGCCACCTGTTGCAGGTGCTGCGGAACGATTAAGTGCTGCCTCTGCTTCTGCAAAGCGCTGGCTCTCTGCAACTGTCTGCTGCATTTCAGCTACTGATTTTGAATTTGAGAAAACATCAACATCATCTGCTGTCTTATTCTTAGATGCTTCTTCTACTTCACTCAAATCAAAACTCTTGATTGTAGAAGTAAACATTGCTTTATCATCATCTGATTTTGTATTTGCAGCTGCTTCTACATCTGCAATATTAAGATTTGGAGTCTGAGCATTAAATGCGTTGAATGCAAATTCATCCTCTTCTTCTGAGGTTGTATCATCATCCATAAAACTACCAAAATTATGTCCCATACTGATTGAATCGCCTTCGCCGAAACCATAATCAGCAAATCCTGGATTTTGGAGAATTACTTCTGGTTCTGGAGCAGCAGGTGCTGGTGCAGGCATTGGAGCCGGAGCATAGTACTGAGGCATTGGTTGGCCATAAGGCATCTGTTGTGGTGGTGCCTGATAATACTGAGGCATTGGCTGACCATAAGGCATCTGCTGTGGTGGTACTTGATAATATTGTGGAGCCGGCTGGCCATATGGAACCTGCTGTGGTGGTACTTGATAGTACTGTGGCATTGGTTGCTGTGGCTGTTGCGGCTGCTGTGGTTGTTGTGGTTGTTGTGGTTGCTGTGGATAGTAGTTATTATTAAAATCTGACATAACACTTAATCCTCCTTATCCTGATATATTGCATATGAGTAAACATATTTTGTAACGAAATAGGTTCCAGAATTTTCTTCCTTTGCTTCCTCTTCCAATCTAGTAGACTTGATCAATATCGCAGTTGAGATAATGAGCAAAATGATACAGATAAGAACGAGTCCCTTTCTTGCTGTTTCAAAGATATTGTCTTTATGAGTTGGAACAAACCACTCAACTATCTTAGGCAATCTACGGAATCTCTTAGAAGTTTTCTTCTGCTTTGAAAATTCCTTCTTAGGAACAGGCTTTTTCTCAACATATGGAAGCTTAAACTCTGTTACATTGGTCTCAGCTTCTGTCTGTGGCTGTTCCTTCTTTTCTACTGGTTTCTTTTCAGCTGGCTTTTTAGTTGCCGGCTTCTTAGTAGCCGGTTTCTTAGCAGCTGGTTTCTTAGCAGTAGATTTCTTGGCGGTGGATTGCTTGCTTGGAGTCTTCTTAGCAGGTGCAGGTTTCTCCTCCGCTTTTGGTGCCTCTTGCTCTATGGTATCTGCAGGCACCTCAATATCAAAAATGAATATATTTTCATTTTCTGTCGGTGTAAGTTCAACCTTCTTCTTGGTTGTCTTTTTAGCCGGCTTTTTCTCTGCCGGTTTTTTCTCAGTAGGTTTCTTTTCAGCAGGCTTTTTCTCAGCCTTCTTCTCTTCTACCTTTTCCTCTACTGGTTCCTTCTCTTCTACCTTAGGTTCTTCAACTTTTGGTTTCTCAACCTTTGGTTCTTCAACAGATGGTTCCTCAGTCTTAGGCTCAGCCTCTTTTTTCTCAGCAGATTTTTTCTCAGTAGTTTTCTTTTCTGCTGGTTTTTTCTCTTCTGTTTTCTTTTCTGTGGCCTTCTTCTCAGCTGCTTTCTTTTCGGCAGCCTTAGTAACAGTCACTTCTTCATTTATCTTGGATTCAATATCAGCAAGTGCTGATTCAAATTCCTCTTTAGAAGACTTGCTCTTGGATGTGGACTTCTTGGTAGTAGAAGTCTTTTTCTCAGCAGGTTCTTTCTTAGTTGTTGAAGTCTTCTTTTCAGTTGTCTTCTTTTCGGTTGTCTTCTTTTCTGCTGGTTTCTTTTCAGTAGTCTTTTTCTCTGCTGTTTCCTTCTTAGTTGTTGAAGCTTTCTTTTCGGTTGTCTTCTTCTCAGCAGGTTCTTTCTTGGTTGTAGAAGTCTTCTTTTCTGTTGTCTTCTTCTCGGCAGCAGTCTTTTTTTCTGCGGCAGGTTTCTTCTCTGCAGGCTCTTTCTTGGTCTTGGAAGTTTCCTTCTTAGTTGTTGAAGACTTCTTAGTGGTCTTTTTCTCAGCAGGTTCTTCTGCTACACCTTCAAGCGACAATTGCTCTGTAGGTTCTTCCACTACTTCTTCAATTTTTTTCTTAGTGTTTGCCATACATTAGTCCTCCTGAAGGTTGTTTTCTAAAAACAATTTTGTAAGATTTAATGCGTTTAATACTGCGAGTTGCCTGTTATAGTCTCTCTGGTTCTCTGTGCGAGTCATAAGTTTTATCACATATGCTTTGCAATTCGTTGCGAGGGAGATGTATATCTCACCTTCTGGATGATCTCCATCTGGACCAGGGCCAGCAACTCCTGTGATACCTATGCCGATATCTGCTTGACCCTTTTCTTTCACTCCAGTCGCCATCATAACAGCGGTCTCTGGATTGACAGGGCCTGCGCTATCCAGCCAACTTTTATCAACATCTAGGAGCCTCTTCTTGACGTCGTTTGAGTATGATACAATTCCACACTCAAAGACATTGGACGCACCCGATATGTCTGTGATGCAGGCGGCTACCATTCCACCTGTACACGATTCAGCAATACTTATATGCATATCCCGTTTTATCAATTCATGAACAACGAATTCTGCAATATCCGTAATCTGACTCTCTGGATGTTCGGTCAATATTATGTTTTTATCTTGGACCATTTGAAAGTCCATAAAAACACCTCATATTTCAATAGATTTATCAATTACAATCAATTTCACGCCATCCACTGCACGTTTAATCAAAGCATCCATATCGAGAGCCTTCTCTGCTTCAATTACATCATCAAGTGTTGGTCTCAGTCTCGGATGCTTTGGCGTAAATACCGTGCAGCAATCCTCATATGGCTGAATTGAAATTTCAAAAGTATCAATCTTTCTAGAAATTTCCACTATATCATTCTTGTCCATACCAATAAGTGGTCTAAATACTGGCATTGTTGCAACAGCATCTGTACAACCTATTGCGCGCATAGTCTGACTTGCGACTTGGGCTAGACTCTCACCAGTAATGAGTGCGCCATCACCTTGACGCTCAGCGAGTTCCTGTGCAATACGCACCATCATACGCCTCATGATGATTGTGAATAAATCTTCTGGACAGTCGTCCTTGATGTGCTCCTGTATCTCTGTAAATGGAACCACCATCAAATTGATTGTTCCACTGTACTTGGAAACCTTGCCAAGCAATTCATGTACCTTTTGCTCAGCGCGGGCGCTTGTATATGGTGGGGACGCAAAGTGGATTGCGTCAAGTGACAATCCACGCCTCGACATCATATAAGCTGCAACAGGGCTATCTATTCCACCTGAAATCATAACAGCAGCTCGGCCAGACGTACCCACCGGCATTCCGCCCGCGCCCCTAATTTGATTTCCGTGGATATATGTATATTGTTCACGCACCTCAATATTTACAACAATGTCCGGATTGTGGACATCGACAGAAATGTGCGGATAATTTTGCAAAATAGTAGCACCGAGTTCCATGCATATCTCTGGAGACTTCAGTGGGAATGTTTTATCAGAACGTTTAGCCTCTACTTTGAAAGTCCTAGCATCAAGCAATTGGTCCCTGAGATAATCTACAGTAACGGATCTTATTACATCCATATCCTTCTCACAGGCAGCAGCCCTTGAGAAGCCAGCGATTCCAAAAACTCTTGAAATCTGTTCAACTGCTTTGTCCATATCTGGATTCTCAGATAATGGAGTAATAACAATTGTGGACTGAGACTTCTTGATGTCAGCGCTAAATAGTGGAGAGAGACGTCTCTTGATATTCTTGACAAGAGCATCCTCAAAAGTGGAACGGTTGAGTCCCTTGAGCGCTATCTCACCATTTTTTATAAGAATAATTTCTTTCATCAGTTTCCTCTAAACTTTTCTCAATTTATTATTTGCCTCTATCAATTTTTCAGCGAGATAATTTACCTCTTCCTCTGTATTGAATCTCGAGAAGCTAATTCTGATTGCCGAATCAATTACCTTAGGATCAAGACCCATTGCAGATAGGACATAACTGCGATGTCCCTTGGAACAAGCTGAACCAGTAGAGACATATACACCGGACTCAGATAGATAGTTTCTTAGGACCTCTGCTGGGACTCCTATGAGGGAAATATTCAAAATATATGGAAAATCAGAATTTGAATTGATTGATAGATTTTCTATGCTGGATAGTTTATCAAGCAAAAGTTTTTTAAGACCTGCTACCGTAGCATAGTTCTTATCTATCTCACCTATCTCACGCACTGCTGTGGCAAATCCAACTATCTGTGGCATACCCTGTGTACCTGAGCGAATACCATTTTCTTGGCCACCGCCGAGTACATATGATTTAAGTCTTGTGCCCTTTCTAAGATATAGAGCACCTTGTCCCTTTGGACCATGAACTTTGTGAGAACTGATACTCATCATATCCACACCGAGTTCACGAACACTGCAGGATAACTTGCCAAATGCTTGCACTGCATCACAGTGCACAAGTGCTGGTGCACCTGAACGTTTTACGGCGGACACAGCAGCCTTAATCGGTTGAACACTTCCAACCTCGTTATTTACGTACATCATAGAAACGAGGATTGTCTGGCTGTTTACCGCCCCATTGATATCCTCTACAGATACAAGTCCATTATCATCCACAGGGAGTTTGATTATTTCAAAGCCCTCTGCCTCGAGTGCATCCATACACTCCAGCACTGATGGATGTTCTATAGATGTTGTTACAATACGATTGCCACGACGCCTAAGTGCATGTGCCGCACCCATAATCGCAATATTATTGCTCTCTGTACCACCGGATGTGAAATATATCTCATCCTTACCACATGCAAGTGCTCGCGCAATCGTCTCTCTCGATTCTTCCAAACTATTGCTTGCAAGATCACCTAAGCGATGAAGCGAAGAAGGATTTCCATAATTTTCTGTTAGCATTAAAACCATAGCATCAACGACAGCGCTTGCTGGCTTGGTCGTTGCGCTATTGTCAAAATAGCACTCCATTATGGTCCTCCTTTCGCTAAGATTTAAAAATTAGAAGAACAATGATTTGCCAAGAATGCCTGTGAAAGCAAGGCAAATAATTGCAATGTACATAAGTAGAGCTGGAGCTCCCTTGAAACTCATTGGTATGTCTTGATTGTCCTCAAGCTTCTTCATTCCCATATGAATAAATGTAGTTGCGACAAGGAAAGCAACGCCAGCACCAATACCCTGAGCAATTGATTCACCAACACCATAAGTTGCTCTCTGATTGATGAAAGGAATTGCAAGAACGATTGTATTGAATGCAGATAGTGCTGTCTGGCGGAAGAACTTCTCTTCCTCAACATCTGTCCAGTCAGAACTTCTAAGAAGGATTCGCAAAACGATTACTGTTATGAAATAGATAACTGTGAGCACAACAGTATAAACAGCAAGTGATAATATTACGGATCCATTCTTGAGTGCTGGAATGAAAATAAGCACTCTGCATATGAGTGATGTTACAGTTGAGAAGAAAGCAATCATAATTGAGAAGAGTGCAATCTGTCTCGGTCTTGCTGCTGAACGGATAGCTTCACTAGCACCATAACCGCCAGTAAATACAAGATTCTGTGTGAAGGCAACATAGATAAATGCCGCAATAATAGCTGAAATCAGTCTCATTTATCAGTCTCCTCCTCACTCTTAACTTTTCGAGTCTGACCACGTTTAGTCTTTTGCTTCTGTGGTTTCTCTCGTCTGCTTTCTTCAACAGCCTTCGCATATTTTCTCTGATCAGCTGTGGTATTGTCCTTGTTAAGATCGAGAGTTATAAATTCAAATCTCGATGTCTTATCAGTTGCAGTTGCCATAGTAGGATCAGGATCATATTCTTGGATGGTCTCACGAGGAATCTCATTTGGAATTTCAAATGATGGTTCATCATTTGCATAATCCTCAACATCTGTTGGAGCAAGTTCAACCTGCAATGTCGTCTCAACAGGCGGAAGGTTCTGAGCACGCTGCTCCTCTGCCTCTTCGAGAGTCATTACCTGAATCTTGTTGCGTGGTTCCACTTGCTGGCGCTCGTGTCTCAATTCCTTCTTGGACTTCTTAACACGAGGAGCAGCCACTGAACCGTCCGCATATTTTGCACCTTTGAGAGCAAGCTTGGCTTTCTTGCTTCCCTTGATATTAGTTCTATCATTTGCAATAAGCTGATCTGCAAATTCTGGATCCACTTTTCTGAAATAAGCGCGAAGTATTGCTGCAAGGAACGCAATGATAATAAATCCACCTACTGGCATAAGCATTGCTTCTGCTGGTTCAAATGGAGATACATGTACGCCCCAAATTGTGCCACTACCGAGGAGTTCACGAATTATTCCAACTATGATTAGAACAATTGAATACCCAAGTCCGGCACAGATTGATGTGCCAATTGATGTAAGAACACTTGCATCAATTGCCTCACGCTCACAGTTACGAACGATAAGTGGGTTTACTGCGAGTAGTGGGAAATAAATACCAAGAGCAAGCATTGTCTCTGGACTAATCTTCTGAACGAACAACATGGATGGAACCACGATTATCATGCTGATTAGTGTATAGAGACCGAGTCTCACCCATTGAGGTAACAATTTTAAAAACAGTGATGTGATAAGCTGTGCAAATATGAGAGTCAATATTGTAATGACAGACAAGATAAGTGCAGCCTTGAGAGATGTGCATATAGCAACAACTGGGCATAGACCTACTGTTGCAACAAGCACTGGATTCTTAGCAAGAATCTCTTGGAAAAGATAACTATTGCTGTTCACTGACGCTACCTCCTTTCTCAAGAGGAGCATCTTTTGATTTCTTGGACTTGATAAGTCCAGAAATTGTAGCTCCGATATCATCATAGATATCTGATGTTGCATTCATAAGAAGTACAACGTATATTACACTTTCTTCATATGTTCCCACTCTGCGGAGAATCATAGTAAGAAGTCCGCCACAGATTCCGTATAGAATTCTGCCAGGATTGGTCTTTGGCCCAGTAAGTGGGTCTGCAACAAAGAATAAAGCAGAATAGAATAGAAGTCCTGCTGAGAGTTCCATCAATACAGAATACATACGTCCTGTCCAAACTCTTGGGAATAGGAAAGCAAATATTGCGCATGTAATTAGGAAACTAAATGAAGCAACAACACCTGGCTGCTTACGAATTACAAGATAGAGGAGCGCACCTATCATCAAGATAAGGCAAGATGCTCCCATAGGTCCTGGAATTCGTCCTACAAATACATCAAGTACATTCAGCACATTTGTGCCAATTGCCTTGGACTGCTGCAACATTTCAGCAAGTGATGTTCCCTGCACGAAGCCATCCTTGAACATAGAGCCCGACAATTCGCCAATTGACAAATTAGGGTACGTATATACAAGTGTTGGATGGCTGAGTGTTACAAGACCAAGTCCAACAGCCGCCGGCACGAAAGGCGTAGATGCCGCATGGCCAAATGGCAACTTGCCAATGGCAATTGCGAGTGCGCTTGCAACTGGTGCAAGCCACAGTGGTGCCGTCGACGGAAGTGCAAGTGCAACGACGAAGCCAGTAAATATTGCAGACAGATCAGCAAGCCTATCCGGATTGCGATTCATGAATGCAATATATGCAATAATCTCTGTCGCTATTGCTGCAAGAATAGATAGCAATATGCAAAGCAATGCACGACCGCCATAAGTATAAATAGCGACCACCGCAATAATTGCCAGCATGATAAGCATATCTATCATGTACGAGCGGAGGTTTTTCATACTGCTGCCTTCTCCTTCAGTTCAGTAATAATTGCCTTGGCATCTGGTGCTTTGAATATTGCGCTACCTGATACGAAAACATTGGCGCCTGCTTTGGCTGCCGTCTCGATTGTATCGAGGCTGATGCCACCATCTACTTCTATATGCATGTCGCAGAGACCGCGACGATTACATTCTTCACGAATTGCTGTAACTTTTGGCATCATATCAGCCATGAAAGACTGACCGCCAAAGCCAGGCTCTACTGTCATAACAAGAACCATATCCAACATGTCAAGGTAAGGATAAATCACATCAGCTGGTGTACCAGGCTTGACACTTATAGAAGGCTTACAGCCACATTCACGAATCTTATTGATTGTCTCAACAGGATCTGAATCAGACTCAACATGGAATGTGATATAGTCTGCTCCTGCCTTGGCAAAATCTTCGATATACTTTAGTGGGTCCGAAATCATGAGATGCACATCAGCCACACTATTCATAACTGGCTTTAAGCTCTTGAGAACTGGAGCACCTATTGTGATATTAGGAACGAAATGGCCATCCATAACATCAATGTGCATCCACTGCGCACCGCCATCTTCCATTCTTTTTACTTCTTCGCCCATCTTGGAAAAATCACAAGAGAGAAGTGATGGAGAAATAATAATCATAAGTAAACTACCCCTATTTTATATATATAACTTTGATATTATATCACAACGCGCGCGAAAAATAAACAATATCGGTAAAATTATTAAAGGTAGAAAAAAACACGGTGGCAAAAGCCACCGTGTTTGCTTCTTTTTACTTTGACAAAATAAACATCAAAACTGTCGCTATTGCGACGCTTCCCTGGCAACATATGTTGCAAGATTCTATCACCCAATGCACCTTGGCATTCATAACATCTCCGAACACTCCAATGCATACAAGAGCAAGATATAAGCATATCGCTATTGCATAAAAAACAATGGATATTGTCACTCCCGCCCTCAGCGCAAGAGTGATGAGAGAAATGTAAATAAACAGGTAGCCAATTGCTCCAATTAGGACCGCAATTGAGTTGAATTTCTCAATCTTTTTATATGCAATAAGCAGTGCCAAAATAGAGACTAAAACAATAGCAAAACACACTATAAATTTTAGCTTTAACATATGTCCAAGAAGGACAATCCCTGATGTCAAAATTCCTATGTTTACGTATGTTACAAGATTTACTGGAAGTTGAAATTTCATCTTGCCAAGGCCTACTAAAACCTTGACAGTTGGGATTGTAAAGCCAAAGATTATTGACACCAATGCGCCCATCAAATATACGATGAGCATAGGCAGCTCCAAAACGCCTTTTAGATTGAGAACCAGGGTGACAACAGTCACAAGATAAAATACAGGATTTACATAATCTAGGAGTCCGAGAGCAACAGAAAAATTGCCCTTTACTTCATCTTTTGTTACATCCATTTTTATAGAATTCCAATCTGTTTATTCCTGCTGCACAGCAGGTTCTTCTGCGGGAATTTCTGGGGTTTCCTCTGGAATTTTAGGCGCATCTTCTTCAATCTTAGGGAAGATTTGAATTACCCCTTCCTTCTCCAGAGCAACTATACAATAAAGCGCGATTACGAAGGCAAACATGCCTACTGCGCCGAACATTTTAAGTCCAATATACATTACAGAAAGTGTTAGAGCAGATGGAAGACTCATAGCTCCAGACACAAGTTTCGGCTCAATGATATGACGGATAACGAACATAATGATGTACATGATGAGAAGGCCGATTGCCATCTTGAAATCACTTACAATTACACAGTAAATTATCCAAGGAATAATTACCATTCCAAGACCCAAAACAGGAAGGATATCAAAAAGTGCCGTGAGCAAAGAAATAGCAAAAATATAGTTGCTATCAAATATGCCAATAAGTTTAAAAATGCTCAGTGATATAAGCATTTCTGAGAAAGTGATACAGCAGATTAGGAAGTATGCTTTTGCAAGCTTACCAACTGACTGTCCAAGCACTTTTTTGGTCTCAGATAAGATGTTATTTTCTCCACCTGGAAGGTGCGTTTTAATGAAAGATTCAATCTGCTCATACTCAATTGTCATAAAGCAGCAGAGAACTATACAAATTACAAAACCAACAAGAAATGCTGGAATCTGTTTTGCTGTTGCAATAACACCAGAACCGATGCTAGAAAGTGAATCTGTAATTGTTCCTGTCACAGATTCATTTCCGAAAAGTGCAGAAAAATCTATTGCAGCAAAGCTTATTCTATTTGCTCCAGTAGCAAGGTCATTTTCCATTGCTGGTTTGAGCTGATGAAGTACATTTTCAACAGTTGGCATAACCTCATTTTGAAGGAATTTAGGAAGTGCTCCAATAACTGTATAAGTGATATGCTCAACCCAAGAATAGTCTTGAATTTTTACCTGAACATAATGTACATACGACATAAGTTCACGCACGATTCTTACGCCAAGTGCATAGAAGCCAACAATAAGAAGCGCAATTACAAGAATTACTATAATTGTGGCCGTTATGCCTTTCGGTATCTTGGTTTTCTTCGCAATCTTTTCTACTGGTTTATGAAGTAAAAGTGCCACCAAAACTGCTATTTCTATTGGCAGTAAAGGATAAAATGCAAATTTTAAAAATAGGATAAAGACCGCAACAAGTATCACAATGTATACGACGTCAATTATAAATTTACGTCTGCGATCGGTCTGACTGTCCTTGATTAGTGATGCCATAAATAACACCTCCGTATGTCAGTATTTTACAACATATTTTTTTAATAAACAATGATAAAAAACTCTTTATTATATGTAATTGTTGTGATATTATATTTTTTATTCTATGAAAAAACAATTGAAAGGAGTATTACGTATGAACATAGCTGTTATGGGATATGGAACAGTAGGTTCTGGCGTTGTTGAAATTATCAACAAAAAAGACCTCGGTTTAAATATCAAATACATCTTAGATCTACGCGATTTCCCTGGTGACGAAAACGAGGCTCTGTTTACCAAGGATTTTAATGACATATTAAACGATGAAAGTGTTGGTATCGTTGTTGAAACCATGGGCGGACTTACTCCTGCTTTCGATTTTATATCTAAGTGCCTTTGCGCAGGCAAGCACGTCGTAACATCCAACAAGGAATTGGTTGCCGAACGTGGCCTTGACCTCCTTAGCATTGCAAAAGAGCACAATGTAAACTTTATGTTTGAAGCATCTGTTGGTGGTGGTATACCAATCATTCGACCAATTAGCGTTTGCCTTGTTGCCAATGATATCAAATCGGTAAATGGCATTCTCAACGGAACCACCAATTTCATTCTCACAAGAATGATTACTGACAATATGTCTTTCGAGACAGCCCTCAAGATTGCTCAGGACAAGGGATATGCAGAGAAGGACCCAACAGCCGACATAGAAGGTCACGACGCTTGTCGCAAGATTTGTATTCTTGCAGCACTCTGCTTTGGCCATCATGTATATCCAAATGAAGTACACTGTGAAGGAATTTCTAAGATTACTCTCGATGATGTATCTTATGTTTCAAACGCAGGTGACTCCATCAAACTTATCGGTACTGCTCAGAAGCTCAAGGACGGCCGTCTCTATATGATAGTTAGCCCAGCAGTTGTCAAATCAACTTCTCAGTTATCAGCAGTATCCGATGTATTCAATGCCGTATGTGTAAACGGCGATGCAACTGGTGAAGTCGTTATGTACGGCAAGGGCGCAGGACGCCTTCCTACTGCCAGCGCAGTAGTTGCCGACGTTATGGACTGCAACAGTCATTTAACAACACGTCGTCCTATCGATTGGGAACCACCAATCGAAAATAATATAGTTGATTATAGAACCATTCCAAACGAGTACTATATTCGACTTAACTGTAACAAGTCAGAACTTTCAAGACTCGGCGCAGAATTTGGCCAGTTAAAAGTTCTCTGGAGAGAGGATGCTCCAGAAGATGAACTTGCATTTATTACAGAACCATTCACAGAGAATGACATCCGCGCAAAGCTCGACAAATTAGGTCTTAGTGCGCAGAGTCTCCTCCGTGTTGCAAAGTGCTAAAGGAGGAAAACTTTATGGCGCTTATAGTACAAAAATTTGGCGGTTCATCTGTCGCTGATGCCAAATGTGTCAACAGAGTTGCTGGAATTGTAGCCGACACATATTCAGAAGGCAACGATGTAGTTGTTGTCGTTTCTGCTCAGGGCGATACAACAGATGATCTCATTGCTAAAGCCAATGAAATTAATATCAATCATTCCAAGCGTGAGCATGATATGCTCGTTTCAGCTGGAGAGCAGATTTCTATAGCACTCCTTGCAATGGCAATCGAAAAGCTCGGTCTCCCAGTTGTTTCGCTTCTTGGATGGCAAGCCGGATTTAATACAAATTCGTCTTACACATCAGCACGCATTAAGAAAATAGAAAAAGAACGTCTCCATAAGGAACTCGATCAGCATAAAATCATCGTAGTTGCAGGATTCCAAGGAATCAACAAATATGACGATGTAACCACTCTCGGTCGTGGCGGTTCTGACACATCAGCCGTAGCTCTTGCAGCTGCTCTCGGTGCTGATAAATGCCAGATTTTCACTGATGTAACCGGAGTTTATACAACAGATCCTAGAAAAGTTCCAGGTGCTATTAAGCTCGACGAAATCACTTATGATGAAATGCTTGAACTCGCTTCATGCGGCGCTCAGGTACTCAACAACCGTTCAGTTGAGATGGCTAAAAAATATAATGTAGAACTCGAAGTATTGTCCAGTATCAAACGTGAACCTGGCACAATAGTTAAGGAGGCAATTAAAATGGAAAAAATGCTTATTCGCGGCGTTGCAAAAGACGATGACGCAACTCGTGTTTCAATACTTAAATTACCTGACAACCCTGGTGTTGCATTCAAACTCTTCTCCAAGCTCGCAGCCAAGAGAATCAATGTAGATATCATCCTTCAATCAGTTGGTCGTGATGGCACTAAGGACATCACTTTCACAGTTCCTGATGAATCTGGCGAAGCAGCAAAAGAAGCTGCTCTTGAAGCTTTCCCAGACCTTGATCCTAAGGACATTATCATTGACTCAGATGTATCCAAGATTTCTATCGTAGGCGCTGGTATGGAGACACATCCAGGTACAGCATCTCAGATGTTCGAAGCACTCTATGATGAGGGTATCAACATCCAGATGATTTCTACAAGTGAGATTAAAATCTCTGTTCTTGTTGCCAAGAAAGACGCTGACAAAGCAGTTGCTGCTGTTCATGATTCTTTCTTCCCAGAGAACTAAAATAGACAAAATAAAACCCATCTCTGATTTCAGAGATGGGTTATTTTTTACATTTTTTCAGGAACTGTAATGCTCATCATATTTAGAACATTTGCGAGAACATTCTTAGTGCACAAACAGAGATGAATTCTTGCATTTCTAAGTTCTTCGTCCTCAACATTTACACGGCAAGCATTATAGAACTTGTGGAAGAGAGTTGCGAGTTCCATAAGATAACGTGTTATCCTTGCTGGGTCATAAGCCTTTGCTGCATAGATTATCTCGTCTGTTAGAGCAGCAAGATGACGAATAAGTTCTCTCTCCTCAGGCTCTACAAGTCTTGTGAGAACATCAGCACTTGCGGCAGAAACCGGAATGTTTTCCTCCTCCAGTTTGCGCAAAATGCTGCAGATTCTCGCATGGGCATATTGGCAATAATAAACTGGATTCTGTGAGCTCTGCTCAACTGCAAGATCGAGATCAAAGTCCATCTGAGAACCTGCCTCTCTCATATTGAAGAGGAATCTTACAGCATCGATTGGAATATCATCAAGCAAGTCTGTAAGTGTTATAGCATTACCTGTACGTTTGGACATTTTAGCAACTTCATCGCCATGCATTAAGCGAACAAGCTGCATTAAAATAACGTCCAAATTATCTCCGCCGAGGCCGAGTGCCTCGAGCGCGCCTTTCATACGTGCAACATGACCATGGTGGTCGGCGCCCCAGATGTTAATAAGTGTATTAAATCCACGCATGATTTTGTTTCTATGATAAGCAATATCTACTGCAAAATATGTTGGATTTCCATTTGTTCTAATTAGAACATCGTCCTTTAGGTCAAGCTTTTCAATATCTGCATCTGATTTTCCAGCAGCTCGAAGCATTGCTGTTTGAACCTCAATATTCTTGTACCAGAGAGCGCCATCTTTCTCATATGTATAGCCTCTCTTGGTGAGTTCATCAATCGTATCTTTTACTTCTCCACTCTCATGAAGTGTGCTCTCATGGAACCAAGTATCATAATCAATTCTATACTTTTCCATAGCAGCCTTCATATTGGAAATATTGCGTGGGAGAGCAAATTTTACAAGTGCATCGCGGCGCACTTCCTCTGGCTCGCTAAGATATTTATCACCATATTCATCAGCAAAAAGCGCTGCGAGTTCTACAATATCATTTCCATGATAGCTGTCCTCAGGGAGTTCAATAGCATCCTCGCCCTTAAAATGCTGCTGATATCTAATATCAAGAGATAGGGCAAATTTTTCAATCTGATTTCCTGCATCGTTTATATAGAACTCACGCTCTACATAATAACCAGCCCAGTCAAGTACTGATGCGAGACAGTCACCAAGTGCGCCGCCTCTTGCATTACCCATATGCATAGGGCCTGTTGGATTTGCAGATACAAATTCAACAAGGATTTTCTTGCCTTCTCCATAATTTGAACGGCCATATTTATCTCCGCTCTCATAGATATCAACGAGCACATCAGCATAATATTTATCTGCTAGGAAGAAGTTCATAAATCCAGGACCTGCAACCTCTACTTTGCTGAAATATGTTCCATCGAGATTCATTTTTTCTACGATTTTTTCTGCAGCAGTTCTAGGAGGCATTGCAAATACTTTTGCATTGACCATGGCTACATTGGCAGAAAAATCGCCATTGCTATGATCTGCTGGAACTTCCACTTTATATTCACGAAGTTCTGCATCACCGATTGTTCCATCTGTAACGAGTTCTGCTACAGATTTTTCAATCAATGATCTGAGTTGTTCTCTTGCCTCAAATACGATTTTAGACATTATGAATCTCCTTAACATCAATTATAAGTTCATTCTCAGACACTTCTCCGCCACCGACGTCGAGCGTGTATGAGAAACTAAGTCTTCCGCCATGCTCTGTCATGCGGGAACATACGGATTTCGCGAAAACGCCCATTTGCAGCTTGCCAAATGGCGTGTCATAAAAGCAACTATGGCGCTTGCCTCCCTCGAGCAAAATCTCGAGAGCAAGCTCTCCTCCACGGGACAGTCGCACCGTGTCTGGCTCCTTCACGAATATCTTGGTCATCGCACCCGCGAAGTCCCCCGCATGCTCAACATATCTAATAATA
This sequence comes from Acutalibacteraceae bacterium, assembly GCA_045642705.1. GTDB lineage: Bacteria > Bacillota > Clostridia > Oscillospirales > Acutalibacteraceae > UBA1227. The sequence goes on from JAZUJK010000016.1 coordinate 58,130, forward strand.
TAGCCATTCTGCGCATAATTTAGGTCACCCATAAGTTCGCTTTTCGACTCGGATTTTTCGCCATTTGAACTATGCTTATCAACAATGGTTATTTTATAATTCTCATTTAAATTCTCATTTAAATTCTCGTTTGAATTCAAATTTATTTTCCCCACTTCTCTATTGCGAGCTCTATCAATCTATCACAGAGTTCACCATATGATACTCCTGCGGCCTCAATCATTTTAGGATACATACTAATGCTTGTGAAACCAGGAATTGTATTAATCTCGTTGAAAAGTACTGCATTGTCTGACTTTCTAACGAAGAAATCCACTCTTGAAAATCCGCTACATCCAAGTGCCTTGAATGTCTTGACTGCCTGCTGAGCAACCTTATCACGGCTCTCCTCAGATACGAGAGCTGGGATGTTCAAGATGCTTGCTGCATTGGAATATTTTGCATCATAATCATAGAACTCATTTGCCGGTGTAATCTGTCCAACAACGCCTGTGAATAGATCGTTATTTCCGAGTACAGCACATTCAACTTCGTAACCATCGATGAACTCTTCGAATAGAACTCTATCATCGTGCTCGAATGCAAGCATAAGCCCAGCTTTCAGCTCATCAAAATCATGTGCCTTGGATATACCGACAGATGAACCCGCATTGGCAGGCTTTACGAAAATTGGATATCCGAGTTTATTAACAACAGACTCCAATGTTTTAACTCCTGTCTCATATGAATGTCTAGTCACGAAATCCCATCTTGCCTGTGGAATCTTCCACTCATCAGCGATTGTATTAGTATGAATTTTATCCATTGATACAGCGCTTGATGTCATATCGCATCCGACAAATGGAATGCCCGCAAGTTGGAACAGTCCCTGAATTGTGCCGTCCTCTCCGTTTTTACCATGTAAAACAGGGAAAGCGACGTCAATATAAATAGTCTCCGGTCCAGTTTCACGGAGTACAACAACACCATGGACATCTCTATCTGGCGCCACAAAAGCCTTGGTGCGTTTTCCATCATTGAGCCATTTATCCTCAGGGAGACTGCTTACTGGTCCCTCATATAGATACCATTTACCATCCTTGGTAATACCCATCATATAAATGTTATACTTTTCTGCATTGATATTAGAGATAACAGATGCTGCTGATACAACAGAAACATCATGCTCACTAGAGCAACCTCCAAACAGAACTAATACGTTTTTCATTATGGCGCCTCCAAAACGTTTTATATATACATAACAATACAATATGTTACCACAATTCAGTAGTTTCTTCAATTGAAAATTAATAATGACAAACCTCTGTACATATGGTAAAATATCTCATATTATTTCAAGAAAACAAAGGTGAAAAGAATGATTTCAAAGAAGGAAGCTCTTGCTACTCTTATAAAGTCTGTTGACGGTACCATGGGTGCTGCTGGTCTCGCTCTCACAAGCGCAGCAAGTCCCGATGATACAGCTGATGCCATCACATATTCTGGCGAATATGGAGAGGTTGAATTCACATTTGAAGAGAACATTTTAAATATCAAGTGCAAAGCACAGGGACAGGAGTGGAAAACTGTAGCATCTACCCTCTTCGATCTTGAGGATGAAGAGTGGTCAGATAAGCTTACAAAATCTGCTGCAAATGTTGCTTGTGAAGCAGTTGGAAAATATTACGGCACAGAGATTGTATATGCTGGAAAAACCGCTAAGGGAAAAGCTTCAACCGCTATGACTCCAGAGATTGAAGAGTTCCTCGACAAGGGCAAGAAAAAGAAGAAAAATAGTGATAGTACAATCACTTATCTTCCAGAGAATCTTGCTTCTCGTATGGAAGTAATTTTCCCTGATATCAAGGGTAAAATGGATGAGAATATTGAGAAATATGAAATGTTCCTTCCAGAGGAGTATTTTGAAACCTATGTAACACCGCTCATCCTTGATTGTATGAAGCGTGGCGACAGAAACACTCTAAAGAAAGTTTTCAAGTCATTCAACATCTTCTATGAAGAGGGCGACAATGACATGCAGAGCCTCATCGCCGTTTCAATTCTTGGCGTAAACATGGCCAAGGACAACAGTCTTTTCGAGCAATACGAATCATATATGGATGATGACTTGCACGACGCTGTAGAGCCTATCATCAAGTACCTAAAAGGTACTGGCAAGAAGAAACTTAACGCATTTGAAAATCCTAAGCCGTATGTTTCCAAGAGAGTAAAAAAATAATTAAAACTAGCCCCTGCCTAATAGGTAGGGGCTTTGTGTTAATTATTTAACAGTCTTTAAATGCTTTTATAATTGCGCGCAGTATAAATTTATGTTATATTATAATGCAGTCTATTTTATTTGTTGAAAAATTTAAACTATATAAGGGGGAAATAAAATGGCTAAAAGTTATGTCATCCTTAAGGATGCTCCAGTAATGGACTATTCTAAGGACTTCGTTGCCCTTCCTGACAACTATGGTACATACGAATATTTTGAGAGAGAGGACGTAAAAGCTATCCGCGAGACAGTTTTTGCCGCTCTCGATGATCTCGATGCACGCACAGGCATCGCAAAGGAAATGGCTGGTTACGAGAAAGTAATCATCAAGCCTAACCTTGTAAACGTTTACCACAACTCTGGTTACTATGACAAAGATGGTGGTACAGATTTCCCAGAGACAACTGACCCACGTGTATTCGAGGCTGTTGTAAATTGGGTAAAGAAGTACAACAAGAACATCATCATTGCTGAGTCATCAGGTAAGCCATTCCCAGCTGCTGGTTCTTTCAAAATCACTCACTATGATTGGATTGCTAAGCAGTACGGTGCAGATCTTGTACCTCTTGAGAGACGTCCAGTAGTACGTTACATGCTTCCTAAGGCTGAAGTAATGAAGGAAATCCTTATCCCAGATACATTTGATGATATCGTAAACGGTAAGGCATTCTACATCTCAGTTCCTAAGATGAAGACAAACATCTACACAGGCGTTACTCTTGGTTTCAAGAACGCTATGGGTACAATCCCTTATTTCCTTCGTGAGCGTAACCACACTCATGACATCAATAAGAAGCTTGCAGATATGCTCTATCTCTTCAAGCCAAACCTTACAGTAATCGATGGTATCATCGGTGGTGAAGGTAACACTCCTGCACCTGTTGATCCTGTTGATGTACATATGATCGTTGCTTCTAACCAGTCTGTAGAAGCTGACCGTATCACAACTTATATGATGGGCTTTGATCCAGCAGAGAACAAGCTCATCCAGGAAGCTGATAAGCGTGGATTCGGTGACAAGGATGTTGAAATCATTGGTAACGTTCGCGTTACTCCTTTCCGTCCAGCTTGCCCATCAGTAATGCGTGGTGAGATCGTTGAGCACTTCCCAGGTCTTGTTGCTCTTGCTGGTCATACACTTCCAGGCGCTCCTAAGATCACAGATCCTAACAAGGTAACTCCAGACGAAGCATTTGCTCTCGAGCAGGCTTGCGTAGGCGGATGCCTTTCATCAATCGGTATGGGCTTTGCTGGTGCTCTTTATGGACCTGCTAAGCCACACAACCCTGACCTCTTCATCGTTGAGGGTCCTGGTGTTGAAATCAATGGTACAAAGTACTGGTTCGACAAGAACGGTAAGCCATATACTAAGAACGACATCGTAAACGGTGGCAAGAAGATCATGGTTATGGGTAAGTGCTGCGGCGAGGATATGCTTGCTATAGCTGATTATCCAATCAAGGGTTGCTGTAACCCAGCTGAGTGTCTTAATGCTACTTGCAACGCTCTCGGCGTTGTTAACCCACAGCTTCGTCCTTGGGGCAACACAGCTCTTATTCCTATCGCTGTTCCATGTCTCCTTGGTACAATGTTCTACAGAGGCAAGTGGATTCTCCAGGGTAAGGCAGTAGACGTTCCTAAGCATCACGAGGATAAGATCTTTGAACTTCCTCCACTTTCTGCTGAGGATGCTGCTAAGAATTACATCCCATGGCCAATTCCAAAGCTTACAACATCTGAGAAGATCTCAGCTATCACAGATATGCTTGACTTCGCTGGTTCACTTACAGGTATGCCAGGTGCTCTCAAGTATTACAAGAAATAAGAATAAAAGTCTAGGGGACTTTTAATACAGGCTACAGTTAGGACCTCCTGCCAATGGCAGGGGGTCCTACGGTTTTTATATTCGCATTTTTGGTTGCTTTATTACCACTTTATCGGTAAAATATATATTACTTAATATATCAAATATATGGAGATAGTATTATGTATAGTAAATCAAACAGAATCATCTCAATATTTATAATACTTGTCATGGCAATGTCATTCCTATTCTCTTTCTCAGGATGTGCAACTATTGCATGGCAACTCGGCTTTGCAGATGATCCACATGAGACCACAACAGAGGCTGAGTCATCTAGACCTACTGTAAAAGTGCTTGTAAAACCTGGTCTCACGCTGCTTGCAACAGCCGAATTACTTGAGAAAAAGCAAGTATGTAGCGCTTCTTCCTTTATTGAAGCTTGCCAAGCAATGCCTGACAACTATTCTACACTATTAAATGGTGTTACGCCTGAGAACAAGATTTTCTTGCTCGAAGGATATATCTATCCTAATACTTATGAGTTCTATATTGATGACGATCCAGTGCGTGTTCTTAGTATTTTCCTTAAAACTATGAACAACAAAATGTCTTCGATTATCAATCAAGAGACATATGGATTTGGTGGAAAATCGTGCTATGAAAGAGCTGCCGAACTCGATATGACTATGGCAGAAGTAATCACACTCGCATCTGTTATTCAATCAGAGGCAAATCTAAATTCCGATATGGAAGGCCTTGCTGAAATGCGAAAAGTATCCTCAGTTTTCCACAATCGTCTTGATAATCCAGGCAAGGGATTTGCCTATATAGGTAGTGATGTAACCCGTCAATATATCGAAGTTAAAATGGCAGATTATATCAAGAAAAACGGTCTTGATTACAATGCTCTTTTCGGCGCATATTGTACTAACAACGGTTATGACCTTAAAATCAAAGGTCTTCCACGTGGCCCTATATGCAATCCAACTAGAGCAGCAATCATTGCAGCATTATGGCCTGAAAAGACCGATTACTACTTCTTCTTTACAGATAAGGATCATAAATTCCATTATTATAAGGAATACAAGGACTTCCAAAATGGAGTTCGCGAATATGGAATATAAGAGGTTATCTCATGAAAAAATTCATTTCTTGGAATGTAAATGGCATACGTGCATGTGTAAATAAGGATTTCCTCGAATCATTTAATTCACTTGACGCTGATATATTCTGCCTTCAAGAGACCAAGATGCAGGAAGGACAACTTGAACTTGACCTCCCATCCTATCATCAATATTGGAACTATGCCGAGAAAAAAGGTTATTCTGGAACAGCAATTTTCACCAAGGAAGAACCTCTCTCCGTAAACTATGGTATCGGAAGTCCGCTCCATGATGCAGAGGGGCGAGCTATAACTCTTGAATTCCCAGATTATTATTTTATAACACTATATGTTCCTAATGCCCAAGATGGTCTAAAACGAATAGACTTTAGAATGGAATGGGAAGACAAATTGCGTGAATACGCATCAAATCTTGCCAAAGAAAAACCTGTAATTATTTGTGGCGACCTCAATGTTGCACACAATGAGATAGATCTTAAAAATCCAAAATCCAATGCTGGAAACGCAGGATTTTCAGATGAGGAACGCGGAAAATTCGGTGAACTCCTTGATGCTGGATTTATAGATTCATTTAGATATCTCTATCCGGATACAGTGGAATATTCTTGGTGGTCATATAGATTTAATGCCCGCGCCAACAATGCTGGATGGCGTATTGACTATTTCCTTGTATCAGAAAATGGGAAAGATTTAATAATCGATTCTAAAATACATCAAGAAATATTCGGCAGTGACCACTGTCCTGTTGAACTTGATTATGACATTTAAACAGCAAATTGTGAAAAGTCCCATAAAATATGGGACTTTTTTGTTTACCTTTTAAGCGATTTGAATAAAAAAGTGAATGAAATCTCTTTATTTTATGTTATAATATATGTACTTGTATAATCATATATAAAGGGGATAATTATGGAACGTCTTAAAAATGTGGCGCTCTCTCTATTTGGAGACCAGTTGCCACTACGCGAACGCTTTTTTAATTTCGCAAGTCTCGGCGGTTCGCTAGCAACTGTACTTGCGACGCTTGCATCTGCTATCACCATTAGTCGTTCGACACACGATCTCTGGGGAGTAGGTCTTCCAGGAATGGTAATATGCATAACATGCATATTCTTCTTCCTTATAACATTTGCAATTTCACGCATTACTAAGAATCTCAACTTTTCTATTCTAGTATGCCTTGTAGGACTAAACTTCATCCTATTCCCAGGACTCTTCGTAACAGTTGGTGGTATCAACAGTGGTATGCCAATCTATTTCGTAATGGGCCTTGTATTTACGGTGCTCATGCTTGATTGGAAGCCTATGATTATTATGATGATACTAGAGTCTATCTGGTATGCACTCGTATTTTTCTTCGCTTCTAAATACAGTTACGTTTTCGGTGATGTGTTCTATTACATGCCTGAGCAATATATGTATCTCGATGAAGCGATGGACTTCTTCACCGTGGGTCTCTCCACATCAGTGCTTGTAAAAGTACTTGCGCTATGCTTTGAATTCCAGCAAAAACGTACAAACGAACTTCTAAAACAACTTGAGGAACTCTCAGTAAAAGATCCACTTTCAGGCGCTTACAACAGACGTTTCCTACTTAAATATATTGAATCCGGCATTGAAAAGCACAAAGAAACACGTGCTCCTCTCTCAATCATCATGTTTGATATTGATAAGTTCAAGAGAGTAAACGATGATTTCGGACACCTAGTTGGAGATGAAGTCATCAAGGGCTTTTCAAGCGTTCTTATCCAGAGCTGCCGTAACTATGATGTAGTTGCAAGATATGGCGGAGAGGAATTCATCCTCGTTATGCCAGGCGCATCAGAAGAAACTGCCTATGCGCGCGCAGAACAGATAAGAACGAAAGTTGAAGCATCTAGCTTCTCAGATGCTATCGATAGACCAGTAACAATAAGCGGTGGTGTTGCAGGATATGTTGCAACATTTAATACCGTAGAAGAATTTATTGCTGTTGCCGACGAATATCTCTATACAGCAAAAGAAACCGGTAGAAATAAGATAATTTGGAAAGGTTCAGCAGACAAATAATATCTAGGAGGATATTAAGAAATGAAAGAAAAGCTTTATCCCTTCTTTAACAGCCTTTTTGGCGATAGTGTACCTATCAAGAGGAGATTCTTTCACATAGTATGTTTTGGCGCACCAATTTTCTCACTTCTTGCTACCATTGCAAACCTCATTAGTAATTCAACTGGTGGCGATAATTCAAAATTAGGACTTATGGCATGTGCAATCTGTTGTGTTACATGTCTTGCCCTATATCCGCTTTCAAAAGTCATCAAGAATATCGATGTTCTAATAGGTATAGTTGCTGTAGGAATGAACTTCTTTATTATGCCATTCCTATATTGCACTCTCGGTGGCATTATGAGTGGTATGCCAATATATTTTGTTATTGCTATAGTATTTTCCGTACTTATGCTCGATAGTGTAGTAAAAGGATCCATCCTCGTTGTATGTGCATTCGCATGGTATGGACTTATTCTCTATGCTGATGCAACAAACTGGCATAACCTTCACGATCTTATCACAGACTTATGCGTATACCACGGAAATGAATATCTCGATACATTCTGTGACCTCATAGTTGTTGCATCTTGTATCGCTGTTCTTGTAAAGATTCTATCCAGAAACTTTGAGAAGCAGCAAGCTAAGACAGATAGACTTCTTGCTCAGATGGAAGAACTCGCTGTAAAGGATCCTCTCACAGGCGCTTACAATAGACGTTTCCTTATCAAGTATCTTGAGAGCGGTATGGACAGCGCAATTTCTCAGAACAAGAATATGGCTGTTGTAATGTTCGATATTGATAAATTTAAGAGAATCAATGATGACTATGGTCATCTAGTAGGAGACGAAGTAATTAAAGCACTCTCTAGCACTCTTATTAAGAGTTGTCGTGATTATGATATCGTATCCCGTTATGGCGGCGAGGAATTTGTCCTTGTAATGCCAGGTGCAACAGAAGAAGTTGCAATTGCGCGTGCAGATCAGATTCGTCAGACATTCAGCTCGATGAAGATTACAGACGAAATCGATCGTCCTGTTACAATAAGTGGTGGTGTGGCACAATTAAAGTCTAATATGAAGACCACAGAGGCATTTATCGGCGCTGCTGATGATAATCTCTATATTGCAAAAGAAACAGGCAGAAACCGTATCGTAGGTTCTGTATACAATCACGATCTTCCTAAGGTGCCAGATCCTGACCCTAGGTAATCGAATAAAAATAACCTCCCCGAAATGTGAAGGTGTAAGATGAAAGTAGACACTTAAAAAAGTGTCTACTTTCTTTTTTTTGTATAGCACAACCAAAACAGAAGTAAAGGCACGCTTTGCTCTAAAGACCTTGACTTCTGTTTGTGCTTGCGCTACTGTCCAATTATCAAAAGCAAAGGAAAACTTTGCTTTCGCAAATCAATAATTTTGTGAGGAGGTTAGTTTGATGGCGTCAAAAGGGCAAAAGTTTAAAAAGTACACCCCAGAAGAAAAAATTAGATATGCAAAAATGGTTGTTAACGGCGAAACT